>CAZSUO010000124.1:0-5659 GCA_964610065.1 uncultured Coriobacteriaceae bacterium | reverse complement strand
GAGGTCCGGTCGGCCGCACAGGACGAAGGACGTGAGAAGCGATGAAGGTAGCCGTCATCGGAGCGGGTTCGTGGGGCACGGCGGTGGGGTGGCTCCTCGGCGAGAAGACGTACGACGTCACGATGTGGGCGCGTGAGCCCGAGATCGCCGAAGGCATCAACACCGACGGTCGCAATCCGATGTTCCTGCCTGACGTGCAGCTGGGGCCGGGCGTGAGCGCCACGTCCGATATCGCCGAGGCCGTGAAGGACGCGACGGCGGTGGTGGTGGTCACGCCGAGCCACGGCGTGCGCGGCGTGGCCGAGGCCATGAGCGAGCATCTGCCAACGTCGGTGCCTGTCATCAACCTCGCCAAGGGCGTGGAGCTGAACACGCTCATGCGTATGACACAGATCCTCGAGGAGGTCCTCGGCAACAAGGCCCGCCTCGCGGCGCTGTCGGGACCCAACCATGCCGAGGAAGTCTCCAAGGGTGTGCCCTCGGCCACCGTGGTGGCGGCGTATGAGGAAGAGGTCGCACGGATGTTCCAGGACCTCTTCATGGCCCCCACGTTCCGCGTGTACACCAACCCCGACGTCGTGGGCGTAGAACTCTGCGGCGCCTCGAAGAACGTGGTCGCGGTGGCCGCCGGCATGGTCGACGGCCTCGGCTACGGCGACAACACCAAGGCCACGCTGATGACCCGCGGACTCGCCGAGATGAGCCGCCTCGGCTCGCATCTGGGCGCGAACCCGCTCACGTACATGGGGCTCGCCGGCATGGGCGACCTCATCGTCACCTGCACGTCGCGCCACAGCCGCAACCGCGCGCTCGGCGAGTGGGTGGCCGGTGGCGGCACGGTGGAGAGCTACGCCGCCGAGACGCACATGGTGGCCGAGGGCGCGAAGAGCGCCGTGTCGCTCGACGACCTCGCCGCCAAACTCGACATCGAGATGCCTATCACCCGTCAGGTGCGGGCTATCCTGTACGAGGGCCACATGCCCGGCGAGGCGGCGTCGATCCTCATGGGCCGCACCGCGGTGGACGAGTTCCACGGTATGGGGCTCGTGGAGGACGGCGAGTAGCGGGTCAGGACGGCACACGGACAAGGAGCGTGGACGCAGTGGCGCACGAGCTCACGATCGCACCATCGATCCTCTCGGCCGACTTCACCCGGCTGGCCGAGGCCATCGAACTCGTGGAGGACGCCGGCGCCGACTTCATCCACGTGGACGTCATGGACGGGCATTTCGTGCCGAACCTCACGATCGGGCCGCCGGTGGTGAAGGCGATCAAGCGTGTCGCGCGGATGCCGCTCGACGTGCATCTGATGGTCTCCGACCCGGATCGCACAGCGCAATGGTACGTGGACGCCGGGGCCGACATCGTGACGATCCACATCGAGGCTGCCGTGCATGCACACCGCACGCTCCGAGCCATCCGTGACGGCGGGGCGCAGGCGGGTATCACGCTCAACCCCGGCACCCCGGCTTCGGCGCTTTCCGAGGTACTGCCCTACGTGGACCAGGTGCTCGTGATGAGCGTGAACCCCGGCTTCGCCGCGCAGTCCTTCATCGACTCGTCGGTTGCCAAGATCGCCGAGATCGCCCGCATGTGCCGCGAGGCGGGCGTGAACCCGCGCATCGAGGTCGACGGCGGGATCGACCCGCTCACCGCGCCGCGCGTGGTGGAGGCCGGAGCCGACATGTTGGTGGCGGGCAACGCCATCTTCGGAGCCGACGATCCCGCTGAGGCGCTTCGCGGCCTGCGTCGCAGCGCGCTCTCACGCATGGTGTAGACTCGGTTCGACCCAGGGCCTGCAGCTTCGACCCACGTATTGAAGGAGTCCCGCGTATGTTCACCGGACTGATCGAGTGTGAGGGCGTCATCACACGTGCCGACCGCCAGGGTGGCGGGATGCGTGTGGAGGTCTACGCGCCCGAGTTCGGACGGGACATGCAGATCGGCGATTCGATCGCCGTTGATGGCGTGCGACTCACGGTCGTCAAGTTCATCCGCGGTGCGTTCCTGACCGATGTCAGCCCTGAGACGCTCGACCGAACGGCCCTCGGTGGGCTCCAGCAGGGCCAGAAGGTGAACCTTGAGCGCGCGCTCCGGCTCTCGGACCGTCTCGCGGGGCACCTGGTGAGCGGCACGGTCGACGGGGTCGGGCATCTCGAGCTCCGGCAGGCGGGCGGCAAGTTCACGGTCTACCAGTTCCAGGCCCCGTCGCACGTGATGCGTTACGTGGTCGAGAAGGGGTCCATCGCCATCGACGGCATCTCGCTCGTGGTGGGCAAGGTGGGCTCCGGCGGCTTCACCGTACCGGTCGATCCGTACATCGACGGGCACACCACGCTCAAGGACAAGCCGATCGGCGCCGCCGTGAACATCGAGACCGACCTGCTCGCCAAGTACGTCGAGCGGTTCGTGGCTCCCGATGCCGGGGTCGACGAACTCCCGGCCGAGCGCCGTGGGCTCGGCAGCCTGCTGCGTGAGTTCACCGAGGGCAACCGCTAGACGGTGTCCGGGCGCATCTTCGCACGCGTGCGGCGCATGGTTCCGGGCAAAGAGAACGCCCGACAGCCGTTTCCGGAGCCGGGCGTTCCGCGGGGCTATCCAGTGGGTTCTCGCCACCCCGTGGCTATCAACCATGGATCACCTGAACGTGGTTCTTCCCGGAGAGACTCCGGGAGGGAACGTCACCATAGCAAAGGCCGTGAGGCCGAACAAGCGACGGTACGTTCGATTCGACGAACGGTCGAGAGTCACTCGCCGAAGGGCCGCGGCCGGTACGAGCGGCGGACGTCCGGGGTAAGGTAGGATAGACGGCATCGCTCGGATGAGAAAGGTCTTCGCGTGTCGCGACACACTCCTGAGAGTACCGGCAAGATCACCGTCTCCGGCATCGAGCTCGAGGTCTCCAACCCGGCCCTCGCGGCATCGCTTGCCGCCGACGCGGCGGGATACGCGTCCGACGACACACCCCGTGTGGATGCGCGCACGATCACCCAGGCGGTCCCGGAGGTGGTGATGGCGGTCCCCACACCGCGCACCGCGGCGGATGAGCGCGCCAGACGCGAGTTCAGGACGAGGGTCGCCTCGGCGGGTACCGCCCTCGGCTTCGAAGTGAGCGCCGATGGGTCGTGGACCGCGTCTGACGGCACGCTGATCGTCACGCGGCATACGGAGCGCCCGCTCACCTTGGCGGCCACCGTGTACTTCGTCCGCGAGGTGGGCGCCAAGGTCCGCCCGAAGGCCGAGCGGGCCGGCGTGCTGTTCTTGGCCGATAGCCAGCAGACGGCCGATTCGTTCACGGTCGCCATCCGGCAACGCGGCTCGTACGACCTGATGCGCGCGATCTCGATCGACGCGCTCGAGCGGATGGTGGAGCTTCATACCGCCGGGAGACTCACGCACGACGACGTGGTCGTGCTCCTCGCGCCGGTGGCCGGCATCGACGCGGGGACCCTGCTCGCACTGATCGAGCGGCCCGGCGAAGGTCCTGCCTGATGCGGCGGGTGTATCTCGACTACGCGGCCACCACGCCCGTTGACCCGCGCGTCATCCAGGCTACGGCCGAGGCGCTTGCGTCGTGGCCAGGCAATCCGAGTTCGCTGTACGCCGAGGGACGCGAGGCACGCTCGGCCCTTGAGCTGGCACGAACCGATGTCGCGCGCCGCATCGGCGCGACGCACCCCGACGAGGTCGTGTTCTGTGGCAGCGGCACGGAGTCGGATAACGCCGCGGTACTGGGCATCGCGCGCAAGGCCGTAGCGGCGGGTCGGGAGCCGCATGTGGTCGTGAGCGCGTTCGAGCATCACGCCGTGCTCGAGGCCACCCAGGTGCTTGCGCGCGAAGGGTACGCCGTTGACCTGGTGGCCCCCGACGTCGACGGCAGCGTGGACCCCGCCGCTATCGGCTCCGCGCTGCGGGAGCGCACGGCGCTCGTCTCGGTCATGCACGCCAACAACGAGATCGGCACCGTGCAGGACATCCGCGCGATCGCCGAGGTCGTTCACGCGCGCGGTGCGTACCTGCATACCGACGCCGCCCAGTCGCTCGGCAAGATCGACGTCGACGTGCGCGCGCTCGGATGCGACGCGCTGTCCGCGGCGGGTCACAAGATCTACGCGCCCAAGGGCACGGGCATCCTGTACCTGCGCAAGGGCACGCCGTTCGAGCCGCTGCTGCGCGGTGGCGGCCAGGAGGGCGGACTGCGGAGCGGCACACAGAGCGTTGCCGGCGCCATGGGGTTCGACCATGCGCTCGCGATCATGGACGACGTGCGTCCGGTCGAGATGCCGAGGCTCGCCGGCCTGCGCGACACGATCGAGCGTGAGCTTGCCGCCCGGGTGGGGCCGGTCACCGTGCACGGCTCCGGCGCCGCTCGGCTGCCGCACCTGACCAACCTCGGCATACCCGGTTGTGACGGGCAGTCGCTGCTCCTTCACCTTGATGAGGCCGGCTTCGCGGTGTCCGCGGGTAGCGCCTGTTCATCCGGCAGCGCGCACGTGAGCCATGTGCTGCGTGCGATCGGCGTAGACGGGGCGACCGGAGAGGCGTCGCTCCGGATCACCGTTGGCAGGTGGACCACCACCGACGACGTGGAGCGTTTCATCGAGGCGGCGGCCGCCATCATCGACACGCTGCGCCGCCGATGAGCGGACCGGTGTGGTGGGTCGCGCTGTCGGGGGGTGTGGACTCGGCTGTTGCAGCCGCGGTGCTTCGTGAGGGTGGCGCCCAGGTCATAGGGGTCACGCTCGACCTCGGTCTGGGCGGCGAGGCGATCGCCTCCGCGCGCTGCGTGGCGGATGCCATCGGCATCGAGCACCGGGTGATCGATGCCCGTGAGCGGTTCGCCGAAGCGGTGGTCGAACCGTTCGCCCTCGCGTACGCCGCCGGCGAGACACCCAATCCGTGCGTGCTCTGCAACGAGCAGGTGAAGCTCGGACTGCTGCTCCCGGCCGCGATGGAGGCGGGCGCCGCAGGCCTCGCTTCCGGTCACTACGCGCGTATCGTCGGACCTCCGGGGGACCGCCGCATCGCACGCGCCGCCCACGCACGCAAGGACCAGTCGTACTTCCTCTACCGGCTCACACCGGAGGTGCTCGAGCATGTGGCGTTCCCCCTCGGCGAGCTGTCCAAAGCCGAGGTCAGGGAGCGCGCCCGGGAGCTCGACCTTCCTGTGGCTGAGCGCACCGAGAGTCAGGACGTATGCTTTCTCGCCGGCACGACCGCGGGACGGTTCGTGTCGGCCAGAGGCGTGGGTGGCCACGAGCCCGGTCCGGTGCTGGACCTCGAGGGACGGGTGATAGGGGAGCACACCGGTATCTGTCACTACACCCCCGGTCAGCGCAAGGGACTGCCGGGTGGAGCGGGTCCGCTCTTCGTGGTGGCGATCGACCCGGCGCGCAACGCCGTGGTGGCCGGTCCGCGCGAGGCCTGCGAGGTCTCGAGCGTATACCTGGCCGACGAGGTATGGCACGGCTCGCCGGACGTCGTGGAGGCCGTCTGTGTGCGCGCTAACGCCCCGGCGGTGTCGTGCCGCGTGGTACGCTCTGGTCGGCCAACGCGCCTCGAGCTCGAACACCCGGTGTGCGCCGCACCCGGACAGGCGGCGGTGTGCTATCGCGGTGACGTGGTAGTCGGCGGAGGCACGATCGTAAGGGAGCGCTCG
>CAZSUO010000123.1:0-5781 GCA_964610065.1 uncultured Coriobacteriaceae bacterium | reverse complement strand
TGTCTCGCTCCGTCGGGCACTCGCGCGGCACGGTGTCAGGCGGGTCGACGCGCTCATACTCACGCACGCCCACGACGATCACACCGGCGGAGCGGGTGGGCTGGCCCAGGTGGCGGAGATCGGATGGACCGGCTTCCCGGCGATCGACGCGGAGTCGTTCGGTTGGGCGCACGACCCGCGACCGCTCAAGGCCGGTGACAGCTGGCGCCTCGGGGGCACCATCGTGACCGTGTTGTGGCCGCCCGGAGATATCGCAGACGAGCAGCTTGGCACCAACGACACGAGCGTGCTCCTCCAGGTGGCGTGTGGGGGATTCGATGCCGTACTTGGCGGTGATGCCGAGGAGGCTGCGCTGAGCGGCACCGCCGACGGACCGGGGCTCCCGCGTGTGGAGGTCTTGAAGGTGCCGCATCACGGCAGTGACAACGGCCTCACGCGCGAGGCGCTTGAGGACATGGCGCCGCACGATGCCCTGATCAGTGTGGGGGTCGGCAACGACTTCGGACACCCCTGTGAGTCAACGCTCGAAATGCTCGAAGATGCGGGCTGCAGGGTGTGGCGAACGGACGAACTTGGCGATATCACCGTGCGGATCAGCCGGACGGGCTACTCGGTCCGGCCTGCCCGCCGTGGAAGCCGTGCGTCGCTTCGTGAGAGAATGGACGCCCCGCGACCGGCGTGCTCCTGTGGTACGCGTGCGGGCCCGACACCGGAGGAGATGCATGGCAGTCAAAGGACTCGAGGACCTCAAGCCAGTCTATCTCATCTACGGAGAGGAAGACCTGCTGCTCGAGCGCGCCCTCCACCGGCTGCGCGGGCGTATAGCCGAGGTGGCTGACCTCACGTTCAACTACGATGCCTTCGAGGGAGAGACCGCCGACCCGGGCGACATCATCGCGGCGGCGAACACGCTGCCGTTCGCGTCAGAGCGACGGCTCGTTGTCGTGCACAATGTGGACAAGATGAAGGCGGCTGGCCAGGCTGCGCTCGCCGCGTACGCGGCGGATCCGTCGCCGATGAGCTGCCTTGTGCTCGTGGCGGGCAAGCTCCGCAAGGACAGCAAGCTCCTCAAGGCGGTCACCGCGATCGGAGGGGCCGCCGAGTACAAGGCGCCACGACGCCATGAGTATCCGCGCTGGGTGGTGGATCTGTTCGCTGAGCGGGGACGGGCGCTCGCGCTCGACGCGGCGGAGACGCTCGTGCGGTCGGTAGGGCGCGACCTACGTCGCCTGGAGATCGAGGCGGACAAGATCATCGCCTTCGCCGGGGAGCGCACCGGCATCACCCGGGAGGACGTGACGAGCGTTGTCGCCGAGACGGCCCCAGTCTCGATATTCGAGTTCCTGGATGCGGTGGGAGCCCGTGAGTGTGGTCGGGCGCTCGAGTTGCTGGACGATCTGATCCGGGGTGGCGAAGAGGTCATCCGCGTGCATGCGATGGCGGTCCGGCACGTGCGCATGCTTATCAGCGTTGGCGCGTTGCTGGAGCGCGAGTCGGACAGAGCCACGATGATGCGCGAGGTGGGGATGTCCGACTGGCAGGCCAAGAACCTCATCCCGCAGGCACGGCGGTTCGAGCCTGGCGAGCTCTCCGCAGCGCTCACGGACGCCGCCGAGGTCGACGCACGCATGAAGAGCGGGCAGGGGGATCCGCGGCTGCTCTTCGAGCGCTGGCTTGTGGAGTTGTGCCGAAGTGCGGACTCATAAGACCGGAAACGCACGAAGGACCGGGGTTTCCCGGTCCTTCGTCAGTGATGCTGTGGTGCGAGGTGCTAGGCACCCATCCCGTTGACCTTGCCCATGACGCCCGACTTGCGGTTGGCGGCCTGGTTGGGGTGGATGACGCCCTTGCTTGCAGCCTTGTCGAACGCACGGTTGGCGGCATAGGCGGCCGCGAGTGCGGCGTCCTTGTCTCCAGCGGCAACGGCCGCATCGACCTTCTTGACCGAGGTCTTCAGGGCCGAGCGGACCGCCTTGTTGCGGATGCGCGCCTTCTCATTGGTGAGGATGCGCTTCTTCTGGCTCTTGATGTTCGCCACGTTGGTTGTTCCTCCAGCCTCAATACGATGGTGCCCGTCGCAGTGGGGTGCGTACGAACCGCGCAAGGATAGCACACGCAACCGGGCGTTGCCACTTTCGCATCGGTCGCGAATGGTGGCGCTCAAACACCCACGTCACACCTCAGGGACCAGTGTGATGACCGTCATCTCTGCGGGCGCGAGAAAGCGCAGGCGGATCGCCTGTGTGCCGAGTCCGTTTGAGATGTGCCGGTACGATCCGCCCACGCGCGACATGCCTGACAGCTCGCGCCCCCTGATCTCCGGGAAGAAGTTGTCTCCGTTGGCACGAGGCACCGGGCGTCCGTGACTGCCGACCTCGCCGGGCGCCCAGAGTGCGCCCACCAGCGGGAGGCGTATCTGACCACCGTGAGCGTGGCCGAACAGAAAGAGCGAAGTACCCACGTGGCCACCCGCGGCCGCAGTGAGCGCACCGGGGGACAGAGGGTAGTGACCGATCCGGAGCACCAGGTCGGCGTCGGTGGGTACACCACGCGCGTCATGAGCCGGGGTCACGACGAGCCGTCCCGCACGGGCGGCAAAGGGTACCGCTTCGGCACCCGCCTCGATAACGACCGCTCCGTGCGAGGCAAGCGCGTCGATCACTTCGGTGGTGTCATGGTTGCCACGGGTCACGAACACCACATCCGCATGGTCCTGCAGCACATCGAGCAGCTCGAGCACCGGGGCGAACCCGGCATCCTCGGTGGGGATGTGGTCGCCGTTGATGACCGCCGCATCGAAATGCTGTTCGCCCAGCACGGCCGCGATGCCGTTCTGTCCGGCGCCGAAGGTGACTCCGTGCAGATCGCTCGCATGCAGGATCCGGACCTCGCGAGTGAGCCCGGGCACGGGCACTTCGGCGTTGTTGAGCGTGACGGTGAAGGTGTCGCGCCAGGCGATCGTTCCCGCGATCGCGATGACGACGCCGAGTGTGAGGGCACAGATGATGCTGGTCGTTCTTCGCATCGCCCGACCATACCAGGAGGGCGCAGGTTGCCCGGGTCGTTCCCGCGTTCCGTTACCCTGGCGTGACCGCACCGTGCCAGGCCGATCTGCTTCATAGTGACACTGTCGCCGCCGTGCGGCCCTGGTGCTGTCGCAACTGCGCGGCGCCTGCTATCCTTACGCTCCGATGACTGACCCCACCCTCATACGCAACTTCTCCATCATCGCGCACATCGACCACGGGAAATCCACCCTGGCCGACCGTGTGCTGCAGCTCACCCATACCGTGGCGGACCGCGACATGCAGGAGCAGCTGCTCGACTCGATGGACATCGAGCGCGAGCGCGGCATCACCATCAAGGCGCAGGCTGTGCGCGTGATGTACGACGCCGACGACGGCAAGACGTACCAGCTGAACCTGATCGACACCCCGGGGCATGTGGACTTCACGTACGAGGTCTCGCGCTCGCTCGCGGCCTGTGAGGGCGTGATCCTGGTGGTGGACGCCGCTCAGGGGGTGGAGGCACAGACGGTCGCCAACGCCCAGATGGCGATGAACGCGCACCTGGAGATCATCCCGCTCATCAACAAGATCGACCTGCCTGCTGCCGATCCCGAGCGCGTGAAGCACGAGATCGAGGAAGGCCTCGCGATCCCTGCCGACGAGGCAGTGCTTGCCAGCGGCAAGACGGGCGAGGGCGTGCGCGACGCGCTCGAGGCGGTCGTGCGCCTTGTGCCGCACCCGGTCGGCGACCCCGACGCGCCGCTGAAGGCGCTCATCTTCGATTCGTACTTCGACGCCTATCGCGGCGTGGTCGCGCTGATCCGCGTGGTCGATGGCAGCGTGCACAAGGGCCTCAAGGTCAAGATGATGGCCACCTCGACCGTCACCGACGTGGAGGAGGTCGGCGTCCGTCGGCCGGCTAACATCCCGGTGGATACCCTCGGCGTGGGGGAGGTCGGCTACCTCATCACCGGCCTCAAAGACCCGTCGCTCGTGAAGGTCGGCGATACCGTCACGCTTGCCCGTAACGGGGCGACCGAGCAGCTCCCCGGCTACCGCGAGGCCAAGCCGATGGTGTTCACCGGCCTGTTCCCGATCGACGGTGACCAGTACCCGGACCTGCGCGACGCCCTCGAGCGGCTGCAACTCAACGACCCCGCGCTCGTCTGGGAGCCGGAGAGCAGTCACGCGCTTGGCTTCGGCTTCCGCGTGGGCTTCCTCGGCCTGCTGCATATGGAGGTCGTCAAGGAGCGTCTCGAGCGTGAGTTCGGTCTCGACCTGCTCGCCACCGCGCCGAGCGTGGAGTATCACGCCTACCGCACAAAGGGCGACATGGTGGTCGTGCACTCGCCACAAGACATGCCGGACCCCGGGCACCTCGACCACGTGGAGGAGCCGTTCCTCAAGGCCACCGTGCTGGTACCCCCGGACTACGTCGGTGCCGTGATGGAGCTGGCCGATCAACGCCGGGGCACGTTCAGGGACATGCAGTACCTCTCGGCCACCACGGTCGAGTTGCACTACGAGATGCCGCTCTCGGAGCTCATCATGGACTTCTTCGATCAGCTGAAGAGCCGCACCAAGGGCTACGCGAGCCTTGACTACGAGTACATCGGATACCGGCAGAGCGAGCTCGTGAAGCTCGATATCCTGCTCGCCGGCAAGCCGGTGGACGCCCTGTCGTTCGTGGTGCACAAGGACAAGGCGTACGCGCGCGGGAAGATGCTCACCGAGAAGCTACGCGAGATCATCCCGCGGCAGATGTTCGAGGTCCCCATACAGGCTGCGATCGGTGCGAAGATCATCAGCCGGGAGACCGTGCGCGCGATGCGCAAGGACGTCATAGCCAAGTGCTACGGTGGCGACATCTCCCGCAAGCGCAAGCTCCTGGAGAAGCAGAAGGCGGGCAAGAAGAGGATGAAGTCGGTAGGCTCCGTGGACATCCCGCAGGAGGCCTTCATGGCGATCCTCAAGGTCGACGACTGAGCGAGGGGGGCCTCATGCAAGACCTGGCCGAAGGGTTCGTTGCGCCCTGGGACGACACGCGGGTCGCGCTGCCGCGGCATCTGTATGTGCACGTGCCGCTCTGTCACTCAAAGTGCGCCTACTGCGACTTCTACTCGGAGGTGGACACCGGCGCGCCCGAGCATGCCGCTGTCGAGGGCCACACCGTCAAGCTGCTGCGCGGGTGGCTCACCCCGCAGGTCCGCTGGTCTCCGCTCGAGACGCTCTACGTTGGCGGCGGTACGCCCACGGTGCTCGGTCCGCACCTCGTGCAGCTCGTGCGTGCGCTCACCGGGGTGATCCCGCTGGCCAGCGATGCCGAGGTCACCATCGAGGCGAACCCCGAGTCGTTCTCGCCCAAACTCGCTGAGGCGCTCGCCGCCGAGGGCGTGACCCGCGTGAGCGTGGGAGTGCAGTCGCTCGACGACGAGGCGCTCGTGTGGCTCGGCCGGTGTCATGACAGCGCGGCGGCGCTCGGCGCGATCCGCGCGGCCGCCGACGCGGGGCTCGCGGTTTCCGCCGACCTCATCTGCGGGATTCCCGGAGTGTCCGCCGAGGCATGGGAACGCTCGCTGCGTGGTGTGGTGGAAGCCGGCGCCACGCACGTGTCTGTCTACCCGCTCACAGTGGAGGCGAACACGCCGCTCGCCCGGGCGATCGCTGCCGGTGAGGCCAGCATGCCGGATGAGGACGCCACCGTGGAGGGCATGAACGCCGCCGCCGAGGTGCTCGGCGAACTGGGCTTCGAGCGCTATGAGGTCGCCAACTA
>CAZSUO010000122.1:0-5785 GCA_964610065.1 uncultured Coriobacteriaceae bacterium | reverse complement strand
TTGAGATTGGCGAGTTCGGCCTCGAAGCCGACGGCTTTGCCGTCGAGACGGTCGGCCCGGGCCTGCGCAAGGATACCAGCAAACGACGGACCCGGCTCCACGCCGAGGGCGATCAGATCCGCTCCCGTCACCGCCGGACGAACGCGGGAGAGCTCGCGCACGTACTCCTCCACACGCGCGCGCACCCGTCGCTCACCGGTGGCCCACAGGTATGCAAGCGTCTCGGTGGGCAGCGCCTCGAGCATGTAGAACAGCCTGCTCGGACGCATCTTGCGCCCGTCGCGCAACCGCGCCGAGGCCTGCTCAGCGCGCTCGGCGGTCACCACGGCCGGCGTGGTGTACTCGCGGCCGAAGCGCATCTTGCGGCACCACCGGTCGGCCGCCCCACGCCCCGCCGACGCCACGAACGCGGTCACCAGGAGCGTGCGCCTGCGAGGCGGCGGCTCGAAGGACGCGGCGATCTCGTCGTAAGCTGCGGCGCACGCGCGCACATCGGCGATCGCGCGGTGAGCGGCCGACGTCTCGGGGCCGATCGAGCCCAGCACGCCCACATCGCCCAGCCTCGCGAGGATGTCGGCCACCAGCGGTTCGTCGATGATGTCGAGCAGCTCCTCACGCAGTCGCGCGCCGCTCACCTCGTCGAGCATCCCCATATCCACAGCCTGCCGAAGCAGCGCATCCGTGGACGGATCGATCCGGAATCCGAACTTCTGCTCGAAGCGCAGCGCGCGGAGCACGCGCGTGGGGTCCTCCACGAACGAGAGCGAGTGGAGGGCGCGCACAACGCCGCGCTCGAGGTCGTGGAGTCCGCCAAAGGGGTCCGCGATCTGCCCGAACCGCTCCGGGTTCACGCACACGGCCATCGCGTTCACGGAGAAGTCACGCCTGAAGAGGTCCTGCCTGAGCGACGACCGCTCCACCGTGGGCAGCGCGCCCGGACGCTGATAGTACTCGGTGCGCGCGCTCGTGATGTCGAGGTGGAGCGCCTTGGACCACACCAGCACCGCGGTGCCGAACCTGCGGTGCACCTTCACGCGCTTGCCGAGGCGCTCGGCCACGCCGAGTGCGAACTCGAGCCCGTCACCCTCGATCACGATGTCGATGTCGAGGTTCTCGCGGCCGAGCAGCATGTCGCGCACGAAGCCGCCCACCACATGCGCGCGCAACCCCGCCTCATCGGCCAACCGCCCGATCGTCCGCACTGCGTCCTGAGCGTCGTCTGGCAACCGCTCGATCGAGCGCAGCACCGTGCGTGTCGCTTCGCGATGACGCCTGCTCTGGCGGCGGTCCAGGTACGTCTCACCGTGCTGGGCGCGCAGGAGGTCTTTGCGCGTCACGATACCCACCACGCTGCCGTCCTCCACCACCGGCAGCCGGCCGATACCCGTACGCACCAGCAGCCGCTCGAGTTCATCGAGGTCGGTCCCCGGATCAACTGTGACCGGCTCGCGCGCCATGAAACCCGTGGCCGGCGCGTGTCCGAGCCCGTGCCGAGCGGCCTTGTCCACGTCCTTGCGCGTGACCATCCCCACCAGTCGGCCGTCCTGGAGCACGGGCAGACCGCCGTGGCCCCAGCGGGCCATGATCGCACCCGCCTCCTCCATCGGCGTAGCCGGCTCGATGGAGCGCACCGGCGCCGACGCGATCTCGGCGGCCGTGAGCGGGGGCACCACCTCAAGCGTGAGCGCATCGCGGAGCCTTGGCAGCACGTCTTCCACCACGCCGTCGCGGATGGCGGCCGAGGCGGCCTGCGGGTGCCCGCCGCCGCCTACGTGCTTGAGCACCGCCGCGATGTCCACGCCGCCCAGGCGGCTACGGCCCACGATCTGCAGCCGCTCGGGCATGTCGATCACGGCGATGGCCACGCGGTAGCCGAGGTCCTCGCAGATGTAGTGCGCCAGCACCGACGCCGAGTCCACATACTCGGCCGAGCGCGCGGTGCTCACCGCGATCTCCTGGCCGTTGATGTCCCAGACCTCGAGCGTGTCCACCAGCTGCTCGAGGACCATGCGCTGCTCGGGACTGAGCGCGCGCGAGAGGAACTGGTTCAGTACCTCCATCTCGGCGCCGGCCTCCATGAGGAACGCCACCGCCTGCACATCGTAGGACGTGGTGCCCGGATAGGTGAGCGACCCGGTGTCCTCGTGGATGCCGAGGAGCATCACCGTGGCCTCGAGGGGCGTGAGCACAATGCCGCGATCGTGGATCTCGTGCACCAGGATCGACGTGGTGGCGCCCACCATCATCGAGTGGTCGTCGCTTGCCGCAACGTCGTCGGACTGCCGGGGGTGGTGGTCGTACACGATCACCTCGACGCCGGGGCGCGCAACGATCGCGCCGATCTCGCCGATGCGTCCCGGGTCGCGGGTGTCCACCATGATCACGCGCTCAACCGCCGCGGGGTCGAGCGCCTTCAGGTCCACGAACGGCACGAACTCCTCGTGCAGATTGTGGAACTCACGAACATTGGCGTTCTGCGAGCCGAGGTAGACCGCACGCGTGCCCTCGTAGAGCTTCGTGGCGGCCACCATCGCGGCGTACGCGTCGAAGTCGGGGTTGGCGTGCCCCACGGCAAGTCCGGTCACTGGTGCGCCCGGGTCCGGTACGCGTCTGCTCACGGCGCGCCTCCCCCGCCGCATCGACCGGTCGCAGTCATCTGCCTACGCCTCCAGGAACAGTGGCGGCGGCTCGACCTCTTCGGCGCCGATGCGCACAGCGTTGCGGAGCCGGGTCTCCGCCTCATCAAGCAACGCGGGATCCGACGTGTAGAGTGTGGCGATCGTGTCGCCCGCCTCCACCCGCTGCCCCACCTTGACCTCAAGCTCGAGGCCCGCGCCGGGGTCGATGTCATCTTCCTTGCGCGCACGCCCCGCGCCCGTGGCCATCGCCGCGCGACCCACGCCCTCGGCGTCGAACCCTGCGATCCATCCGCCCGTACCCGCGGTCACGGCGCGTGTGTGAGCCCCGATGGGCAGCAGTGACACGTCGTCGGCGACACGCTCGTCGCCGCACTGCGCGTGCACCCACGCGCGGAAGGTGTCGAGCGCGCGTCCGGTGGCGATCGAGTCCAGCAGCAGGTCGCGCGCCTCGCGCTCGTCTTCGGCGATCCCTCCGAGCACGAGCATCTTGGCGCCGAACACCAGGCAGAGCTCGGTGAGGTCGGCGGGACCCTCGCCCTTGAGCGTGGCGATCGCCTCGCGCACCTCGAGCGCGTTGCCCACCGCGCGGCCGAGCGGCTGATCCATGTCGGTGAGGATGCACACCACCGTGCGGCCGAGGAGCTCGCCCACACGCGAGAGCTCGGCGGCGAGCGCACGCGCGTCGGCCTCGGTCTTCATGAACGCGCCCGAGCCCACCTTCACGTCGAGCACGATGGCGTCGGCGCCTCCGGCGACCTTCTTGGAGATGATCGAGCCCACGATGAGCGGCGTCGAAGGCACCGTGGCGGTCACGTCGCGCAGCGCGTACATCTTCTTGTCGGCCGGGTCAACATCGGGGCTCTGGCCGATCACCGCAAGGCCCACGTCGCGCACCTGGCGGAGGAACTCGTCGGGTTCGAGCGTCACCGTGAAGCCGGGGATCGACTCGAGCTTGTCGAGCGTGCCTCCGGTGAAGCCGAGGCCGCGCCCGCTCATCTTGGCCACCGGCACGCCGCAGCTCGCCACGAGCGGCGCGAGCACGAGCGTGGTGGTGTCGCCCACGCCGCCCGTGGAGTGCTTGTCGACCTTGATGCCCGGGATGCTCGAGAGGTCAACCATGCGGCCCGAACGCGCCATCGCCTCGGTGAGCGCGGCGGTCTCCTCGCTGTCCAGGCCGCGGATGAACGCGGCCATCAGCCAGGCGGCCATCTGGTAGTCGGGCATCTCACCGGACACGAACGCGCCCACCAGCCGCTGCAGCTCTTCAGCCGAGTGCGTCCCGCCGTCGCGCTTGACCTCGATCAGCTCCTCAAGCGATTTCACGCGCCACGCACCTCCTCGAGGAAGGAGTCGCCCCGCCCACACCGGTCGCGCAGGCCGTAGAAGTCGAGCACCGTTTCGCCGATATCGCCGAACGTCTTCCGGACGCCGAGTCCCACACCCGCATCCACGCCTTTGACCTTCACGATGAGCGGCGTGTACTCGCGCGAGTGGTCGGTGGACCACTCGGTGGTAGGGTCGCAGCCGTGATCGGCGGTGATGATGAGCAGATCGCCGTCGACCATCGCGTCGAGCAGCTCGGGCATGCGCCGATCCACGGCCTCCAGGCCATCGGCGTAGGCGCGCGCGTCGTTGCGATGGCCCCACAGCATGTCGAAGTCCACCAGGTTGCAGAACACGAACCCCTGCTCGGGACGGCGCACCTCCTCCAGCAGCTTGTCGAAGCCGTCCATGTTGTCGGTGACGTGCGGCGAGGAGGTGATCCCCTGCCACGCGAAGATGTCGCCGATCTTGCCCACGCCAAAGACCGGTACGCCAGCCTCCTGCAGCAGGTCGAGCGCCGTGGGCTCGTACGGCGTCACGGCGAAGTCGCGCCTGCGGTGCGTGCGGGTGTACGTGCCGGTCTCGTCGGGCCCTACGAACGGCCGCGCGATGACGCGACCCACGTGGTGCTCGCCCACGAGCATCTCGCGCGCGATCTCGCACACGCGGTAGAGCTCGTCGAGGCCGAAGCGCTCCTCATGCGCGGCGATCTGGAAGACCGAGTCCGCCGAGGTGTACACGATCGGCAGCCCCGTGGCCATGTGCTCGTCGCCGAGCTCGTTGATGATCACGGTGCCGCTCGCCACGGTGTTTCCCAGTACGCTGGCATAGCCCGTACGCCTGCAGAACTCGGCGATCACCTCGGCGGGAAAGCCATCGGGGTACGTGGGAAACGGCTTCTCCAGCACGAGCCCCATCATCTCCCAGTGGCCGGTGGTGGTGTCCTTGCCAGCGGAGCGCTCGGCGCACTTGCCCCAAGATCCCACCGTGTCCTCCCGCGCGGGCACGCCGAGAATGTCGGTGATGTTGCCCAGACCCATGGCGCCGAGGTTGGGCATATGCAGACCGCCTACCGCCGCAGCGGTGTTACCCAGCGTGTTCGATCCCACATCGCCGTACTCGGCGGCGTCGGGAAGCGCTCCGGCGCCTACGCTGTCCAGTACGAGCACGATCGCGCGCGGCTCGCGTGCGGTCTGTGTCATGACGCCTCCAGTCGGCCGGCTACACGATCACCCGCATGACCTCGTCCAGTGAGGTGATGCCCTCACTCACCTTGAAGAACGCGTCCTGCCGCAGCGTCTCCATACCCGCGTTGAGCGCGGCGGCACGGATCGCTTCCGAGGGCGATTCGGCCAGGAACAACCGCTCGAGCTCCTCGTCCATGGCCATGATCTCGAAGATGCCGGTGCGGCCGCGGTAGCCGGTGCCGAAGCACTCGTCGCACCCGCCCTCGTGCGCCCGGTACACCGTCTTGGCGGAGAGCTCCTCGGCTTCGATGCGGAAGGTGCTCAGGTAGGCCTTGGTGACCCGCACGGAATCCTTGCACGCTGGACACAGCTTGCGCACAAGCCGCTGCGCCACTACGCCCACCAGCGCGCTCGAGGCGATGAACGGCGCGACCTCCATGTCGGAGAGACGCGTGAGCGCCGAGGGGGCGTCGTTGGTGTGGATCGACGACAGCACGAGGTGCCCGGTGAGCGCCGCACGCGTGGCGATCCCGGCGGTCTCCGGATCGCGGATCTCTCCCACCATCACCACGTCGGGGTCGGCGCGCAACACCGTCCGCAGCAGTGTCACGAACGTGAGCCCGATGTGCGGGTTCA
>CAZSUO010000121.1:0-5801 GCA_964610065.1 uncultured Coriobacteriaceae bacterium | reverse complement strand
CGCTCACGGCCGCGTCCGAGGTCATCGTAGACGCCATGGCCACGGACCTAGTCGGTGCCGATGACGAGTCGGCTAAGCTCGCCGTCGAGGACGAGTGGGCGCCGGTGCTCGCCGCATATGAGACGGCGGCCGTGGCGCAGAATGCTTGGGCGGACGCACTCACGAGCGGTCAGCACTACGACGCGGCGCAAGTCGGCGTCGTGTACTGCGACGCGCGGGCGGCGCTTGCGACGGTGGTTGTGATGCCGGATTGGCCACTTGGGGGGTGCCCATGAGCGCACTAGGGGCCGCAGTAGGAATCATCGGCGCCATCGTCGAAGCGGCGAAGGGCGGCCTCGAAATCTACAAGGCCGTGCGCAACGGCCACGATGTGACCGTGGTGCGTGCGCCGCGGGGACTGGCAGACAGGGCCAGGGCCGAGGCGGAGCGACGACAGAGGAAAGGGACGGGCCGGTGACTGGTATCCCAGTGGTTGACGCGCTGCTCGCCATCGCGGCAGCGCTCGGTGTGCGCGAGCTCTTGCCGCGCATCGTCGCGCTACTCGCGGCACGCAAGCCAAAGTCGACACCAACTCCGACGACGCAGGTTACTGTCCAGACCGCGCCCGCGCAACTCCCGAGCGTGCCACCGAGACGGAGCGAGCAAATCCCCGAGTGGATGCGCGACACCTGGACCCGAGAGCGAGCCGAGAAGGAAGCCGCCGAGGCCGCCGCTCTCGCTGCCGAGATTGACGCGCGGCGGGACTCTCGCGAGAGAATCAGTGCGCTCGAGCGGGCCAACTCGAATCACGTCGTGCAACTCGGGCGCATCGACTACCGGCTCAGTGCCATTGAGCAGGCGACGAAAGAGGTGAGCAGCGTGCTCGGCACTGTACGCGATGCCGTGCTCGTCATGCGCGCGCAGTGTCCGCAGTGCGAGGACAGCGACCCGGCTCCTGCGCCAGCGGTCGGCATCGTCCGCGGCGGCGCAGCTGTGCCCCGCTGAGTAGGCCCGCGTAGGGCAGACGGAGGAAGCGATGGCTAAGGCTACCAAGCTAATCGTGCTCGCGCCGCTGCAAATCATCTTTCGCGGCAAGAGGTGCTCGCCAGACTGCATGCTATACGACTACGGCGACTGCCGCGGATTCGGTCGGATCGTGTGCGGATACCCCAAGACTCGGCTAAAGATGGACCGAGACGACTGGCCAATCCGCTGCGAGGCGTGCATCGCCGCAGAAAAGGCGGCGGCCAAGTGACTCGCGACGACGCATGGGACTTGCTCTCGCTCCGGTGCGAGCGACTCAACCGAGACGAAATCGCGGTGCTCGCTGACATCGCAGAGCGGCTCGGCATTGGGCGCTCGGTCTACGGGCCGATGTGTCTCGGGACGGACCGGCGCGACTGGCGGGCCGAGTTGCGTGCCGAGGCGCTAGATGCGCTGGTGTACGCGGCGTGCGACCATCTGTGCACCGAGTGGCGGACCGCGCCGACAGACCCAGCGCCGCCGCTCATCGTCGACGCATCGGGCTGCCAGCCATTCGACCCGAACGGGGAGCCCTACGTGGCCGCCACGGCCGACCTCGTGCCCGACGCGGCGCCGACGCTGCCATCGACTGCGCCCGAGGGGCTGTACCGGGAGGTGGGGTGATGGCTAGCGGCGCACCATGGTCGCCCGAGGAAGTGGCTCAGCTGACAGAGCTACTCGCTGCCGGGCACAGTCGCGGCGAGTGTGTGCGCATCATGGGCCGACCGCTCGGCGGTGTGCGCGGGACCATGCTCCGTCACAGGCTCACGTCGACTGCGCGCGGCGGTGACCCAGCGACGCTGGCACGTCGCGCGAATTTTGTGCATAGCGATTCATACAGAAATCCTGCCCCGCGAGCCGCGAGTAGCAGTGGCCCCGGCTTGTACTCGGGAGGTCCAGGTGCAAGTCCTGGGCGGGGCTCTGTGGCGGCGCCGTCACCCTATGGTGACCCTCGCAAAGACCCAGCGCAGCATGCGGCGACAGCGCCGAAGGGCTACCACCTCCGCGGAGTGTCGACGCTCGTCGACGGCTTCGGGGCCGTGTCGCAGCAGTGGGTAAAGACCGCCAAAGACCCGGCGGCAGACAAGCTCGATGCGCTGCTAGAGGCAATCCGCTCGCTGCCCGAGCCATTCCGCGCGGCGCACCAGCCGAAGCGCGGACCCGAGCACGCGGACTCGGACCTGCTCTGCGTGTACCCGATTGGCGATGTTCACGCGGGGATGTTCGCCTGGCGCGAGGAGACTGGCGCAGACTACGACCTGCACATTGCCGAGCAGCTCCACGTGAGCGCCATCCGCTCGCTCGTGGAGGTCGCGCCGCCGGCCAAGCAGGCACTCATTGTCTCGCTCGGCGACTTCTTTCACTGCGACGACAATCGCGCACGCACGGCCCGGCACGGAAACGCGCTCGACACGGATAGCCGATGGGCCAAGGTGCTGCGCGTCGGCGTGCGGGCATTCCGCGCAATGATCGACGCGGCGCTGGAGAAGCACGAAACCGTGCGTGTTATCGTGGAAATTGGCAATCACGACGATCAGAGTGCAATCATGCTGGCGCTCGCGATGGATGCCTTCTACGAGCGGGACGAGCGCGTGACGGTCGACACGAGCCCCGACCCGTTCCACTGGTTCCGGTTCGGCAAGTGCCTGCTCGGCGTGACCCATGGCGACGGGCCGAAACCGGCCGAGTTGCCCGGCATCATGGCGGCAACGAAAGCGGCGGACTGGGGCGCGACCAAGTACCGATATTGGTACACGGGCCACGTTCACCACGAGTCTGTCATCGAGCGGCCCGGCTGCGTCGTGGAGTCGTTTCGCACGCTCGCCCCGCAGGACGCATGGGCGCATCGAGCCGGGTATCGCGCCGACCGGGACATGCGCGTCGACGTGCTGCACCGTGAGTTCGGGCGAGTGACGCGACATATCCGCGGCGTGGAGCAAGTAGCATGACGCGCCTTCGCCGCAAACCACGTGCCACGCTCTCGCTGCCCATGACGGTGCGCCCGGACCTGGGGCTGCTGCGAGAGTTGCTGCTCGACTGGGCCGAGGCCGAAATCGCCTACCCGGTCCGGCGCTGCTGGAAGCACATCGACCACCCGGATTGCGAGACTGTGGTCGATGCGGCACAACAGGGCGCGCGGTCGATTGTCTACGCGCTGCTGCGGGACTGGCCGGGAGGGGGAGAGGGATGACAACCCGCCGCAAACCGCCCGTCCGCCCCGCCGAGTAGCGTGCTCATGATTGGAGGTGCACATCATGAGCACGCACAAGGTCGAAGTTGTCAAGCTCGGTCCAGTCCGCAAGCATCCGAACGCCGATTCGCTCGGCCTGGTGGACGTGTGGGGCTACACGTGCGCCGTGCGCCTCGGTGAGTGGAACGAGGGCGACCTCGCGGCGTACATTGAGCCGGACTACGTCGTGCCGAACGATGAGCGCTTCGCGTTCCTCGGCGGACGTTGCCGCATCAAGCCGGTTCGTCTCCGCGGGCAGTGGTCGCAGGGCCTGCTCGTGCGGCCACCGGACGGAGCCGTAGAGGGGGACGACGTCATGGCCGCGCTAGGCGTCGAGCGCTACGAGCCGCCCGAGCCGCGGCAGCCGGGAGCGCGACTCGGCAACCCGCTCACCGATTTCACGACGCCGCCTTCGGGGTTCTTTCCTGTCTATGACGTTGAGCCGTGGCGGCGCTATGCGGGCCTGCTGACCGAGGGCGAGCCCGTCATTGTGACCGAGAAGCTGCACGGCGCATCGTGCCGGTTCGTGTGGCAAGGTGAGCGCCTGCACGTCGGCAGCCGAAAGAACTGGTGGAAACCGGAGTGCGACTCGATTTGGTCGAAGCTGGCCCGCGAGACGGAATGGATCGGCTTGTGGTGCAAGGCGCGCCCCGGCGTCTGCCTCTACGGAGAAGTGTACGGACAGGTGCAGGATCTGAAGTATGACTGCGGGCCTGGCGAGCTTCGGTTCTTGGCCTTCGATGCGTGGCTCGGGCAAGCGTGGATGGACATCCGTGAGCTTCGCGCGTCGTGCGATTGCGTGCCGTTGCTCTATGATGGCCCGTACCATCGCGCCGACATCGAAGCCATGGGCGAGGGGCAGAGCACCATTGCTGGCAACGTGCGCGAGGGCTGCGTGATTCGCACCGTACCGTTGCGGTATTCAAACGAGCTGAATGGCATGGTCCAACTAAAGTGCGTGGGCAACGGCTACATGTCGAGGGCTAAGGGGTGACCTGCATCGTCGGCCTCATTCACGACGGCGGCGTCATTGTCGGCGCAGACAGTGCCGTCACGGTGGGCGACCTCCGCGGCATCGACCGGCGCAAGGTGCGGCGACGATGGGGCGTGCTCGTCGGGACGGCGGGCAGCGCGCGCGAATGTGAAATTGCTTTGAGTGTTCGCGTGCCAGCCTTCCGCCGCGGCGACGTTCGGGACTGGGTATCGTCGCGGCTAGCTCCCGCCGTGCTAGACGCCGTCAAGGCCGAGCGGCGTGAGGGTCCGACCTCGCTCGAGCTCATCATCGCGACGCCGACCGTGCTGCTCGGCGTCGACGCGGACGGTGCTCAGTACGAATGGCCGAGGGCATGGGGCGCGGTAGGCAGCGGCGCGCATGTGGCCCTCGGTGCCATGCACTGCTCGGCGCCGCTCGGTTGGCTACCGCGAAGACGAGTCAAAGCGGCACTCGAGGCCGCGGCGGCACACTGCGACGGGGTGAGCGGACCGTGGACATGGGCAGAGGCGAGCAAGTGATGCGACCGAAACGACTTCGACCAGCCGTCCACCGTCCGGGCGCACCCGAGCCCGACGCCGTGGCCGATTACCGGGCCTGCACCGCGGCTCTGGCCCCACGACGCTGCTCGTGTGGCGGCACTGGCTGTCGTGAGCGCGTATCGCAGGACGGCACGCACACTATCTATACGCGCTGCTCGTGCGGCGCCGACCCGCACGCCGCTGCGCTGGCCGAGTGGGTGGACCAATGACGCCAATGCGCACCGAGCTAGGCGACCGTGGTGAGGCCGTGCGGGCGTGGCAGTCGTACCTAGTCCGCCATGGCCACCACGCCCTGGCGGTCGACGGTATCCACGGCGCCGACACCGAGGCCGCCAGCCAGGCGTGGGACGGGCTACAGCGCGCCGACCGGGCTAGCCAGGCCACGGCAGCCGAGGCAGACGTGCGAGCACGTATCGTGTCGCTGGCGCTGTCCTACGTGGGCGTGAGCTGCCGGACGAAGGAGGGCCGGGAGAGGTACCTCGAGCTCGTCGCGGGACCGGGCGATACGGACGCGGCCATGCTCGGGTATCTGACCGCGCCGAAGACGAGCGGCTGCGGGCTCACGGTCCGTGGCCTGTGGCGACGGTGCGGACTACGGCACCCGCTTCTCGAATCCCGCTACCGCCCCGGCATGGCCATGAGCGACGTGCAGATGATTGCCCGCGAGGCCGGCGCGTGGCGGACTGGCCTGTCGACGCCGCCGCGCCCCGGCGACGCCGTGCTCATTGACCGGCCGCACGGCGGGCACCTGTACACGGTCACCGATGTTGGGCCAGGGCCGGTGCTCACCATCGACTCGGTAGACGGAGGGGCCAGCGACGGCGGCGCACAGGCGATAGCAGCCCGGCGCCGCACCTGGACGCTCGGCGCGGGCGGGCGCATCGTCGACCACCGCGAGGGCGGCGGGAGCTATGCCGTGCTCGGGTGGGCGGATGTGGCGGCTCTCAGGTGGTAGACTTCCGCCTCGGCTACGGCCGGGGTCCGCATGCAGCCGAGTAGCAGCGCGGCCGGCGTACTAGTCGCCGGTCGGTCGGTG
>CAZSUO010000120.1:0-5802 GCA_964610065.1 uncultured Coriobacteriaceae bacterium | reverse complement strand
GGCGTCGCCACGACCGCCACCGCCGTGCGTGGCGGTCTTACCGCGGCCATCGCCGACGCCATCCGGGAGCAGGGCGGAGACGCGGTCTGAGGAGTATCCACGTTGCGTAGACGCCGCCAACGGGTACACTGCACGAACATCTCGCACCGAGCGATGATCAGACACGACAAGGGACGACCATTCTCATGAGACATGCCGCCATCACCGGTATCGGCGCATACCTGCCCGACCGGGTCGTGACCAACGACGACCTCTCGCTGCTCGTCGATACCTCCGACGAGTGGATCGCGAGCCGCACGGGCATCAGGGAGCGGCGCATCGTGGCCGAGGGTCAGAGCACCAGCGACATGGCCGCCGCGGCGGGCCGTGAGGCGCTCGCCGACGCCGGACTCCAGCCTGCCGACATCGACTTCCTCGTGGTGGGTACCGGCAGTCCCGACCACATCATGCCCTCGACCGCCGCGATCACCCAGGACCTCCTCGGCCTGCGGTGTGGCGCGGTCGACGTGATGGCGGCGTGCACGAGCTTCATCCTCGCGCTCCAGCACGGAACCGCCATGATCGAGTCGGGCAGGGCCAAGCGCGTCCTGGTGATCGGCGCGGACGCGCTCACCAGGCACATCGACTTCACCGACCGTCGTACATGCGTGCTGTTCGGTGACGGCGCCGGCGCGGTGGTCCTCGAGGCCTCCGACGAGCCGGGTATCCTCGGCATCGACACGGGTGCCGACGGCTCGGGCGCTGGAGTGCTCGCCATCCCGGCGGGCGGCGCCGCCATGCCATCCACGCCAGAGCGCGTCGCGGCAGGGGAGCACTACCTCAAGATGTCGGGGGGAGAGGTCTTCAAGTTCGCGGTCAGGATCATCCCGGAGACCACCAGACGTGCGCTCGACCTCTCCGGTCTCACGGTGGAGGACCTCACCTGGCTGGTCCCACACCAGGCAAACCAGCGCATCCTCGATGCGGTGGCGCCGCGCCTGGAGATAGAGCCCGACCGCGTGTTCTCCAATGTCGCGCTCCTCGGCAACACGTCTGCCGGCTCGATTCCGCTCGCGCTGCACGACCTGTATACTGACCACCACTTGCATCCCGGAGACGTGCTCGCCCTCGTCGGATTCGGCGCGGGACTCACGTGGGGCGCTGCGGTCGTCCGCTGGACAAAGGGGCCCAACGAATGACACTCACGACGCGTTTGACCAAGCTGCTCGGCATCGAGCACCCCATCATGCAGGGCGGCATGGCCTGGACCGCCACCGCCGAGCTTTCCGCCGCGGTGGGCAACGCCGGGGGCATCGGCGTGATCGGCGCCGGTCACATGCCAACGGACCTGCTTCGCGAGCAGATACGGCTCGCGAAGGCGCTCACCGATCGTCCGTTCGGCGTCAACCTGATGCTTCTCACCCCGCACATCGACGACATCGTGCAGATGGTCATCGATGAGCGCGTGCCCATGGTCACCACCGGCGCGGGCAACCCCGGCAAGTACATGGCCGGCCTGAAGGGCGCTGGCATCAAGGTGATTCCGATCGTCCCGTCTGTCGCTCTGGCCAAGCGCATGGAGTCCATCGGCGCCGACGCGATCATCGGTGAAGGCATGGAAGCGGGTGGGCACATCGGTGAGCTCACCACCATGGTCTTGATCCCGCAGTTGGTCGATGCTGTCGACGTTCCGGTGGTCGCGGCGGGCGGTATCGCCGATGGCCGTGGTGTGGCCGCCGCGTTCGCGCTGGGTGCCGAAGGAGTGCAGCTGGGCACCCGGTTCATGTGCGCCGAGGAGTGCACCATCCATCCGGCCATCAAGGAGCAGGTGCTCAAGGCCAAGGACCGTGATACGGTCGTGACGGGTCGCTCCACCGGACACCCGGTGCGGGTACTCAAGAACAAGCTCGCCCGCCAGATCATGGAGCTCGACCGCGAGAACAAGGTCGAGGAGATCGAAGCGCTGGGCGCCGGCAAGCTCGCCCTCGCGATGCGCCAGGGCGACACCGATATGGGCAGCCTGATGGCCGGTCAGTCGGCGGCGATGGTCTGCCGCATCGAGCCGGCCGCCGCTATCGTCGATGAGCTCATCCGTGACGCCGAAGCGGTCATGCGCCGCATGGACTCGGCTCTGGACGCGTGACGATGTCGAGACTTGCGGCGTTCGTCTTTCCCGGACAGGGCTCACAGCGGGTCGGCATGCTCGACAGGCTGCCCGACCCCGAGGTCGCCGCCCGGCTTCTCGTGCGTGCCGAGGCGCTTACCGGACTCCCGCTCAGCTCGATCGCGGCCGAGGGTCCGGACGCCGCGCTTGCCGACACACGTGCCGCTCAACCGCTGCTCTACATCGTCGACCTCCTCTGGGCGCGCGCCGTCGCCGGTAGTGGTGTTTCGCCCACCGTTGTCGCCGGTCACAGCCTCGGCGAGTACGCCGCCCTCGCGTTCGCGGGTGTGTTCGACGATGAAACGGGCCTTGCGCTGATCTGTGAGCGCTCGCGGCTCATGGCCGACGCGGCTGCAGCCGCTGAAGGCACGATGGCCGCCGTTCTGGGGATGGACCCGGGCAGTGTCACCAGCGCGCTTGAAGGCATCTCTGGCGTGTGGGTAGCCAATGACAACGGGCCCGGCCAGGTCGTCATCTCAGGCACGCACTCGGGGATCGAGCACGCCCTCCAGGCTCTCACCTCGGTGGGCGCGCGCCGGGTCGTGCCGCTCTCCGTCGCCGGACCGTTCCACTCGCCGCTCATGGCCCCGGCCGCTGAAGCCTTCAGCGCTGTGCTGGCGCAGGCGCCGTTCGCCGATGCGCGGGTGCCCGTCGTACAGAACACGGGTGCACTCCCCGTCGTGGAGGCCGAGATGCTCCGGCAGCGACTGTCCGCGCAGATCGTCTCACCGGTCGGTTGGACCGCCACGCTCGAGTCGTTCGTGGCCGCTGGTGTGGACGTCCAGGTCGAGTGCGGCCCTGGCTCGGTGTTGACCGGCATAGTGAAGCGATACCCGGGACTCGAAGGGGTATCAGTCGAGACAGACGGCATCGAACGGGTTCGCGAGGTGATCGGCTGATGGAACGACTTGCAGCACGTGTGGCGCTGGTTACCGGCGCTTCCCGCGGTATCGGCGCGGCGGTCGCCAAGCGGCTTGCCGCCGAGGGCGCCGTGGTGGCGATCAACTACGCCGGGCGCGCGGACGCCGCGGCCGAGGTCGTTGCGGCGATCGAGTCCCACGGTGGCACCGCCACTGCGTTCCAGGCCGATGTGAGCGATCCGGCGGCCTGCGCCGCGCTCGTGGATGACGTCGTGGCGCGCTTCGGCCGCATCGACGTCCTGGTCAACAACGCTGGCATCACCCGTGACGGCCTCCTCGTGCGCATGTCGGACGACGACTGGCGTGCGGTGCTCGATACCAACCTCTCGGGCGCGTTCTTTCTTTCGCGCGCCGTGGGCAAGCTCATGATGAAGCAGCGCTCCGGCTCGATCATCAACATCTCGTCGGTCGTTGGCGTGATGGGGAATGCCGGGCAGGCCAACTACGCCGCCGCCAAGGCCGGACTCATCGGACTCACCAAGAGCGTCGCCCGCGAACTCGCGGGGCGCGGCGTCCGCGCCAACGCGGTCGCGCCCGGGTTCATCGCCACCGACATGACCGACGCGCTTCCCGCTGCCGCCCGCGACGCCGCCACGGCGTCGATTGCGATGGGTCGGCTCGGGTCACCCGAGGATATCGCCGCCACAGTGGCGTTCCTGGCGAGCGATGACGCGTCGTACATCACCGGTCAGGTCATCGCCGTCGATGGCGGCATGACGTTCGCATAGCCGGACCAACGCAACTGCGCTGGAAGGAGGTGTTTCGTATGGAGCATGAGGAGATCTTCGCAAAGGTGAAGGAGGTCATCATCGACCAGCTGTCGGTCGATGAGGACGATGTCACCTCCGAGGCGTCGTTCTTCGACGACCTGGGTGCCGATTCGCTCGACATCGTCGAGCTCGTGATGGCGCTCGAGGATTCGTTCGGCGTGTCCATTCCGGATGAAGAGGCCGAGTCGATCAAGACCGTCGGCGATGCGGTCGAGTACATCGCCGCGAACCAGGACTAGCGCGGCCCCTCAGGCCGCTTGGCGGCGGCACCATCCCTCCCGGGTGGTGCCGCCATCGCACCCTCAAGGAGGCACCGTGGAAATGCCCACGCTCACCATAGGCTCGCGCACGGCGCGGCTTCCGATCGTGCAGGGCGGGATGGCTGTGCGCATCTCGCTCTCGCCGCTTGCGTCCGCCGTCGCACAGGCCGGTGGCGTGGGCCTGATCGCCGGTTCCGGGCTCAGCATCGACGAACTCGCCACCGAGGTACGCGCCGCTCGTGCGGCCACCGACGGTGTCGTCGGCGTCAACATCATGGTCGCGGTCCGGACGTTCAAGGAGCTCGTGCACACCGCGATCGACAACGGCGTCGACTTGTTGGTCGCGGGCGCCGGCTTCTCGCGCGACATGTTCGGATGGTGCAAGGACGGCGGAGTGGAGTGTGTGCCCATCGTCGGCTCCGCACGGGTCGCCCGGCTTGCCGAGAAGTTCGGTGCGTCGGCCGTGGTCGTCGAGGGTTGCGACGCCGGTGGGCATCTCGGCACCGACCGGCATGTGGACGACCTGCTTCCCGAGATCCTCGCGGCGGTGGACATCCCCGTGATCGCGGCCGGCGGCATAGCCGACGGTGCGGACATCAAGCGCATGCTCGACGCGGGGGCTGCGGGCGTGCAGATGGGGTCGCGGTTCGTGGCCACGCAGGAGTGCTCGGCGTCCGACGCCTTCAAGCAGATGTACCTGGAGGCGACGGACCAGGACATCGTGCTCACGAAGAGCCCGGTCGGCCTGCCCGGCCGAGCGATCGTCAACCCGCTCACCGAGCGGCTGGCCGTGGGTGACTATCCGCGTATCGAGCGCTGCAAGTCGTGCCTCAAGGAGTGCGGCAAGGAGTACTGCATCATGGACGCGCTCCAGCGGTCGCAGCGCGGCGACGTCACCGCCGGCCTCGTGTTCGCGGGCACCTCGGCCGCACGCGTACATGATATTCCGACGGTACAGGTCTTGATGGACCGCCTCGTCGCCGAGTGGCGCGCGGCGAGCGGGGAGGAGTCATAGTGGACAGACGCATCGTAGTGACCGGTCTCGGCGCGGTCTCGCCTGTCGGCGTCGGCCCCGACGCCATCTGGGACTCGATCAGCAACGGCCGCAGTGGTGTGGGGCCGATCACGTTGTTCGACGCCTCGGCGTACCCCACGACGTTCGCCGCGTGTGTCGAAGACTGGGACCCATCCCCGTGGGTCGAGCCCAAGGAGGCGCGCCGCATGGCGCGGTTCCAGCAGTTCGCCCTCGCGTCGGCGCTCATGGCGGTCGAGGACGCGGGCCTCGTCATCGACGAGTCCAATGCCGAGCGGGTCGGCGTCATCGTCGGCTCCGGTATCGGCGGCCTCGGCACGATGGAGGAGCAGAAGGAGGTGCTCGACGCGAAGGGTCCGGGGCGGGTCAGCCCGTTCCTCGTCCCGATGATGATCGTGGATCTCGCAGCCGGCCACATCTCGATCAGGCTCGGCGCCAAGGGCATCAACTACGCGCCGGTCTCCGCGTGCGCAACCGGCAACCACTCCATCGGCGAGGCGGGGGAGGCCATCCGCCGCGGCGACGCCGACGTGATCATCGCCGGAGGCTTCGACTGCGGTGTCACCCCGCTCGGGCTTGCCGGCTTCTCTGCGGCGCGCTCGCTCTCGACACGCAACGACGACCCGCTCGCGGCCTCGCGTCCCTTCGACGCGGACCGCGACGGCTTCGTCATGGG
>CAZSUO010000119.1:3407-5955 GCA_964610065.1 uncultured Coriobacteriaceae bacterium | reverse complement strand
TGAAGTCGCTGGCGGCCAGCACGAAGACGCGCTTCTTGCCCTCGGCCTCCTTGACGTTGCCGTGTTCGCCCTCGGCTGCATCCAGAAGACGGAAGTGCACGCGCATCGGATCGGCAGCGTTGTCGGGGCGCAGCCGGAACGCGTAGTCGCGCAGATACTCGGCTGTCTTGATGTAGTACTGGTCGTGGTTGGCCCAGTGGAGCTTGACCTCTTCCCCCTCGTCCGCGATCGCGTACACGCCTTCCTTGTAGCGGCGCAGCGAGATGAAGTCGCCCTCGTTGTAGTAGCGCGCGAAGAACCGGTAGAGGTGGTCGTAGACGTCGGCCTCGAGCGCGCCAAGGTCGACGGCCTCGTTCTCCAGGCGGTCGCGGAGCTCTTGGACCTTGGGGAGCGTATCAGGGTCGGCGCCGAGCGACGTCGCCTGCGCGATCGCCTCGTCGAGTTCGGCCTGCAGCGCTGCCTTGTCGGCCGGCTGATAAGTGGCGAGCGCGTCCTTCACCTGCGGCAGCAGGTCGTTCTCGAGGAACGCCGTGATCTCCTCGCTGCGCGCGTGCAGGATGCGGTAGATCCCGAAATCGAGCTCTGGCTGGTCGAGCTGAAAGAGCTCCCGCAGTTTGGCGACCAGACGGTCGAAACGCGTGTTCGACATGAATGCTCCCTATTCCCCTTGGGCTCCGCTGCGAGCGCCGCGCTAGACCACGGCCCATTCTATGGTGAACAGCTCCTCTGACACGGTCTTCTGCGTCAGGCGAGATTCGAGATCGGCGATGAGCGCGTCGCGCCTCTCCATGATCTGGTCTTCTACCTCGAAGATCTGCTGGCGCTGGCGGTGCTGCTGCCGCTCCAGCTGCGAGATGCGCTGCTGGATGTCGTGCTGCTCGGCGAGCGACTCCGCCTGGCGCGCCTCGCGCCTGAGCGCCTTGATCTTCTCCTTGGTGTCCTTGAGCGCCTTCTCGGCCGCAAGTACGAGGTCGTCGGCCCATTGTTCCAGGCGCTCGCGCGCCTCGTTGAAGTGCCGGCTGTTCACCTCGAGCGAGCGACTGACAGTCGCCTCGGCGTGACGCTGCGCCTCGGCGGCGAGGCGAGAGGCAACGTTCTCGGCGACGGTTGCCTCGCCGTGAATCACGCGGGCGCCGATGCCGAACAGCTTCTCGGCCGTCTCCTGATCGAGTGTTCGCCCGTCATCGGTGAGCATCGTGAAGAGCAGGTGCTCCTCGCGCTCGTATGCTTCGATCGCGAGACGCTGCAGGAGCAGGAAGCCTCGCTTGCCCTTGAGGCCCTCGACCACGCTCACGTGGGCAGGATGGTTGGAGACGTCGAACTCAAGACGCGCCACGGGCGTGTCGAGTCGCTGCGCGTCGTCGATCACCCACTCCCCGAGCGGATGCGACAGGCGGTAGAGGAACGCATCGCGGGCCGTGGACTCCTCGGTCACGCCGGTCGGCTCGTTCTTGGAAATCAGGTGATATCGCCCGAGACGCGCATCGGCGTAGGGGCGCGTGCGCAAGTCGAACGCGAGAACGGCGTCGTGGAACACAGCGTGCGGCTCAAGGATGAAGCTCGTGAGCGCCCAGAACCGGCGACCCACGCGATCGAGATGCGCTTGCGTATCGGCGAGCCGGAGACGCAGGCGCTCGTGCACATCCTCATCGAAGTGCTCGAGCAGGAGCTGCCTGGTCTCATCCAAACGGTTGCGGATCTGCTCGTCGAGCTCCTCCTGCAGCGCAGTGAACGCGGAATCGATCTCCTCGGCGGTGCGACAGCTCTCGTAGATGTCCATGATGCGCTGCTCGAAGTCGACGCCGGATTCGATGGCACCGAGCACTTCATCCGATGCCCCGAACACGCCACTGAACAGCCGGAACTTGTCGGAAAGGAGTTCGAGGACGCGGCGGTCGACCTCGTTGCGTTCGTTCACGAAGTTCACCACCACGACATCGTGCTTCTGACCGTAGCGGTGGCAACGGCCGATGCGCTGCTCGATGCGCTGCGGGTTCCACGGCAAGTCGTAGTTGACCACCAGAGAGCAGAACTGGAGGTTCACGCCCTCCGCGCCCGCCTCGGTGGCGATCATTATGTCGGCGTCGTGCTGGAAGTGCTCGATGAGCGCGGTGCGGACGTCGACGTCGCGCGAGCCGGAGGAGCGGCCTGTATCGGCATTACGGGCGAGCCACGACTCATAGACGCTGGTAGCCTCGAGGCCGGAGTTGCTGCCGTTGAAGAGCACGACTCGACCTGGGTAGCCGTTCGTCTCAAGGAACGCCTTCAGGTACTCCTGCGTGCGGCGGGATTCGGTGAACACGAGGGCCTTGCGGGCGGCGCCGAGCTGCTCCATCTGTTCGAAGCCTCGGCCAAGCGCCGTGATGAGCGCCCGTGCCTTGGTGTCCTCGCCCACGCCGCGGGCCCATTCGGCAAGATGGTGCAACTCCTGGATCTCCTCGGCGAGTCGCAGCAGGTCGATAGCCGGCTCAGCATCTGGGGCGTCGGGGTCGATCTCGTCACCCTCAGCGAGGATCTCGTCGAGCAGATCCTCTTCGATCTCCTCGCC
>CAZSUO010000119.1:2055-3397 GCA_964610065.1 uncultured Coriobacteriaceae bacterium | reverse complement strand
CGATGAGCATCTCGGCAAGCTCCGTGCCTGAGAGCACCGTCTGCTTGTCACGCATCGCCTCTAGGCGCCGCCGAAGCGTGTCCAGCGTGCCCGCGATCGCCAGCGGTGAGGACGCGAGCAGCTTGCGGATGATGAGTGCCGTGAGGTGCCGCTGCCGTTCCGGGAGTGCGTAGCTGTCCGGCCGGATGAGGAAAGCCGTGACCGCGTCGTACAGCGCCTGCTCGTCATCAGTCGGACGAAACGGCACCGTCAGTGGACGACGCTCGGTGTAGCGGACGTACTCAAGCACCTGGTTGCGCAGGGTACGCTTGCAGAACCGGGAGAGACGCTGCCGCAGCGCTTCAAGGTCACTCCCGGCGCTGTTGTAGAGCGACCGGAACGAGTCGACGTCACCGAAGATGCGCTCGTCGATGAGCGTGGAGAGCCCGTAGAGCTCTAGAAGCGAGTTTTGCAGCGGCGTGGCAGTGAGCAGTAGCGTTCGGCGACCTTCGGTCGCCCGCCTGATGGCCTGACCAGTCACGTTGCTCGGCCGGTAGGCGTTGCGCAGCTTGTGCGCCTCGTCGATCACAACGATGTCCCAGGCGACATGGCTGATCTCATCGGCAAGCCGCGCGGCGTACGTCATCGAGATGATTGTGATGGCCCGTGAGTTGAACGGGTCGCGGCCCTGCGCGCGCGCCTGCCTCACGGCCTTGGCATCGAGGATGACGCTCGGCAGGCTGAACTTCTCTTCGAGCTCAAGCGCCCACTGCTTGCGCAGTGACGCCGGGCAGATCACGAGGAGCTTGCGACGCCGCTCGGCCCAGTACTGGCATAGCACGATGCCGGCCTCGATCGTCTTGCCGAGACCAACCTCATCGGCGAGAAGCGCACCGTTGGAGAGCGGTGACTCGAGGGCGAAGAGTGCCGCTTCGATCTGGTGGGGATTAAGGTCGACGGATGCGTCGAAGAGCGCCGTCGAAAGGCGGTCGAGGCCGTCTGTGTCAAGACCACACTCCGGGAGGGTTACGTGCTCCGGAGCCCATCGTAGCAGTACGTGGCAATGAGGACGGCTGGGGTTCTGACTAGCTGGATGCGCTTGCCCTTCGTCCAGGGTGACGTCTACGCTCATTGGATGAACGAATGTCGGTCAACTCAGCTTGCCCTTTGGAGCATCGAACATATGCTCGCTCTATACAACATATTGTGCTATCATACCAACCTATGAGGCATATATTGGGGCTGTGGGACCCTGACCGCCATCCTCCCGAAGGGAGGTGATTGCGGTGGCAACTAAGAAGATCTACAAGAGCGCCAAGACGGGCAGGTTCGTCTCGAAGAAGACCGTGCAGAGCAACCCGTC
>CAZSUO010000119.1:715-2045 GCA_964610065.1 uncultured Coriobacteriaceae bacterium | reverse complement strand
GGGTAGGGTCCCCGCTCCATTGCTTCGGCGCTCACGGTGTCCGCTGCTGAGCGGCCTCTTCAGATGGGTCGATGGCCATCACCGAGAGTCTGCAGCAGGCGCCTCGTCGGACCCCAGTGACTCAGCGACCGCCGCTGGACCGCATGGCTCATCCGAGCCGCTCCTCTACCTTGCGCGTCGACACGCTGCCGCGTCAGCCAAGAGCACCGCTAGACACAACGTACGGGGACGAGCACTCGGAGAGTCGACTTGAACTCCGTCACCGCGCCGCCCACCCCTAGGACATCCGCCAATGAGTCAAGCGGGGCATCAACTGCATCAAGCACCCTCGCCAGGCCAGCTCCCATCGTGGGTCTGCCCTTGGGCGTGCGCCAACTTCCCATCACGCGGGCGATGCGTGTCAATGACGATGTGAAGTTGACCCCTCTGCGCCGATTGCGCACGATCGCGAACATGCCAGGACGAGGTACCTGCATGCAATGCCCCCGGGAGACGTGGAGCGGATAGATTGCTGCGACCGCAAGAGCCGCCAGTTCTCAGTGTAGCGCAGGGGTGCGACATCAACGGGTGCGCAAGTTGCGTACGACTACACCCGAGACACTGGAATTCCCCTGAAGCGCAGGACATGGCTGCTTGCAGACGTGATTCCATCCGCCCAGTACGTCAGGTCCCAAGAATGCAATCGCGTCATTCCTGATAGTGGCGAGCAGGAATCGTGCACTACATGACAAACAGCTTTACGAGCACGATAACGCCGACGACCAGACAACCGATCAACAACGAAGTAATCGTCGTCCTTTGCTTCTTCGCTTCGTCGGCTCGTGTCGAGACCATCTCTCGCAGGTCGTCAATGCGCTGGTTGGTGGGCGCTAGGTCGATATCCGCGATCTCCCCTATTGCTTCCTTGGCCTCTTCGAGTTGCTGCTTGGTCGTTGTGAGAAGATGCTCGATTTCCTCCACTTGGCCAGCTAGTTGATCGCGGAATCCCGCAGAGGCGGTTTCGAAGCGTTCGGTGGACTCTGTTAGCGAGGCTCGAGCGCACTTGAGCGACTCTTCCATCTTCGATAACGCTTCTTGAGCTGACTTGTTGAAGCTCTCAATGCTCCTATTGTTCAAAGCGGCGGCTTCCGAACCCAGCTGCGCGGACGCTTCCTCTGCCTGGCCCTTGATTGATGCGACACCCTGCTTCGCTAGCTCTTCGAGCTTACTGCTGTGCCCACTCAGCTGAGCAAGCTTCTCCTCGATCTGGCCGCTCAGGCTTTCCGCTTGGCTCTTTGTTGCGGCAACTACCTGGTTCGTTTGCGTGATGAGACTCTCGAGGGACTGCGAG
>CAZSUO010000119.1:0-705 GCA_964610065.1 uncultured Coriobacteriaceae bacterium | reverse complement strand
GGACGTCATCCACCTGTCGCTTGGCAGATTGGATGTCTTTCAGCGTGTCCTCTATCTTTCCGATAGCGATACTCAGCTCGTCTGTTTGCGTGTTGGCCACTTGGCTCTCCTCGCGCTCATGTCCTATAGATATGAAGCAGCAAACTCGCGCAGGGCGACTACGTGCGCGTTAGCGATGACTTCGTTGGTGATGTCTTCGAACTTCGACAAGTCGTAACGGCCATGCGCTCCCCGCACCTTCTCATGGAAGTCGGTGAAGTAGCGCCAGAACTGCTCCTTGGACTCCACTTCATCCATGAAGGCGAGCAGGCCGCTCCGATAATCCTCTGCCATCTCATCCTCTAGGGCCTTGCTGTTGTGCGTGCCGAGCTGGGTCAGGCAGAAGAAGTTCAGGAGCGCGAGAGCGGGGTTGTAATCCGTCAGCGCTCGGCGGATTAGGCGCACGGCGCCCTGCAGGTGCTTGACGTTGTCGATCGGCGTGCCACCCTCCGTCATGAGGTCATCGTCTACCACCCGCAGGTACTTCATGACGATTTCGAACGAGCTGCGTTTTCCGGTGTCGGTATCAACCTTGAGCGAGAATGGCTCCCCCGTATCCGTCACATACTCGTCACGCGCATACTTCGAGTTGAAGTAGTAGTAGATGAAGTCTTTGAGGTCCTCGTTGACCTCGACCACGATCAGGTCCGCAACGCCCATGGTCGA
>CAZSUO010000118.1:0-5956 GCA_964610065.1 uncultured Coriobacteriaceae bacterium | reverse complement strand
GGTCAGAGGCCTGAGTAGCCCGATTTCGAGTGTGAAATCGGGCTACAAATGTCTTGTGGTCGAGCGGCGGTGCGGAGGAAAAGCGCAGCTCAGAGGGGGTGTAGGTGCCTCAGGCGGCCTAATAGCAGTCCCTGTTGCTGAAATCGGCGTTCGACTGGGTTGTTGCCCGATTTGTTGCCCGATTGCGCGGGGAATTTTCAGGGCGCGATCTCCGACGCTCCCTTCTCGCTGCAGGTGGCTCCGGGAGTGAGAAACAGCAGCTCAGGGCGGTACGTGGGGACTCTGCCCAGACCTCTCAGGAGCGGCCACTTGCGGCAGGAGTTGTCTAGAAGTACCATGTTGTGCATGATGCGCAACACGGATATATCAGACAACACCATTCTTACCCGAGCGCTGGACGAACTTCGCTCACGCCTTCCCCGGACGTGGGGTGTGGAGGTCATCGATCGGCGGGCCTATGCCCCGGGACCGGATGCGGTGGTGCGGGTCGTCGGACCGGATGATACGGCGTCATTCCTGTTGATAGAGGTAAGGAGTCGGCTCGACCCGAAGGACGTCGAGCCACTTGTGTCTCGATTCGCTCTGCGCCTGTGGCAGAACCGTGAGGCGACCCCGGTCGTCGTGGCTCGATTCCTGAGCGAGCGGACGCGCGAGAGTCTGCGCGAGCGTGAGGCCGGCTACATCGACCTGACCGGCAACATGTACCTGCGGCTGAACGCTCCGGCCGTGGCGATCGAGCGGATCGGCGCCGACAGGGATCCCGAGCCGACGCAGCGTCCTGCACGCTCCCTCAAAGGGGCCAAGGCCGGTCGGCTCGTAAGGACGCTTCTGGACTTCGCCCCGCCGCTCGGAACACGGCAGATCGCGAAGCTCGCGGGAATCGACCCCGGCTACGTCTCGCGACTGCTCGCGATGCTGGAGCGAGACGACCTCATCGGACGTGAACCGCGCGGCCCGATCACCCGCATCGACTGGGCCGACCTCTTGCGTGCGTGGACACGGGACTACTCGCTCGGATCCTCCAACCTCACTACGTCCTACCTGCAGCCGCGAGGTCTTCCGGCTCTGCTCGACGCGCTGCGCCGGCAGCAGGGCGAAGATGGTCTTGCCTACGCGATCTCGGGCTCGCTTGCTGCTGCTCGGAGGGCCCCGATCGCTCCGGCGCGTCTCGGCGTCATCTACGTGAAGCGTCTTGATGAGGCGGCACAGGCCCTCGGCCTTCTCCCCGCCGAGACGGGGGCGAACGTGCTTCTCGTCGAGCCGTTCGACAGTGTCGTCTTCGATCGCACGACTCTTGATGACGGCTTGCGGTATGTGGCGCCGTCACAGGCCGCCGCCGACCTGCTCACGTCTTCCGGCCGAGGGCCGGAAGAGGCTGAGGCGCTCATCGAATGGATGCTCGCAAACGAGGGGGCCTGGCGTGTATAGCGAGGAGTACATCGTCGCTCGCAGGACGCTTCTCGCTGCCCTCGAGGCACTCGAGGGTCACCGCGACGCGCTCGTGCTCGTCGGTGCGCAGGCGATCTACCTCCACACCGGCGCGGCCCAGTTCGCTGTCGCGGAGTTCACGACCGATGGGGATGTCGCGATCGACCCACGACACCTCTCGGCCGAGCCCGAGATCGCCTCTGCGATGCGCAGGGCCAGGTTCTTTCTCGATGAGCGCGACGGCAGGGAGCTTGTGGGTGTCTGGGCATCTATGCGTGAGATCGCAGGCGTGCCCGCCAAGGTGACCGTCGATCTGCTCGTGCCCGACGCTTTGGGAGGCGCTGGTCGGCGCGCTGCCCGGGTGCCGCAGCACGAGAAGGGTTCGATGCTCAAAGTCCACGGCCTGGAGGCCGCACTGGTGGACAACAGCGTCATGCGCATCGGTGCACTGGAAGAGACGGACGACCGGAGCTTCGAGATGAAGGTAGCCGGTCCAACAGCGCTGTTGATCTCCAAGACGATCAAGCTGTCCGAGCGGGTGACGGCAGGCGCACTCGAGCGGGGTCGACCCGACCGGGTGAAGCCCAAAGACGCGCTTGACGTACTCCGGTTGCTCCAGGCGATCCCGAGCGCGCAGCTGGCCCAGGGTTTCGAGGGACTGCTTACGGATGAGATTGCCGGGCCAGTCGCCGCCGAGGCACTCCGCAGCTTGCCTGACCTCTTCGGAGGCATCGGTTCCCCGGGCAGTCAGCTCGCGGCCGAGGCAGCAGCACCAGAGCCGCCCGACGTGATCACCGCGTCGTGTGCGGCGCTTTGTCGAGAGGTGCTTGACGCGCTCCGCGCGCTGGGAGTCGACGCCTGATCCACGGCACCCACGTGCGCCCCGGAGGTCTCCTTGGTGGGTGAGGCGGGCATCGGGCGCCCCCCGAAGTTTCACCTACGTGCCGACCTGGGAGGGGTGGCTCTTTCTCGCAGTGGTGATGGACGCCTGCACGAAGCGTATCGTCGGCTGGTCGAGTGGAGACTGGAGCAGCGACAGCTTCAGGCTGCGGCGTCCTAGTTTCCAGGTGTCAACGGAAACGGGGCAGCTCCAACTCCAGCTCCAGCTCCACCTCCTCCGAACTCTGCGAGCAGCTCGGGCAACCGTTTCGACTATCCCGGTGGTCTGGGCGCCGAACCGCCCTTGCTGTCGTTTCAGCGCGCGCCGGTATGGGGCTCTCCCTTCGCCCCGCATTGCCCGGTGCTAGAATATCGCTGGCCGATGGGAGGGGATTCCATGTCAGCGAAGCAGCGAATCCGGGGGCCGATGCGAGAACGCTTGCTCAGCTTCCTCCAGGCGGCCAACCACTTCATCCGCCACCCTGGTCAATTCGATGATCCCTACGGGTGCGCTGTTGGCATGGCGATGTATTTCGTTGCAGCGATTTCGCTGCTTGCAGTGCTGTACATGGGCGGCAAGATCGCATACGACTTCACACAGACGCCCGAGGAGCGCGCCGCGTCTGAGCAGACCACTCCCGCAGGTGCAGGGGCGACAGCCTCCGGGGAATCGGCGAGTCCGAGCGTGCCAGTAGCGGAGAACCCGACTGCTGTGGGGCAGGCTGTTCACGCGATAGCGCAGCCCGCGATCGAAGAGGTCTATGGCGAAGCCCTGCTCCAAAGCGCGCCGTCAGTTGAAGCGCCGATCGTGAGTTTGCAGTATGCCATCCCGACGAATCCCGAAGAGGGAGACGGGGAGAGGCTGCGGGAGGCGTTGATTGGCAGGGGCGCCCGGCTGGACGCCGACAACGGCGAGATGGACTACCACGCCGGCGAGGAGTTCGTGTTGCTGATGGACACTGGCAATCCTGCTTACAAGTCGATTCGCGTGAGCATCTCTCCGGAGCTGAAGATGGTCTACGTGAATGCCGACCGGTCGGACTAGCTGCGTGCAGTCGTTCATCGACCGCTGTTCTAGGCGATATCGTTAACGACTCACTGAGTCGTTCTCTCCCACGTCGCGTCGCGCCCGCCCTTTGCGCACCTGATCTCACCATTGTCTCGAAGCTCGCCGAGCACGCGCACGATCGTGGGACGGCTCACTCCCGGACACGCGCGCTCGACGTCGGCGTACCGGAAGGTCGCCGAGAGGTGCCGGATGCAGTCGATCACCATCTCGCGCTTCGCTCCTCACCCTGTCCCCATCTGCCCGACTCGCTGCTCGAACTCCAGGTACGCTGCGATGAGAACGCCGTGCGAGTACCGGGGCCAGGGCTCGAGGTCGTCTCGGCCCTCGTGTCACCCGTCCGACGAGGCTTCCAGTGCCTCGTAGTACGTCTCCTTCGAGTCCTCGATGACCTTCTCAAGACTGATGTAGCGGCCGACATCATAGCCGGCCTGGTAGAGGAGCATGAGGTTCAGGAGCTATCAGTCACTGGTGTCGGGCGGACAGGTGGACGCGCTGACCGCAGTCCTCGCATTCTCGTTGGTGCCTACTGGGACTCGCCGCAGCTCCGCCAGGCAGGCGACCTCGCTTGCTATACTCCACCGCAGGGGACCGCGAACACGATGGCTGGCCAGGTCGCGGCGCGAGGGAGACCATATGCGGCTCATCATGCGTGGCGTGTTCTGGTTCGGACTCTACCTGACGATCATCCTGACGCCACTCGTACTGGGTGTCATCTTCTTCGATTCAAGCCAGGCGGCCAGTCCGCTCATCTACCTTTCGGCAGCAACGGGCTACGTCGCTCTGGCGCTCATGGCCACCGAACTCGCCCTCGTGTCACGACTGCGCGGGGTCGCGGGCGCCTTCGGGATAGACTCATTGCTTCAGTTCCACCGTCAGATTGGCATCGCAGCCATGGCGTTCGCCTCGGCACATCCGATCCTCCTCGTGGCCGACCGTGCGTACACCATGAGCCTGTTGGTCCCATCAACAGACTCTCCGTGGTCCGTGAACATCGGCATCGCTGCGTTCGTGCTCGCAGCGCTGGTTGTCGGGCTGTCGGTGTACCGCCGCCTGATGCGCATGTCGTACGAGCTGTGGCACCTGACACACGGGATCTTGTCCGTCCTGCTGATCGGCTTCGCCGCCGCGCACATCCTGAGCATCGGACGGTTCGCGGCAGCGCCCATCATGCAAGCGCTGCTGATCGTTTATCTCCTCTTCTTCATCGGGATGTTCCTGAGCTACCGGCTGATCAGACCACTCTCGCTGAGAGGTCTGCCATGGGAAGTCGTGGAGAACCGCCCGGAACACGGCAAGTCGCACACTCTGATACTGCGACCGGTCGGTCATGAGGGCTTCCGGTTCGAGCCCGGCCAGTTCGCCTGGATCGGATTCGGCCGCGGTCCACTGAGCACCGACAAGCACCCGATCTCATTCTCTTCCAATGGCGACATCCCCAATGAAGATGGCGCCATCGCTTTCACCATCAAGGAGCTGGGTGATTGGTCCGCGGAGGTGGTACCCGGTGTCAAGGTGGGAGCAACCGCCTGGGTGGACGGCCCACACGGCGTGTTCACCATCGACCGCGAGCAAGGGGCCGGATACGTCCTCATCGGCGGCGGGGTCGGCATCACGCCGCTCTACTCCATGCTCCAGGCCCTTGAGACGCGCGCCGACACACGACCTGTCTTCATCTTCCACGCAGCTAACGATTTCGAGGACCTGACTTTCCGGGAAGAACTCGCGGAGACCGCCGAGCGCATGCCCTCGCTCACGCTCGTGACAGTCCTGCTGCGCGCGGATGACACCTGGACGGGCGAGCGCGGCTTCGTCACAGCGGAAACCCTCACGCGCTATCTCCCACCGACGATCTACCGGCACTTCCAGTACTTCATCTGCGGTCCGACGCCGCTTATGGACGCGATGGAAGACGTTCTGCCGAGGATTGGCGTACCAGCCGAACAGATCCACACCGAGCGCTTCGACATGGTGTAGGGAGATGCTATGAACCACCGCGTCGTGACAGCGGTCGTTACGGGAATCCTGGCGCTGTTCGTCGCCGCCATCGCGCTGTTCGCCAGCACGGCCTCTTCCATTGCGCCGGCCAAGGCCGACGCAGGCGCACCGGCCGATCCTCACCCGCCATCAGGAGAGACAGAGGCATGCGGCAACTGCCATACCGCCGAGCAGGACAGCATTCCGGCGACGCACCGTTCTTTCAGCGTGAAGACCTGCGGATCGTGCCATGTCCCGTCCAAAGCCGTCCGCGTCCCGCACTCCATCGCGATGGGCAGCAGCCGATGCCCACTCTGCCATGGTGAGCCGGCACGTGATTTCGGCATGCCCGAAGGCCATCTGCTGTACGAGACCGATGAGTGCCTGCTGTGTCACCCGGTCAACCCCGAGAAGGCCGACATCGAGCCCGCCGCAGCCGGCCTCTCGAAGAGCCCTGCCGTCTCGAGACCGCATGCCGCGGACGGCGTGTTCAGGGATTGCGACTACTGCCATCACGTCGAGGCAAGGAGCACACTGCCCGAGAACCACCGGGACTTCGGGCCGGATACGTGCGCCTACTGCCACAGCGATGATCGAACCGAGTAG
>CAZSUO010000117.1:0-6015 GCA_964610065.1 uncultured Coriobacteriaceae bacterium | reverse complement strand
GGCTTAAGTTCGCACGGAAGAGCGGCCCACACGGGCCGCTCTTCTGCGTTTCTGGGGGGGGGCGTCGGCGCGTCATCCGGCTGCCATGGGCCAGCCGCACCGGTCACTACGCGGCCGCCGTTCGTCCTGGCGTGGAATTGGGTTGACACCGTGCAGCGCTCACTCTATCGTTCATCGACGATAGACGATGATAGGTATCCCGGGGAGGTCCTGTGGACGACGATCGAATCGCACTGGTGGCCAGAGCGCTCGGCCATCCCGCCCGTGTGCGGATACTGCGCCTGCTCGCCGCTCAGGAGGCCTGTATGGGCGGGGAGATCTTCGGCCAGCTCCCACTCGCGCAGTCGACCGTCTCCCAGCACCTTCGCATCCTGAAGGAGGCCGGAGTCGTGCATGCCACCCCGCACGGCACGAGCATGGTGTACTGCATCGCCGAAGGGCCGCTGTCGGAGCTGGCGGCGGCCGTGGAAAGCCTCGCCACCGAGCGGCCGATCTGTGCCGCACGAGAGGAGTCGGAATGAGCGCGTCGTCCGCCAAGCGCATGAGCGTGTTCGAGCGCTATCTCACGCTCTGGGTCGCTCTCTGTATCGCTGCCGGTACCTTCATCGGCAGCCGCTGGCCGGGTCTGGCCGAGTTCTTCGACCAGTTCACCGTGGCGCAGATCTCCATCCCCGTTGCGGTGCTGATCTGGTTGATGATCTACCCGATGATGCTCAAGGTCGACTTCGCTTCGATCAAGCGCGTCGGTGAGCGCAAGCAAGGTCTTGTCGTCACCACGGTGGTGAACTGGCTCATCAAGCCGTTCACGATGTTCGGCATCGCCTGGCTGTTCTTCAACGTCAGCTTCAAGGACCTGATCACCCCCGACCTCGCGCAGCAGTACCTCGCCGGCGCGGTCTTGCTGGGCGCGGCGCCGTGCACCGCGATGGTCTTCGTGTGGTCGTACCTTGCCGATGGCGACGCGGCCTACACGCTCGTGCAGGTGGCAGTGAATGACCTCATCATGCTTGTGGCGTTCGTGCCCATCGTCTCGCTGCTTCTGGGAGTGAGTGGTGTGCCCGTACCATGGGACACGCTCGCGCTCTCGGTGGTCCTGTTCGTGGTCGTGCCCCTCGTAGCGGGCTGGCTGACCCGGCACACGCTCGTCAAGAACCGCGGTGAGCAGTGGTTCAACGAGTCGTTCGTGCCGAGGTTCGGTCCCGTCACCATCGTGGCGCTGCTCGCAACGCTCGTGCTGATCTTCATCTTCCAGGGTGAGACGATTGTGGCGAACCCGCTGCACATCCTGCTGATCGCCGTGCCGCTCTCCATCCAGACGTTCCTGATCTTCGGCATCGCGTACGGCTGGTCGTACTGGTGGCGACTGGAGCACCCGGTGGCGGCGCCGGCAGGTTTCATCGGTGCGTCGAACTTCTTCGAACTTGCTGTCGCCGTTGCCATCGCGCTGTACGGACTCACGTCAGGTGCCGCGCTCGCCACCGTGGTGGGCGTGCTTGTGGAGGTACCCCTGATGCTCTCGCTGGTGTGGATCGCCAAGCGGACCAGGGATCGCGTGTGCGCACGGCACGAGTGCGCCCTGCCGAAGGTGGGCGCAACGGTGGCGCCTGTGGTGTCCGGGCAGGAGGAGAACTGACATGCGCCAGATCGCGCTCTACTCGGACATACATGCCAACGTGCCGGCACTCGAGGCGGTTCTGGCCGACATCGTGTGCGCCGGAATCGCCGAGCGGTACTGCCTCGGTGACCTGGTGGGCTACGGCGCCGACCCCTCTGGCGTGATCGATCGCGTGCGTGCCACGGGTGATCCGGTCATCCGGGGCAACTACGACGACGGGGTGGGGAAGCGTCTGGGCGGCTGCGGCTGCTACTATCCCACAGAGGAGGACAAGGCGATCGGCGCCGAGAGCTACGCGCGTACCGACGCGGCGCTCGATGATGCCGGGCACGACTACCTCGCCGCATTGCCAGACGATATCCGGCTCGATGTCGAGGGCGCCCGCGTGCTGCTGTGCCATGGCAGCCCCCGGCGCATCAACGAGTACCTCATGCCCGATCGCCCCGACGACAACCTCGCGAAGCTCGCCGACATCGGTCAGGCCGACGTGGTGTGCATGGGGCACGTGCACATCCCGTATCACCGGGTGCTGACGGCACCTGACGGCCGCGCCGTCCACTACGTGAACGATGGCTCGGTGGGCAAGCCCAAAGACGGCGATCCCCGCCCGTGCTGGGCGGAGCTCGTCTTTGGCACCAAGGCCGAGGTCAACAAGCGCTGCGAGGGCGACGCCGCTGCCGGGCCCGTGGGCGCACCGGGCGAGGCCGAGCGTGTGTGGCTCGGCGTGGTCTTCCACCGGCCAGAGATGTAGTCCTTTTAGAGACGAAGCCCCGCGGCATGCCGCGGGGCTTCGTGTGTTTCGTGGGCGGTGCAGGGTCTCCTACTCGAGGATCGCCGCCAGGCTCCTGGGCCAGGTCTTCTGCGCCTGCCCGGATGGGTCAGGCAGGTAGTGCGTCTTCACAAAGCCCTTCTTGTGGACGCCGCGGTCATCGAGGTACTTCGAGAGCTCCAGCGGCACCTCGGCGGGCACATCCACGCCCTTGCTCGTAAGCAGCTCGCGCAGGATGGCGGTTGCCGCGTCCGCCTCGGTCTGGGCGTCCTTCAGAATCCGCTGACCTTCGGCCGGATTGTGGAAGCCGAGCGAGTTCTCCGCGCCCATCCACACCGTGCGGTAGAAGGCCTGCGTGTAGTGGCCGACCGCCTCGTCGTACTTCGGCTTGATGTCCGCTGCGCTGGTCTCGAGTGAAGCGTTGGCCAGCTCGATCAGCTTCGCTGCGGTGACGGTCTTGTAGCCCGCGTTGATGAAGAGTGCGGCGTTGGCGTCCTGGATCGCGAACACCTTGGCGCGGAGTTCCTCGGCGGAGTCGTAGTGGCAGCGCTTGCAGGTCACCATGTCGGTCTTGAGCGGACTCATGAGGTTGTGGTCGGAGACCGTCTCGTTGTTCACGCGGATGTCCGGCATGTGGCAGTCGTTGCACGCCATGCCCACGTTCATGTGGGGTGAGCCGGCGCTGTAGAACTCGATGTCGGGGTGGCGGATGAACCCGAGCTTGAGGCCGGTGACCTCCTGCGTCCATTCGAGGCGGGCAGGGTCGTTCACGAGCGTGTCAATTACGTTCTCCACGGTGACGGCGCCCCACTCGCTGCCTTCCCAGGGGAAGTCCACGTCCACCGATGCGCCGTCCTCTTTCATGACGGAGTAGGTGCAGTGGCACTGGCCGCACACCATCAAGCGCTGCTGTTGCGTGGAGAGTTCGCCGGGATCCAGCCCGACCTCCGTGAGCGCGGCATCCACCGTCCAGCGGCGCGTCTGCAGCTCCATGGTCTCGTGGTCGTGGCAGTCGATGCAGGCGGCGCCGAGCTCCCGGTGCTTCTCGGGCAGCATGCCGATCGCCTCGTCGTACGTGGCGCCGAACAGCGCGTCCTTATCCTCGGCGTTGAGGTCCTCGGCATACGGGCTCTTGCAGGTGAGGCACGCCCCGCCGGCCTTCACGCGCGAGGGATCGGCCTCGCCCTGGTCGATCACCATATAGTGGTGACCACGTGGTTCCTGGTAGTCGATGCCGAATCCCCAGCCCTTGAAGAGCAGCGGCATGAACGGGTACTCGGAGAGCTTGTCGTACATCTGTCCATCGTCGAAGCCGCGTTTGTACCTGCTCTTGCCGGCGGGCCGAGGGTCGGCCGTCTCGAGCCAGGTCTGGTAGACCGCGGGATACTTCTCGCCCCAGACTGCCGGGTCGTGCTCACCTGCAGGCGCAGCGGGCTCAGGCACGGGCTTCTCACCCACCATGCCGCAGCCACCGAGCGCGACGGTGAGGAGAAGGCCTACGGCGAGCGCGGCTGCCACTGTGATACGTGTTCGTGCGGATGTGAGCACAGCTACCTCCCCATGTCCGTGCGCGGTACGTGCCGGCGTGCAGCGCGAACGACTCTGAACCAAGTGTACCCGCTCGGTACGACAGCAGACAGCACTCTCGCGAGGGGCGTTTGCCGAGCCACCGGAGCCGGGTCCGGGAGTTGCGCTCGGGCGCGTCGTTGGGTACTCTCTTGCAGCACACCTGGCCAGGTAGCTCAGTTGGTAGAGCAGCGGATTGAAAATCCGCGTGTCGGCGGTTCAAGTCCGTCTCTGGCCACCATAGATACTTCTAACGACCGGTCCCTGGTGGGCCGGTCGTTGTGTATCGACTCCGCACGCCGCACGCCACGCGTGACGCTCGCGCCCCGTGGCCCTAAGTGCACCCTTATCGTAGGATGAGCCGTGTGTTCCGATCGTGCGAAGGGTGGGCCAGTGACCGGGAAGGCGAGGCGGCCGATCAGGCTGAACATGCACGAGTTCGCGGGCTCGATGGGCGACTTCGGCACACTGCTTCCGCTCGCTATCGGCTACATCGCCGTGTGCGGCCTCGACCCGGCTGGCTTCCTGGTGATGATGGGGCTCGCGAACATCGTGAGCGGCCTCGTGTATCGCCTTCCGATGCCGATCGAGCCTATGAAGGCCCTCGCGGTCGTTGCCATCGCGCAGCACTGGTCACCATCGATGGTGCACGCGTCCGGCCTGAGCATGGGGATCGTGTGGCTGCTGCTCGCCGGCACCGGCGTGATCACATGGATCGCGCGCAAGACACCCACACCCGTGGTGATGGGGATCCAGGTCACCCTCGGCATCATGCTCGCAACCGAGGCGCTGCGCTTCAGCGCGAGCTCGTGGCTGCTGGCGGCGCTTGGCGTGGTCATCGTGCTCACGCTACGGAAGAACAAGTACGCGCCGGCTTCCATCGTCCTGATGGCCCTCGGCATCGGCATCATGCTCTTTTCCGGCGGTCTCGAGGGGCTCGCGCCGGTGGAGTTCCGGTTCCCCACGATCGCGGGCTTCACCGTCGCCGAGATGTGGGACTCCCTCCTGCGCGCAGGCTTCGCGCAGGTGCCGCTCACTGCCGCCAACGCGGTCATCGCCACCTCGGCCCTGATCACGTCGTACTGGCCCGAGGAGAAGGTCACGCCGCGCGCGCTGGCGTACAGCCACGGCGTGATGAACCTCGTGGCGCCGGTCTTTGGCGGCATGCCCATGTGCCACGGGGCCGGCGGGCTGGTCGGCCAGTACTTCTACGGCGCGCGCAGCGCCGGCGCCAACCTCATCGAAGGCGCCATCGAGGTCACGCTCGGCCTGTTCTTCGCAGGCTCGATCGCGGGCGTGCTCTCCGCGTTCCCGTCGGCGATCGTCGGCGCGATGATGTTCATGGTGGGTATCGAACTGGTGAAGTTCGTCCGCCATGTGAAGACCGGCCCGGACCTGATCACGCTCGGGGCAACGGTCGCCGTTGCACTGTTGTCCAACATGGCCGTGGGCTTCCTCGCGGGTGCGGTTGTCCACCTGCTCGTCGGTGACCGCAGTGCTTCCGCGAGACTTCCCCGAGAGTAGCGTACGGCGTAGATGGGCCGGCGTTCGCCGCGCTCGCGTCACGCCCGGCAGCCCTGGCGCCACTTTGTAACATATGATACAAAGAGTCGGCAGGCACTGATACCCAGCGTGGTATCTCGATGACAAGGGGTGGGCTCATGGGTCGTACGTATGTGGTCACAGGCGCAGGCTCCGGTATCGGCCAGGCAACGAAGGGGCTTCTCGAGGCCCAGGGACACACCGTGATCGGTGTCGACCTCAAGGGTGCCGATGTCACGGCCGACCTCGGCACGAAGCAGGGCCGTATCGATGCGGCGAACGCCGCAGCCGAGGCCGCGGGCGGATCGGTCGACGCGGTCATCGCGTGCGCGGGCGTCACGCTGCCCTCGCCCGTGACGGTCTCGGTCAACTACTTCGGCATGACGGAGTTCCTGGGCGCGATGGCGCCGGTGCTCGCACGGGCCGAGGCCCCGCGGGCGGTGCTCATCAGCTCCTTCTCATCGCTGGAGGAGAATGATCCCGCGCTCGTCGAGGCCATGTGCGTCGAGGACGACGAGGACAA
>CAZSUO010000116.1:0-6030 GCA_964610065.1 uncultured Coriobacteriaceae bacterium | reverse complement strand
CTGCGCTTCGCTATCCGCGAAGGCGGCCGCACCGTTGGCTCGGGTCGTGTCACGAGCATCATCAAGTAAGTCTTTGCCCCTGCAGAAACGAGACGGGGCCTGGCTCTCATGGCCAGGCCCCGTTTTCGCCGCTCATGCGTGGTGTCGTTTTGACAGTGCTCATGAGCGGGTGTTAGATTACGCTACCGTGCGGCCGATAACCGGATACCCCGGCAGATGGTCGTGAGGAGGAACGATGAGAACGCTCGTCACGCTGGCGTGCACGGAGTGCAAGCGGCGCAACTACACCACGAACAAGAACAAGCAGAACAACCCGGAGCGCATCGAGTACAAGAAGTACTGCAAGTGGTGTCAGACGCACACGCTTCACAAGGAGACCCGCTAACAGGGTCGTGTTGACAGCGCGCTTTGCGCGCATAACAGGGCAGTAGCTCCAACGGTAGAGCGCCGGTCTCCAAAACCGGATGTTGGGGGTTCGAATCCCTCCTGCCCTGCCAGATATCGATCGGCCGTTCAGGCGGCATGAGATACCGGCTCCGCATTGCGGGGCGGAAGAGGTGTGAAACGCATGACCCAGGGTAACAAGAGCGCTGAGAAGCCTGGCGTGTTCAAGCGGCTCGGCAAGTACTTCAAGGACGTTCGCACCGAGTTGCGACGCGTCATATGGCCCACCCGCCAGGAGGTGGTCAGGTCCAGTGGCATCGTCGTTGTGACGCTGATCTTCTTCGTGCTCTTCACGCTGGTCATCGACAACATCTCGTCCTTCGTGTTCATCGATGTCTTCGCCGGATTCGGCAGGTAGGGCGATATGGCCAAGAAGTGGTATGTCATCCATACGTACTCCGGTTACGAGAACAAGGTAGCCACCAACCTGCGGCACCGCATCGAGTCGATGGGCGTCCAGGAGAAGATCTTCGATGTGCTCATCCCGAAGGAGACGGTCACCGATCTCAAGAGCGGCGGCCGCAAGGTCACGAGCGAGAAGAAGGTCTTCCCGGGCTACATCCTGGTACAGATGGAGCTCGACGACGATTCCTGGTATGTCGTCCGCAACACGCCAGGCGTGACCGGGTTCGTTGGCGCACAGGCGAAGCCGGTGGCGCTCTCGCGCGCTGAGGTTGAGCGCATCAAGGGTCGTGTCGCAGCGTCGGCCAAGCCGCGTACGATGACCGACTTCACGGATGGCATGCCTGTCAAGGTCACCTCGGGTCCGCTCGAGGACTTCGACGGGGTCATCGCTGAGGTCAACGCCGATCAGGGCAAGCTCAAGGTCATGGTCTCCATCTTCGGCCGCGAGACCCCTGTCGAGCTGAGTTTCGACCAGGTCGCAAAGTTGTAGATTCGCGACGCGCTCCGTGCCGGCGGTGGATGCAGCCGCCGGGCTTCTCGCGAGGCGCGCGCTGGTTGAGTAAGAACGTGAGCGGCGCTCAGGCGCCGAGGAGTGAGGACGGATCATAATGGCGAAGAAAGTCGTCGGATTCATCAAGCTGCAGATCCCGGGTGGTCAGGCGAACCCTGCGCCTCCGGTCGGACCGGCTCTCGGTCAGCACCAGGTGAACATCATGCAGTTCTGCCAGGCGTTCAACGCCGATACGCAGGACAAGATCGGCACGATCATCCCCGTGGAGATCACCGTCTATGAGGACCGTTCGTTCACCTACATCCTCAAGACCCCTCCGGCCGCCGTCCTGCTCAAGCAGGCCGTCGGCATCGATTCGGGCTCGGCTGTGCCGAACCGCACCAAGGTCGCGACCGTCACCGAGGCCCAGCTTCGTGAGATCGCTGAGACGAAGATGCCCGACCTCAACGCGAATGACGTCGAGGCGGCCATGAAGATCATCGCCGGCACCGCTCGCTCGATGGGTATCACTGTCGAGGGGTAGTGATTCAGCTGGCCATCGTGGCCGCTGATGCGTTGAAGTATCGGCCGGACTCCGGCCACGAAGTGGGAGGGCCCTCGCAGCCCGATGACCACAAGGAGGAACAATGACGCGAGGCAAGAAGTTCGAGGCGGCCGCCAAGGCCGTCGAGCGCGATCACCTGTACACGCCTCTCGAGGCCCTCAGGCTCGCCAAGGAAGTCGCCCCGGCAAAGTTCGATGAGACCGTTGAGGTGCACTTCCGTCTCGGCATCGACACCCGTCAGGCCGACCAGCAGGTCCGCGGCAGCGTCTCGCTCCCGCAGGGCACCGGCAAGACCGTTCGTGTCGCCGTGTTCGCCCAGGGCGAGAAGGCCAAGGAAGCCGAAGAGGCCGGTGCGGATGTCATCGGTGCCGACGATCTGGTGGAGCGCATTTCCGGCGGCTTCCTGGACTTCGACGCGACCGTCGCCACCCCCGACATGATGGCCAAGGTCGGCCGTCTGGGTAAGATCCTTGGCACGCGTGGCCTCATGCCGAACCCGAAGCTCGGTACCGTGACGATGGATGTCGCTCGTGTGGTCAAGGAGCTCAAGGCCGGGCGTGTGGAGTACCGTGCGGACAAGTACGGTATCGCGCACGTGGGCATCGGCAAGAAGTCCTTCAGCACCGAGGCGTTGGTCGAGAACTACGGTGCGCTGCTTGACGAGATCCTGCGCGCCAAGCCGTCGTCATCGAAGGGCCGCTACATCAAGTCGATCACCGTGTCGACGACCATGGGCCCTGGCATCAAGGTCGATCCTCTGAAGACGCGCAACCTGCTCGAAGAGGCCTAGTACCGCTTCGGGCTTGCACTATCGGGCGGATGTGTGGATAATCACTCCCGCTCGTCATTGAAAACGCACGCACGCACGCTGCCGTAGACAGCAGGTACCCGGAGGCATCCGGGTCGAAAGGGACCGGGCCTGGTCCCGCCAGCCGAGGTGGAGCGACCCTGAAACGTCTGACGCATCCGCGTCATCGTCACGTGGCCTCCGCTCTCACCGGCGGGGGCCACGTCGCATTTCGGATCACGTTTCCGACATCGCGACCGCAGCCCGCAGGCGTGGTCGCGTGCCGGAAGGGAGGTGAGTGTATGCCGACGAACGAGAAGCAACAGCAGGTAGCCGAGATCAAGGAGCGCCTTACGGGCTCCGCAGGTGTGATCATGGCCGACTACCGTGGTCTGACGGTGAAGCAGATGCGTGGTCTCCGGAACGCGCTTCGTGAAAGCGGCGCCGTTGTCACGGTGTACAAGAACTCGCTCGCCCAGATCGCGATCCGTGAGCTGGAACTGCCGAACATGGATCAGTTCCTGGAGGGCCCGACCGCCTTCGTGTTCACTCCGGAGGATCCGGTCGAAACCGCCAAGGGTCTCCTTGCATTCGCCAAGGAGCACAAGGTGTTCAGCTTCAAGGGTGGACTCATCGACGGACAGGTCGTCGATGCGGAGGCGGTCAAAGCGATTGCATCGCTGCCGTCTCGCGAGGAACTCATCGCGAAGCTCATGGGTACGATGCTCAACCCGCTCCGCAACTTCATGGCGATGGCCAATGCGCCGGTCGGCGCGTTCGCACGTGCCGTCCAGGCTGTGGCAGACCAGAAGGCCGCCGCATAGGCGTTCAGGGAACACGATATGCGGACCGGCGACAGGTCGCCCGGTCCCGGACAACAGAAGGAGAACGAAGAAATGGCTGATCTCAAGCGCGAAGATATCCTCGAGTGGGTCAAGGCCGCTCCGGCCCTCGAGCTCGCCGAGCTCGTCAAGGAGATGGAAGAGGTCTTCGGTGTCTCGGCCGCCGCTCCGGTCGCCGTTGCCGCCGCTCCGGCCGCCGGTGAGGCCGCCGCTGCCGAGGAGAAGGACAGCTTCGACGTCGTCATCGCCTCTGCTGGTGGCACCAAGATCCAGGTCATCAAGGTCGTGCGTGAGCTCGACGCGAGCCTGGGCCTGAAGGAAGCGAAGGACCTGGTCGACGCCGCTCCCAAGGCCGTGCTGACCGGTGTCAACAAGGAGAAGGCCGAGGAGGCCAAGGCCAAGCTCGAAGAGGCCGGCGCCACCGTCGAGGTCAAGTAGCACCGACCCATCTCCGGGCGCCCGGACGGGCCCAGATGGTTCGTGGCCGGTGGCGCGACTGCGCCACCGGCCACAACACACGATTAGCACCAAGCATGAGTTGACCGGGGGTGGACCCTTCGGTAAACTGAACGTTTGCGACTCTCAGTACGCCGCTCGGGTAATAAGGAGGAATCACCTGGTGCCGCGCGAAGCAGGTTCCCCCGCTCCCGCTGGCTCTCGCCAGCGACGCTCGTTCGCAAAGATTCCGGAGATCTTGGATGTCCCGAATCTTATCGCGATCCAGACCGACAGTTTCAAGTGGTTCCTCGCTGAGGGACTGCATGAGACGTTCCAGGACATATCTCCCATCAGTGACTTCACCGACACGCTCGCCGTGGAGTTCGGCGCGCACGAGTTCGGTGACGCCAAGTACTCCGTGGAGGAGTGCAAGGAGAAGGACATGTCCTACCAGGCACCTCTGTTCGTGGAGGTGCGTTTCATCAACAAAGAGACCGGTGAGATGAAGGAGCAGCAGGTCTTCATGGGCGATTTCCCGCTCATGACCGACCGCGGCACCTTCGTGATCAACGGCACCGAGCGTGTCGTGGTCTCGCAGCTCGTGCGTTCTCCGGGTGCCTACTTCAAGTGGGACATCCGGAACAACAAAAGCTACGCCGTCGGTTCGGTCATCCCGAGCCGGGGCGCGTGGCTGGAGTTCGAGATCGGGCGCCCCTGGTTCTCGTGGGTGGCCCCGGGCCGTCCCATGGAGGCCGACAAGCAGTTCGGCGAGGCGTACGTCCGTGTCGACCGGAAGCGCAAGGTCCCCGCGACCGTGCTCATCCGTGCGCTGGGCATCGCCGAGACGGAAGAAGAGATGCTCGATGTCCTCGGCGATTCGTTCGTCGTGCGGCAGACTCTCGCGCGCGATCACACCACCACGCGTGAAGAGGCGCTGGTCGAGCTGTACAAGCGGCTTCGTCCCGGCGAGCCGGCCAATGTCGAGTCGGCGCGCTCGCTGCTCGACGGCCTCTTCTTCAATCCGCAGCGCTACGACCTCGGTAAGGTCGGGCGCTTCATGCTGAACCGCAAACTCGATGTGACCATTCCCGAGGAGATCCACACGCTCACAAACGAGGACGTCGTGGGCATGCTGAAGTTCCTCTTCGGTCTCTGGGAGCAGGACTACCGCGAGCACATCTCCGATGACGTCGCGGCCACCATCAAGGCGAAGTTCGAGGACGTGCGCCTTGGCTCCGCCGAACGCGTATACGAGGTGGACGACATCGACCACTTCGGCAACCGCCGCATCCGCAGCGTGGGCGAGCTGATTCAGAACCAGTTCAGGATCGGCCTGGCCCGCATGGAGCGCGTCGTGCGTGAGCGCATGACCACGCAGGACGTGGAGCAGATCACGCCGCAGTCGCTGATCAACATCCGCCCCATCGTGGCGAGCATCAAGGAGTTCTTCGGCTCCTCGCAGCTCTCGCAGTTCATGGACCAGACGAACCCGCTTTCGGGCATCACGCACAAGCGCCGCCTGAACGCGCTCGGCCCCGGCGGACTGTCCCGCGAGCGTGCGGGTTTCGAGGTGCGAGACGTGCACCCGTCGCACTACGGTCGTATGTGCCCGATCGAGACGCCTGAAGGTCCGAACATCGGCCTCATCGGCTCGCTGGCTACCTTCGCCCGCGTCAACGACTACGGCTTCATCGAGACGCCGTATCGGACGGTCGTCAAGGGCAAGGTCACTGACGAGATCGTGTACATGACCGCCGATGCAGAAGAGGCGTTCATCATCGCGCAGGCGGCCGAGCCGATCGACCCCAAGACCGGCAAGTTCCTGAACGAGCGGGTACTCTGCCTCACGAAGGGCGGGAACCCGGAGGACGTTGAGCCCGAGCGCGTCGACCTCATGGACGTCTCAGCCCGGCAGATCGTGTCGGTCGCTACGGCTCTGATCCCGTTCCTCGAGCACGACGACGCGAACCGCGCCCTCATGGGTTCGAACATGCAGCGTCAGGCGGTGCCGCTGCTCACGCCGTCCGCTCCGCTCATCGGCACGGGTATGGAGTACCGC
>CAZSUO010000115.1:1979-6049 GCA_964610065.1 uncultured Coriobacteriaceae bacterium | reverse complement strand
CTGGAGTTCTAGTACCCCCGCGTGAGGTCGACCGCGTTGCGCGGCGTGTGGCCAGCCCGGAGGTCGTCGAGCGCCGCTGAGAGATCGCGCAGCACGTCCTCGGCGTCGGTGACCGCCGCGACATGCGGCGTGAGCGTGACCTGTGGGTGGTCCCAGAACCAGGCGTCAGCCAACGGAGGCTCGACCGGTAGCACGTCGAGCACCGCATGGCGGACGTGGCCAAGCTCGAGCGCCTGTCGGAGGTCGCTCAGCGCCACCGTGTCCCCGCGGCCCACGTTCACGAAGAGCACACCCTGCAGCCGCTCGAACACGCTCATCCCGATGCGGCCCTCGGTCTCCGGCGTGAGGGGGAGCGTGTTCACGAGCACGGCCGTCTCACCGGGTGCAGCTTTCGGGTCCGTCATCGCCGCGGTGCGCGCGAAGGGTGTGCGCTCGTGGCCGCTGCGGTTCACGCCGTGCGCCACGAACCCTGCGCCCTGGAGTACCTCGGCCACCTCGGCGCCGATCGCTCCGGTGCCGAGGACGGTCGCCACCGCGCCATCCATGCGGGGCGGTTCGAGTCGGCACCACTCGCGGCGCGCCTGCTGCTCCCGGTATCCGGCGAGGCGGTGTGCATCGGCGAGCACGTACGCGAGGACGTAGAGCGCGATCTTGCGCGGCATGTCACCCACGGTGCGCGTGAGGAGCACCGGGCGGGGGAGCGCGCGCAGGATCGGCACCGCGGTGTCCACGCCGGCGGTCGTCGTGTGTACCCAGGTGATGCTCGAGTCGGCGATATTGTCGGGGAGGCGGCGACCGATGTAGGCGTCGGCCCACAGTGAGTCCCCGTCGGCGAGTGGCCCATCCGGGACCGTCCGCAGCTCGAGTTCGGGATAGGCGCACGCGATCTGCTCGGCCACCGTCGGCGCGAGCACACCGGCGATCAGCATGCGGCGAGTCGCTACCGGGCGCGTCACGGCGTCGTGTTCCTGGTCCATGTGTGTGCCTCCCGCGCCGCTTCCCAAGGGTGTCCTGCTCAGTGCAGTCTACGGACTCCCTTTCCCTCGCGCCACACCAGGTGATCATCGCTTGCCCCCGTTCCTACATTTTTGTAGAGTATCCTACGGAGGTATGACATGGCCGACTACATACAGATCTCAGCGCAGATCAGCGAGGCCACGCGCGCACGCCTGGACCAGTACGCCCGCGAGACGGGCCTGAAAAAGGGGCGCCTGATCGAGGACGCGCTCGAAGCGCACCTCGACGCACTCGATGAGGTGCCCGCCGAGTACCTGATCCCACATCGCGTGGTCGTGGACGCGGCCTCGTGGGAGCGGATCGTGGCCGAGATGGACGCCCCCGCCGAGCCTACGGCGGCGCTTCGCGACCTGATGCGCAGCGATGCTGATTAGGTCGCTCGAGCGCTCGGATGTCCGCGAGGGCTTCGGCTGCGGCGAGCCCTCGCTCGACCGTTTCCTGATGCATTACGCCTGGCAGAACCAGGCGCGCTACCGGCTCGGCGTCACCTATGTGGCGGTCGACGACGCCTCGCGTCGCGTGCTCGGCTACTTCACGCTGGCGGCTGCGTCGGTCAGCTCCGATGAGTCGTCCGTCCGCGCACCCGGTGGCTACGCCGAGATCCCCTGCATCCGCATCGCGAGGCTCGCAGTGGACGAGCGCGTGCAGGGCATGGGCCTCGGCAGCGAACTCGTGCGCGCGGCGCTCGTGATCGCGCTCGCTGAGTCGGAGCGCGTGGGCTGCGCCGGCGTGATCGTCGATGCGCTGCCCGAGGCCGTTGGTTTCTACGAGCGGTTTGGGCTCCGCTCAATGGATGTGCGCGCCGGGGCGGGGGCCACACGCCCGCGGCCCACACTCATGTGGCTTGGCATCGTGACGGTGCGCGGGGCGGGGGAGTAGGCGACGCCCGCCCACCCCTGCACTCCGGTACCTGAGTACCGCTGCCGCGGCACTCCCGGCCGATGTGCGCCCCCGGACCCCTCGGCCATCCTTGCATCAGGCCGCGAAGCGTACGTGCTGACCCGGCCGGGCAGCTTCCGCTACTCTCGTGATGCACAAGGAGATGACCATGACGCTCGAAGACACCTTCCACAGCATGATCAACCAGGTCAAAGCACTCTTCGGCCGCGACACCCAGCTCGGCTGGGCCCTTACGATCGGCGCCCTCGCCCTGGTCGAGGGCACGTTGCGCGCTGGATCCTCTGCGCGCGCTATCCTGGCACTCAGCGTGTTCTCGGCACTGCTCGGCGCCGTGGTCTACATCGCCGACGACCGCCACTGGCTCACGTTCGGCGTGGCGGTGTTCGCGGCAGCGGTGCAGCTCGTCGGCGGGGTGCCGTTCCTACTTGCCGAGCTGGTAGTCGCGCTCGTCTTCTACCGCCTGGCGCGCCAGGACCGTTCGGAGGCCACCGCCTGGATCGGCCTGTTCCTGACACTCCCGGCGACCTTCGTGTGCATGACCATCATGAAATCACCGGCGGCATACGTCGACTACGGCCTGTACCGGCCCAATGTGTACGCCGCGATCCTCGTGCTCGGCGTCTTTGGCGGCGCATGGTTCTACGGTTACTCCACGCGTCTCAAGGGTGTGGCCGAGGAGGCCACCTCCGCGCAGGAGATCGCCGAGGTCGATCGCGACATCGCCCAGGAGCTGGCGCGTCTCAAGGAGTCGCAGGCGGCGCTCGCCCGCGACGTGCACGACGTGGTGGGTCACTCGCTCGCGGTGATCCTGGCGCAAGCGGAGTCCGCCGAGTATCTGCCCGAGGGCGACACGGAGGCGCTGCTCTCGGCCATCGACGCCATCAAGGGCACAGCCCGCTCGGCGCTCGGCGAGGTGCGCGGCGTGCTTTCGGCAACGCAGGCCGACGAGGAGGCCCTGCCCACCGGGGATGCGCGCGATCTGATCGAGAGCACGCGGGCGAGCGGACACGAGGTCGTGCTCGAGGAGACGGGCGAGCCGGTGGGGCTCACGCCCGACGAGACCGCCGTGGCCTACCGCGTGCTGCAGGAGCTGCTCACCAACGCGATCAAGCACGGTACGCGCGATGAGGCCGTCCGTGTGGTGCGCGCATGGCAGCCGGGCGAGCTTACGATCGAGGTCACCAACCGTTACGAGCCGACCGACCCGGCCGAGTACCGCGACGGGCACGGCCTCCAGGGCATCCGGCAGCGGCTTACGCGCACCGGCGGTCAGCTCGAGGTGGTGCGGCGCAACGAGGTTGACGGCGACCGGTTCGTGGCGCGGGCTCACATCACGCTCGCCGAGGCGGAGGGGGCACCGCGTGACTAAGCCCATCCGCGTGCTGCTCGTGGACGACCAGGAGCTCTTCCGTTCGGGCATCGCCGTGATCATCGGTGCACAGGCCGACATGGAAGTGGTCGGCTCGGTGGGCACCGGTGCCGAGGCGGTGCGCGCGGTCGGTGAAATTGCCCCAGACGTGGTGCTGATGGACATCCGGATGCCGGAGATGGACGGCGTGGAGGCCACCCGGCTGATCTTTGAGCCGTCGGCGGTGGCGGCGCGCCGACACCCCGTGCGCGTGATCGTGCTCACCACATTCAACCTCGACGACCGCGCCGCCCGGGCCATCCGCCACGGCGCGAGTGGGTTCCTGCTCAAAGACGTCACGCCCGCGCTGATGCTCGAGGCGATCCGCGTGGTCAAGAGCGGCAGCGCGGTGCTCGCGCCGCAGGACCTCACCGCGCTGTTCTCAGGCCAGCTGTCCGGCGCGCCAGCCGTGCCCGAGGCGTACACGCAGTTGAGCGAGCGCGAGCAGGAGGTCTTTGCAGCCGTTGCGCGCGGGCTCTCCAATCAAGAGATCGCCGAGACGGTGTTCCTGAGCGAGTCCACCGTGAAGACGCACGTGGGAGCGATCCTGCGCAAGCTCGACCTGCGCGACCGCGTGCAGATCGTCGTGTTCGCACACGAGCACGGACTGATGCAGGGCGGCTCCCGCTAGCCGATCAGCCGGACCCGGCACGAGCGGGTCGCCGCCTGTTTGCGGTCGGCGGTCACCAGCTCGGCATCGAGGGCCGCTGCGAGCGCGATGAACACCGCGTCGTAGAGTGCGAGG
>CAZSUO010000115.1:0-1879 GCA_964610065.1 uncultured Coriobacteriaceae bacterium | reverse complement strand
TCAGGGAAGGAGATGTTCGCTTTGCCCATCGGTAGTCCTTACGGTAGCACTGGTGGTAGCACTACCCTACGCCGGTGGTCTGACACGCGCAAGGATCACACGGCCGGTCGCCACCGTCTCAGCAGCTGGGCGTTGGCAGCCACGATCAGCGTGCTTGCGCTCATGAGCACCGCGCCCACGGCGGGGGAGAGCGTGATGCCCCACGGTGCGAGCACGCCGGCCGCAAGCGGGATGGCGAGGATGTTGTAGCCGGCCGCCCACCACAGGTTCTGCACCATCTTGCGGTACGTCACGCGCGAGAGGTCGATAGCCGAGGCCACAGCACGGGGGTCGGAGCGCACGAGCACGATGTCGCCCGCTTCGACGGCGACTTCCGTGCCCGCGCCGATCGCGATCCCGAGGTCGGCGGTGGCGAGCGCCGGGGCGTCGTTCACGCCGTCGCCCACCATGGCCACGCGGCGACCCTCGGCTCGCAGGCGCTCGACCTCGGCGGCCTTGTCAGCGGGGAGCACGCCCGCGCGCACATGGTCGATGCCGAGCTCGGCCGCCACGGCTCGCGCCACGGGCTCCGCGTCGCCGGTGAGCATCACGGTGGACACGCCGGCCGAATGGAGCCGCGCCACGGCCTCGCGCGACTCGGGACGCACCGCGTCGGCGATCGTGAAGAGCGCCGCCACCCGCGCGTCGGGCCCGCCCGGGTCGTCCACGAGGAAGACCGCCGAGCGTCCCGCCGCTGCCGCGCTGGAGAGCGCCCCGGCGAGCGCAGGCGGTACTTCGAGTCCGAGGTGGCCGAGCAGCGCCGGTCCACCCACCGCCGCCGCACGATCGTCCACCCGGGCGCGGACCCCCTGGCCGGGCAGCGCCTCGAAATCGTGCGCGTGGGGGAGCGCGAGCGCCTTCTCGGCGGCGTGAGCCATCAGCGCACGGGCGATCGGGTGCTCCGAGTCGGCCTCTGCCGCGGCGGCGCGGGCAAGCGCCTCATCGGCGGCCACGCCCTCCGCGTACGCCTCGGCCACCACGCGGTGCTCGGCGAGCGTGAGCGTGCCGGTCTTGTCGAAGACGACCGTGTCGATCAGGCGCGCCTCCTCAAGACCGCGCCGGTGGCGTACGAGCAGACCGCTCCGTGCGCCGAGGGCGGTGGAGATCGCGACCACGAGCGGGATCGCGAGACCGAGGGCGTGTGGACAGGCGATCACGAGCACCGTCACCACGCGTTCGACGATGTACGACCACTCGGCGTCGGCGATCCACCAGCCGAGCGCGGTGAGCGCGGCTGAGCCGATCGCCACGAACGTGAGCAGCCGCGCCGCGCGGTCCGCGAGGTCCTGCGCCCGGGAGCGCGACGCCTGCGCTCCGGCCACGAGTCGCATGATGCCGGCGAGCGCCGTGTCATCGCCAACGCGCGTCACGCGCACCCGCAGCGCCCCGGCGCCGTTGACCGTGCCCGCGATCACCGGGTCACCAGGAGCCTTGCTTACGAGCCGGGACTCGCCTGTGATCATCGACTCGTCCACCGCGCTTTCGCCTTCGGCCACCTCGCCATCGGCCGGCACGCGCGCGCCTGGCCGCACGAGCACGAGGTCGCCCGCCGCGAGCGCCGATACCCGCACGCGCTCCGTTGCGCCTTCGGCGTCCACCCGCTCGGCCTCATCCGGCAGCAGGCTCGCGAGCTCTTTGAGCGCGCCACTCGCCTGCGCGATCGAACGCATCTCCACCCAGTGGCCGAGCAGCATGATGGTCACGAGCGTGGCGAGCTCCCACCACAGGTCCATGCCCGGCGCGCCGAGAGTGACCGCGAGGCTGTAGCCGAAGGCCACGCTAATGGCGAGTGAGATGAGCGTCATCATGCCGGGCAGCCGGTCGGCGAGCTCGTTCCGGG
>CAZSUO010000114.1:0-6150 GCA_964610065.1 uncultured Coriobacteriaceae bacterium | reverse complement strand
CCTCGTCGGTGAAGACGAGTTCGACGCCCTCCATCTCGAAGAGCCTGCCGTACTGGCGCACCAGTGCGTTCTTTGGCTCGGTCAGGATCCTGACCAGTTCGTCCTCGTCGAGCTCCTCCACGTGTGCAGTGACCGGGATCCGGCCGATGAACTCGGGGATCAGGCCGAAACGGTGCAGGTCCTCCGGTAGCACCTTCGCGAGCAACGCACCCGTGTCGTGCTCGTCCGGGTCGTGCATCTCGGCGCCGAAACCGACGCCCTTCTTGCCGATGCGGTCGGCGATAAGCTTCTCGAGGCCCACGAACGCACCGCCGAGGATGAAAAGGATGTTGGTCGTGTCGATGCGGATGAGCTCCTGCTGGGGGTGCTTGCGTCCACCCTGTGGTGGGACAGCCGCCTCGGTGCCCTCGACGATCTTGAGGAGCGCTTGCTGCACACCCTCGCCCGACACATCGCGCGTGATCGACAGGTTCTCAGCCTTGCGGGCGATCTTGTCGATCTCATCGATGTAGATGATGCCGACCTGGGCACGCTCCACATCGAAGTCGGCCGCGGTGATGAGCTTGAGTAAGATGTTCTCGACGTCCTCGCCCACGTAGCCCGCTTCCGTGAGGGTGGTGGCGTCGGCGATCGCGAACGGCACCTTGAGGATGCGCGCAAGCGTCTGCGCGAGGAGCGTCTTGCCGCAACCCGTGGGCCCCAGCAGCATGATGTTGCTCTTGGCGATCTCGACGTCTTCTTCGGTCAGCGGCTCGGTGCGGATGCGCTTGTAGTGGTTGTACACGGCGACCGCGAGCGTCTTCTTCGCAAGGTCCTGGCCGACGACGTAATCGTCGAGCCGGGCCAGTATCTCCTTGGGCGTAGGGAGCTGCTCGTGCTCGAGCGCGGTGGCGGCCTCTTCGACCTGCTCCTCGTCCACGATCTCGTTGCACAAGTCGATGCACTCGTCACAGATGTACACGCCCGGCCCAGCCACGAGCTTGCGCACCTGATGCTGTGGCTTGCCGCAGAACGAGCACTCCAGACGCTGTGTGTCGTCGTGACGATCCATACGTGCTATCAGCTCTCCTTCGGCGACCGCTTGGTGAAGACGGCGTCGACCAGGCCATAGGCCGTGGCCTCCTCCGCGGTCATGATGTTGTCGCGCTCGGTGTCGGTGTGGATCTTCTCGATCGACTGGCCAGTATGGGTGGCCAGGATGCGGTCGAGCGTCTCGCGCATCCGCAGCATCTCCTTGGCCTGGATCTCGATGTCCGTGACCTGGCCCTGCGTGCCGCCCCACGGCTGGTGGATGAGGATCCGGCTGTTGGGCAGCGCGAACCGCTTGTTCTCGGCGCCAGCGGCGAGCAGCACGGCGGCCATCGACGCGCACTGGCCGATGCAGATGGTGCTCACATCCGAACGGATGTACTGCATGGTGTCGTAGATGGCGAGCCCGGCCGTGACCGATCCGCCAGGCGAGTTGATGTAGAGGCTGATGTCCTTGTCGGAGTCCTCGCTCTCGAGGTGGAGCAGCTGCGCGATCACAAGGTTCGCGATCACATCGTCGATCTCACTGCCGAGGAAGACGATCCGCTCGTTCAGCAGCCGTGAGTAGATGTCGAAGCTGCGCTCGCCGCGCGACGTCTGTTCGACGACGATCGGTACGAGCGCGCTGTTGAGCGCTGCGTGCGTCATGACTGCTCATCCTCCACGACCTCGGCGTTGTCCATGAGCCACTTGAGGGCCTTCCGATGCATGATCTGCTCCTTCACCAACGGCAGCGCGCCGTTGCGGGCGAGGTCGTCGTTGAGCTCTTCGGCGGTCTCGGCGTCACCACCGGCGATCTCCTTCACCGCGTCACGCAGGTCCGCGTCGGAGACCTCCATGCCCTGTGCGATGAACAGCGCCTCGAGCGCGAGCTCCTCGCGTACGCGACGATCGGCCTGCTCGCGCAGGTCCTCCTCGAGTCGCTCGGGAGTCAGTCCCGTCACCTGCATGTACTCGGCCGGTGACAGACCGCGCTCCTCGAGGCTCTCGAAGAACTCACGCGCCATCGAGTTAGCACGTGAGTCGAGCATCTCCTGGGGCACTTCGCCCTCCAGACGTCCTGCCAGCTCGGCGAGGACGGCGTTCTCGACCTCGCGGCCGTGCGCGGCCATCTTCGCCGAGTCGAGCTTCTCACGGACATCGGCGCGGTACTCGTCCATCGTGTCGAAGCCGCCGGCCTGGGCCGCGAACTCGTCGTCGAGCTCGGGCAGGACCTTGGTCTTGACCTCGTGCACCTCGATCTCAAAGCGTGCCTGCTTGCCGGCGAACTCCGGGTTGGAGCTGGTGTCGGGAATCTCGAACTCGGCGACGGCCGAACCGCCGGGAGCGGTCCCGACCAGCGCGGCGTCGAACTCCTCCGGCATCATGCCGCGACCGAGCTCGTACAGGTACTTGTCCACGGTGTTGCCGTCGTAGGCCTCGCCGTCGACCGTGCCGACGAAGGAGACCAGCGCGAAGTCGTTCTCGCCCACCGCAGCTTCAGTCGCCTCGAGGGTTGCGAACCGCTCGCGGACATGCTCGATCTGGGCGTCAACCTCACGGTCGGTCGCCTGCTTGGCGGGAACGGTGACGGTGAACTTCGCGGAATCGGTCAGCGAGAACGTGGGGCGCAGCTGGACGTCGGCAACGTACGTGTAGTCGGCTCCGGCCTCGATCATGTCGAGCTCACCCACGTCGGGGCGGCCGATGGTGCGCACATCGAGCTCGGAGACAGCGCGGCCGTACGAGTCGGAGACGATCTCCTCCTGCGCGTCAGCGAGCACGGCCTCGCGGCCGACGTGGGTGTCGATCACCGGGCGTGGCGCCTTGCCCGGACGGAAGCCAGGGATGCGCAGTTTCGCGCCCACCGCCGCGTATGCGGCCGCGATTGCCGCGTCGACATCGGCTGCCGGGACCGTCACCGTGATCTTGGCGCGGCCCTCTTCAAGACGCTCAATGCTGGTCTGCAAAGGTCCTCCTAAAGGATCGATCTTCGTTCCGAGGCGTCCTCGACGCTCCGTGACGTCTGCTTCTGGTGCGGGCGAGAGGACTCGAACCTCCACGAGTTTCCCCACTGGAACCTAAATCCAGCGCGTCTGCCAGTTCCGCCACGCCCGCGCGCGAAATGCCCGACAACTATAGCAAAGGTCGGAGGCGAAGGCCTCCGACCTCGATATAGCGAATGGTGGGCCGTATAGGGATCGAACCTATGACCTTGGGATTAAGAGTCCCCTGCTCTACCAGCTGAGCTAACGGCCCGAACGCTCGCATATTGTAACCGCTCCCGCGATGAATGCAAATGCATTCCTGTGATCCGCTCCGGCGGTCCGCCTACGACAGGCCGACCACATTCCCCTCGGCGTCGATGTCGATGAGCTCACCCGCCGGCCGACCCGGCAGACCCGGCATCGTCATGATGTCTCCACACAGCACGTACACGAACCCAGCTCCTGCCGAGATACGCACGTCGCGCACGGGAAGCCGCCATCCGGTGGGCGCTCCCTTGAGCTTCGGGTCGTGTGAGAGCGAGAGGTGCGTCTTGGCCATGCACACCGGCAGGTCGCACAGCCCCATCGCGCTGATGCGCTCCATCGAACGCGACGCCTCGAACGAGAAGTCCACGCCCGACGCACCGTAGATCTGCGTAGCGATCGCAGCGATACGCTCCCGCATCGGCACGCTCTCGGAGTACGTGAACTGAAGCGCCGAGGGCTGCTCGCACGCCGCGGCGACGGCCTCGGCCAGCTCGATCCCACCCGCACCGCCCTCCGCGTGCAGGCGGTGTGAGACCACGGAGTGCGCGCCCGCCGCACGGGCGTGCTCCATGATGAGCGCGTGCTCGGCGGGGGTGTCGGTGGGGAACTCGTTGATGGCGACGACCACCGGGATGCCGAAAGAACGGACGTTCTCGATCTGCCGCAAGAGGTTGGGCATGCCCGCGGCGAGTGAATCGAGATCCTCGGCCATCATCGCGGGATCGAGCGGGCGGCCCGGCTTCACCTCGAGGCGGCCAGAGTGGGCGTTGAGCGCGCGCACGGTACACACGGGCACCGCCGCGTCGGGGGCGGGGCCCGACTCGCGACACTTGATGTTCACGAACTTCTCGGCGCCCATGTCGGCGCCGAACCCCGCCTCCGTGACCACATACGCGGCCAACTTCAGCGCGATGCGATCGGCCACTACCGAGCTGTTGCCGTGGGCGATGTTGGCGAACGGTCCCGCATGCACGAAGACCGGGCCGCCGTCGAGGTCCTGCATGAGATTGGGCTTGATGGTCTCCTTCATGAGCACGGTCATCGCGCCCGCGACCTTGAGATCCTCGGCGGTGACGGGAGCACCATCGTGCGTACGGGCGACGATCACGCGCCCGATGCGCGCACGAAGGTCCTGGAGGTCCTCGGCAAGCGCAAGTATCGCCATGAGCTCGCTCGCGACGGTGATCTCGAAGTGCGTCTCACGCGGGTCGCCGTCGGTGCGCCCCCCGAGACCGATCACCACGTTGCGGAGCGACCGGTCAGAGATGTCGAGCACGCGCGGCCAGGTGACGGCGTGCGGGTCGATGTCGAGCTCGTTGCCGTGATAGATGTGGTTGTCGATGAACGCGGCACAGAGGTTGTGCGCGGCCGTGATTGCGTGGACGTCGCCCGTGAGATGCAGGTTGATGTCCTCCATCGGCACGACCTGCGAGTAGCCGCCACCCGCGGCACCGCCCTTGATGCCGAAGACGGGGCCGAGTGACGGCTGCCTGATACAGGTGAACGCCGAGCGGCCCGTAGCGCGGAGCGCCTGGCCGAGGCCCACTGACGTGAGCGTCTTCCCCTCGCCGAGCGGAGTGGGCGTGATCGCCGTGACGAGCACGTACTTGCCGTTCGGGCGGTCCTTCAGCCGCTCCAGGACCTTGAGCGTGACCTTCGCCTTGTAGCGCCCGTTGGGCTCGACCTCATCGGGCTCGAGGCCGATCTCCTCGGCGATCTCGCGTGCGGGACGCACCGTTGCGGCATGGGCGATCTCGATGTCTGAGAGCATCTCGAGCTCCTCGGGTCGGCTGCGGGAGCGAGCGGCTGAGGCGATGCCCCCGCATCAAGTGTAGCCGAGACAGGGGTCCGGGTAACACACAGCGGCCCGCACGAGGCGGGCCGCTGCAGAAGTCTCTGGGGTGGGTAACGGGACTTGAACCCGCGGCCTCCGGAGCCACAGTCCGGCGCTCTAACCAACTGAGCTACACCCACCATGAGTTGCTTGGCACGCCCGGAGGGATTCGAACCCCCGACCTAGAGATTAGAAGTCTCCCGCTCTATCCAGCTGAGCTACGGGCGCGTATCGAGCGCCTCCGAAGTGCCGAGTGCAAACGGTACTTGGCGCGCTCTATGTTGTCAATCGATGCTTCACGTGCGCACCGAGGTCGACTCTGGAGCGGCGGACGGGACTCGAACCCGCAACAATCAGCTTGGAAGGCTGATGCTCTACCAATTGAACTACCGCCGCACAAATGGTCGGGCTGACAGGATTCGAACCTGCGACCCTCTGCTCCCAAAGCAGATGCGCTACCAAGCTGCGCTACAGCCCGACCTGGTCCCGGGCAGGGGCCCTCGCGGGCCTCACGCTCGAGAGCATCGACCAGTATAGGGGCGAGTGCCGCCGCGGGCAAATAGGGATTCCTAGCCCTCCAGCAACTCGTGCAGTGTCCGCAGTGCGGCGCCGCGGTGGCTGATGGCATTCTTGCCCGCAAGGTCGAGCTCGGCCATGGAGCGACCGGGTGCCGCTTCGGGCAGGAAGAGCGGGTCGTACCCGAAGCCGCCGGCGCCACGCGGCTCGAACGCGATGGAGCCCTCGCACGCGCCCTCAGCGACGGTCTCGGTGCCGTCTTCAGCCACGAGCACGATCACGCTCCGGAAACGCGCGGCCCTACGCTCGTGGGGCACGTCGGCGAGCGCGGTGAGCAGCTTCTCGTTGTTGTCGGCGTCGGTCGCGGTCTCGCCGTCATACCGCGACGAGTACACGCCGGGCTCGCCGTCAAGTTCGTCGACCTCAAGGCCGCTGTCATCGGCGAGCGCGGCCAGACCGAACGCTTCGTGGTAGGCGTGCGCCTTCAGGCGCGCGTTATCGAGGAACGTCTCGCCCGTCTCCTCGACCTCGAGCGTG
>CAZSUO010000113.1:0-6154 GCA_964610065.1 uncultured Coriobacteriaceae bacterium | reverse complement strand
GCGATACGCTTCATGTGAGAAGACCCCCTGTCGATGTGGTGTCTTCTCCCACCCCGCTAGTGATGGAAGAACCCTGTCCGCTCCGCTCACTCGTGTGCTGACAGTGTTCAAACCGTTAGTGTCCACGGCGTTGGCCCAAACTGATCTATGAGGTTGTCAAGAACCCGAGCCGCCTGTTGATAGCATCAAGCGTGGCCCGGACGATGGAGTCTTTGTCGTTCTGGCGCACGAGCGCCGATCCGGCGAAGGCCTGCTCGCCAAGCGAGGTCACGAGCACCACGCAGGAGACCGCGACGCTCTCGCGCCCGAGACGGATGATCTCCACGTCTTCAAGCGCGAAGGTGAAAGCACCCTGCAGGTACTGCGCGATGGCGTCCAGCGTGGCCTCGGCAACCAGCCGCTCGCGGCCGGTGCGGCTCGCCGGCCCCGTGGCCTTGCCCACATAGAGCTCGCCTTCGAGGTCGAGCGACACGGCTATGTTCACGTATACGCCAGCAACCTCGGCGTTGATGCTCTTGATCTGTGCGCGCGCGTGGGGCTTGGTGTCGTCCTCGGCCTGCGGCACGAACTCCTGGCCAAGCTGCGCGATGGAGATCTTCTTGTGGTCGATGGCAACGCCAAATGCGGCCATGAGCGTGGATTCAATGTCGCGAACGAGCTGCTTGGGGGCCTTGGATGGCAGTGCGAGCACATGGATCTCGTCGATCTCGCCCAAGGGAGATGTCACAACACGTGCGGCACGGATCTCTGAGACCTGTGCGAGTGCCGCTTCGATCTCGGCGATGAGCGAGGGAGTTACCACCGGGTTCATCCGGGCTCCTTGCTTCAGCGTATGCTGCGACTGTACTACGACTAGCCCGCTGCCACGGGTCCCACATCCATCACAGTAGCCACGACGAACGCGAGCTGTCAACCGATGAACGGCGCATCTTGTCGCATGGACATGAGAAAGGCGCGGCATGTGCCGCGCCTTTCTGCATCAAATCCGCCAGAGGTGTATCACGCTGAGGTGATGAGCCCGTAATCGCCATCGTGGCGGCGGTAGAGCACGTTAGTGCCCTCCCCGTCCTCGGCGCGGAACACGAAGAAGTCGTGTCCCAGGAGCTCCATCTGCAGCATGGCCTCCTCGGCACTCATGGGCTTGCTCTCCAGCACCTTGGTCTTCACGATCGCCGGCTCGTCTTCCTCCACGGGCAGAGCCACAGGCTCGGGCATCGGTGCGCCCTTGGTGTGGCGGTCGACAATCTTGGTCTTGTACTTGCGAACCTGCCGCTCCAGCTTCTCGCTCACAAGGTCGATCGCGGCGTACATGTCCGACGCCGCCTCCTTGGCCCTGATCACGGGCCCCTTGGTGTAGATGGTGACCTCGGCGATCTGGCCCTTCTCGATAGAGCGGTTGCGCTCCGTGTAGAGCTCCACCTCGGCACTCATCAGCATACTGTCGAGGATCTTGGCAACGCGCCCGATCTTCCCCTCGGCATACTCGCGGATGGCAGGGGTGACGTCCATGCGACGCCCCTTCACGATCATCTGCATACCGCATCCTCCTTCGTAGTGGTCCGGTCATTGATGAAGATACCCGCCGGGGCTTACTTCCGGCGGGGTGAATCGCCATCTCCTGAGAATAGCCGCGAGCGGCTCCGCCTCTCAGCGGGCCGCCCGCCCGGCTTGCGGCACATACCGCCTCCCATGGGTCACGAGATGTGGCCGAGGAAGTCCTTCGTGCGCTCATGCTGCGGATTGTCGAACACCTCGGCAGGTGTCCCCTCCTCCACGATCACGCCACCGTCCATGAACACGGCGCGTGTGGCAACGTCGCGGGCAAAGCCCATCTCGTGCGTGACCACCAGCATGGTCATGCCCGCCCTGGCGAGCTCCTTCATGACGTCGAGCACGCCGCGAACCAGCTCGGGGTCGAGGGCCGAGGTGACCTCATCGAACAGCATCACGTGCGGGTCCATCGCAAGTGCCCGGGCGATCGCCACGCGCTGCTGCTGGCCGCCGGAGAGCTGCGCGGGGAAGTAGTCGACCCGGTCGCCGAGCCCCACGCGCTCGAGCTGCTCGGTGGCGATGCGCTCGGCCTCGGCCTTCGAGCGCTTCAGCACCTTGCGCTGCGCGAGCATCACGTTGCCCTTGGCCGTGAGATGCGGGAAGAGGTTGAACTGCTGGAACACCATTCCGATGCGCTCCCGCACCTCGTTGATATTGGTCTTGTGGTCGTTGACCATGATGTCTTCGAGCCAGATCTCACCGCCGGTCGGCTCCTCGAGGCGGTTGACGCAGCGGAGCATGGTGGACTTGCCCGAGCCGCTCGGCCCGAGGATAACGACCACCTCGCCCTTCTCTACCTCCATGTCCACGCCCTTGAGGACCTCAACGGAGCCGAACGCCTTCTGAAGATCGCGGATGCGGATCATCGGGCCGCTGTACGCGGGAGTGTCATCGTGTGCGCTCATCGCCATCCCCTCACATTCCCGAGAATCCACGTGGCGGGACAACGTTCTTCATGTCTGCGTGAGCCTGCGCGTCGGCCTCGGCCGTCTCATCCGCGAGCTTCGCCGCTGCGGCAGCCTCTGCCGCGGCCTTCTTGGCCGCCGCAGCCTCCAGGTTGTCCTTGGTGCTCTTCTCGAACGTGGCCGGACCGCCGCCCTCCGAGCGCGCGAGGCGGTTCTCCAGCTGCTGTACGAGGCGTCCGAGCGGGATGGTGATCACCAGGTAGAACGCCGCCGCGAGCAGGTACGGCGACACGTTGAGCGTGCTCGACGCCACCTCGCGAGAGCGCATGACCATCTCGGTCACACCTACGGCAGCAAAGAGCGATGTGTCTTTGAACAGCAGGATGAACTCGGACATCATCGTTGGAAGGATGCGTCGCACGGTCTGCGGGATCACGATGTAGGCCATCGCCTGCGGCGTGGTCATACCCAGAGACCGCGCGGCTTCCATCTGTCCCTTGTTGATGGACTGGATGCCCGCGCGGAAGATCTCAGCCATGTAGGCGGCTGAATTGAAGCTGAGCACCACGAACACCCGGGCCCACAGCGAGTAGGTGATGCCAAGGAGGCCCGCACTGTTCATGGCTGGCACTGCGTCCACCAGCATCTGCCAGGGCGGCAACAGCGGCAGGCCGAAGAACACGATCAGGATCTGCAGGAAGATCGGCGTGCCACGAACCACGTCAACGTACAGCGTGGCAGGCCAACGGAACACCGGTGCCTTGGCCATCTTCATGAACGCAAGCGCGAGTCCCCCGGGAATGGCGAGGGTGAATGACACCAGCACCATCACGAGAGACACCGGAAACGCCTTCAGCACCCACGGGAACGCATCAGACATGACCTGCGGGGATGCGAACAGGTGCGAGATCTTGCCGGCCTCCCACCAGTCGATCGCCCCCGGGAACCCGGTGCGACCCACGGTGAACGTCACGTCGGAACCGCCGATGGTGATGACGTCGTCATCTCCCACCTCAGGCGTGCCGGTGACGGGCTCGCCATTAAGGAGAACGGGCGTGGGGCTCGTCTCCTCCGCCTCAAGGATCCAGGTCGCCTCGCCCATGCCGGCTCCGGCCGGTGTGCGGATCAGCGTCGCGCCGAGGTTGCCGTCCATCTCGGCCAGATCGACGATGACGTTTGCGTTCGCCTTGCCGAGGGTTACTTCATCTCGCGTTGGCGAGACGACGTAGACGTCCGAGACAGTGCCCGTCTTGCCCCGGGGCGCTTTGTGCTCGTAGAGCACGCGCTCCGGACCGGTCATCGTGAGCAGCAGCGCGAGCAGAACGACCGCGATCAGAGCGCTGGCCGCATACCCAATGCCATTCCTGAGCTTCGCGTTCAAGGGCCCTCCCGAGCTGATTCGGATGCAGATGGGGCCGGCGGTTTGATTCCGCCGGCCCCAGTATACCGCTCTACTCAGATGGCGTAGCAGTGTGTATACAGTGCCATCTGCCAGCTACTCGTTAGTCGGCCTTCTTGACCGCGAGTGACTGGTCCGACTTGATGTACGGGTCCGAGAAGTCCACCGACTGCTTGCGCTCGTCGGTGATCGTCATCGCCGATGCCACCATGTCGAACTCGGTCCCAGCCTGGACACCCGTGATGAGCGCGTCGAACTTGTAGCTCTTGAACTCCACGGTCACGCCGAGCTTCTCACCGATAGCGTTCATGATGTCAACGTCAAAGCCGACCGTCTCCCCGTTCTCAACGTTCTCGAACGGCGGGAACGCCGTGTCCGAGCCAACGACGATCTTGCCAGGCGTGCCGAGCGGCAGCTCGCCAGCAGGCTTCTCGGTGATGCCACTCAGGGCCTCGGGATACGCCGTGGGAGCCACACCGAACCAGGCCTCGTACACTTCGTCGTACGTGCCGTCGGCGATGATCTCGGCAAGCGCCCAGTTGATGGCGTCACGCAGAACGGTGTCATCCTTGCTGAACGCGAAGCCGTAGGTCTCGTCGGTGCGGATCTCCTCAACGATCTTCAGACCGCGAGCCTCGTCCTTGACGATATCCTGGCTGATCGGCAGGTCGTTGATCACGCCGTCGACGTCGCCAGCCTGCAGGGCCGAGAAGGCGAGCAGGATGTCATCGTAGGGGACGACCTCGACGCCCTTGGGCTCGAGGTTCTCTCTGGCCCAACCCTCACCAGTGGTACCGGACTGGACGCCGACCTTGTCGCCTTCGCCGAGATCCGCAATGCCCGTGATCCCGGTGCTGGGCTCCTCGGCGGGAGTCTCAGTGTCGGTGCCCGCAGGCTCTTCCTCGTCCGCCGCACAGCCGGTCAGCGCGAACATGCTGAACGCCAGTGCGAGGGCCATGAAGAGAGCTACGAACTTCTTCGCCTTGCTCATGGAGCCTCCTTTGACTGCCGGATGCCGGGGCCACCCCGTGTCCCCGTGTTACATCAGTGCATAACTATACCGCACAGAGAGCACGATGCGTGAATGGCCGTCAGAATATCCGTGGATGAGCGGCGAATATGCAGTCAAGGATCAGGCCGACGGAACCAGAGCAGGGCGCGTATGCACGCAGCGCTGACCGGTGGAGCGCGATGGCCCCGACGCGTGGGCTCGGCGTCAGTCGCCCGCTGGAGTCTGCGCCACCGCGAGCTGCGGCAGGTCACCGACCCACTTCCGCCTGATCGTCTGGAGCACGCCGTCGGCGGCCATCGCGTCGAGCGTTCCGCGCACCGCGGCCTCAAGCTCGGCCGCGTCCTTGCGGACCGCGATGCCGAGAGGCTGTGCGTCGCCGAACTGTCCGGCGAACGCGATGCCGGGGTAGTCGCGTGCGATGTATGCCCCGATGACCGCCCCCGATACGACAACGTCGACGTCGCCAGCCTTGAGGGCGTCGAACCCGCCCTTGAGCGTGTCGAAGCCGGTCACGGCTCCCTCGCCCAGTTCGGCCTCGAGCGCCCAGAACGCGGCGCTGCCGGTCTGCGCGCCTACGCGCAGCGGAGCGACCTGCTCGATCGTGAGCGTGGCCACCCCGGATCCCTCGGCAGGAGCGGCGGTGAAGAACGCGGGGCCGTCGATGACGTAGCTGCCGGCAGTGGTCACATCGGCGAGGACCGCATCGGTGATCGGCACGGCGCCAAGCATCACGTCGACCGTGCCGTCCCCGAGTGCGGATGCCATGCCCGAGGGCTTCACGTCCACGACTTCGAGCCGCAGCCCGAGGCGCTCGGCGATCGCGGCTGCCACATCGATATCGATGCCGGCGTTCACGCCGTCATCAGTGCCCGCGAACGGCGGATACGACAGGTCGACGCCGACTTTGAGCACGCCGGCCTCGGCGATCACGGGAGGCTCGACCACCGGGACGAGCGCAGGCTCCTCGGCCTTGGGCTCACAGCCGATCAGCCCGAGCGCAAGCACAATCACCAATAGCGCCACCACCGCACGAGATGGTTTCACCGGCCCGTCTCCCTCCACACACGTTCGATCCTCACCCACTCGCCGCCCCGTGAGGGACGATGCTTCCACCCGGCTGACCTGGTCTTTGGCCCCACACCCGCATACCGGGGCTTCCGCAAGACCGCAGTCTCACTACCGGCCCTCTCGCCCGCATCGGCCTTACGCCTGGTGCGGACGGTACGACTTACCCCTAAGGCGCGCCATGCTCACCACGAGGCTTGGCCTCGCCCTTACGTGGGTCCC
>CAZSUO010000112.1:0-6193 GCA_964610065.1 uncultured Coriobacteriaceae bacterium | reverse complement strand
GCGCCTCAACACCCGAGGCATTCATCTTCTTCGCGAATGCCGCCCATTGGGCGCGTGTCGTCGCCTGGTTGGTGTACTCGTCTCCCAGCACGTTCGGCCGCGTGAAGGGAACGTCAGTGTCCCGCCGATCGAAGGTCGCTCGAATTGCATCCCGAAGTTCGGTGCCGTCGAACTCGACAGAGTCGGCGAGCATCCAGATGTCGTAGTAGTCCTTCACGCGACTGTTCAGAAGGCCCTTCTCAACCATGGTCTGGAACTTCTCCGCAACCGCGGTAGCCGGCTGATATGCCAAGATGCGCGGCGATTCCATGTCGAGCAGTGTCGGATAGTCCACCCAGCCGGGATCCGGCACTACGACGTCCGCCACGCCGATGTCGAGCTGTAGAACGATGAGCCCGCCAGAAAGCGCCCCTCTGATCACTGCGCGCGCGCCGGGATAGCGGTCCTCGATCGTGATGGGCTCCACCTCGACCTTCGCCGAGAACTCGAGGCCGTCCTCCGTAGCGACCTCGAGGCACTCGCGAATCATCGATCGGATGGACTCCGGAGAGCTGTCGATACGGCCCAAGAAGTCGATGTCTTTGGTGGGGCGAGCCACTGCGCCGTCCCACACCCGAAGCATCGCCGCGCCCTTAACCACGAGCGCATCCGCCCAGTCGGTCTTTGAGAGGCGGAAGAGGAAGCGCTCCATCGCGTAGTACTGCAGGACCTGAGTGAACGTGAGACCTAGTTCATCGGCCTTGTTCTTCAACCTTGCACGCACCGACGCCGGCACGTTCGTGGGAGTCTCTTTGCTCACAGCAGGGCCCTCAGGTACGGATCAATGACCGATTCGACCCGCACGATGCGCGCGTACTCCATGATCTGCGCCGGGGTGGCGCTACGCTTCCGCACCACTTCCTGCAGCGCCTCCACGGCAACATCAAGCCCGATCTTGTTTCGGTACTTGAAGCAGTCGGCGATAGTCTTCGCAACGCTGAAAACCCGTATCCGTGTCTCCCCCATCTCGTACTCCTCAACGCCCGCACTCAGTGCAGCGTCGCTCATTGCGAACACCTGCACCGGTGGGTAGTCGATCCTGGGCGACCTCACGCTTCTTGGCAGTGCAATCTGCACGGCGTGCGGGATCTGGGTCCCGATCTCGTGATACGAGAGCGCACTGACGAGGCAGAGCACTGCCCTGGGAACTCGCCTCATCACTACCGCAACGTCCAGACTCTCCGGAAACGGCGATGAGGCCAGATGGTAGACACCTCTGCTGAGTGTCTCGAGCTGCCCGTGGTCGCGCATCCAGTACAGAGTCCGACGGTGAATGCCGGACTCGAGCGCTTCCCCGGTGCGCATGACCCCGCCACTCTCGGTGAAGATCGCCTGGGCTGCTGCAATCGCCTTGTCAGTCGGCTGTCTCATGGGACAAATACTACAACACTTAGCGCCAACTGATGCATATTTTGTCCCGCATCGGGCATTGCCGATCTGGTCAGACTGCTGATCGGTGGTCCCCCATGCCAGAACTTCAGCGTCCCAAGAACTGCCCATGAATCTGTGGGTGAGGTGGAAACTGCAGGTCGCACCCCGAAACCACAGTGGATAAGCGAACACATGTTCTTGTCTTGATCGTCCATGCGGCGGACACTCTAGGCACAAGATATAGCGGAATCGCGAAACGCCAACCACAACAGTTAGTGCCCCTAGTGTCCATGGATGTCAGTGCGCCGTCGCATACTCGGTTTCGGGTCGCAGCGTGGAGACACAGCAGAAAGGAGGGCAGGGCCAATGGCTAGACAAGTGAACAAGAGCGCCAAGACCGGCAAGTTCGTCTCGAACAACACCGTAAAGAAGAACCCCGGTACGACGTACAAGCAGACCGTCAAGCCGAAGAAGTCCGGCAAGTAGACGCCGAGCTGCCCGCCTGCGCTGCGACCCGATTCGACCGCGTCCCTAGAGAGGAGGCCCCTGGTGGATCTCGCCAACAGAATCCGGATGTTCCTGAACGCCTCCTCCAGACTGGGCAAAGGATTCACCCTGCCTGGCGAGGACCCCAACTTCTGTCAATGACGATTGAAAACTGACCACCCTGTGACGATTTGAAATTGACCACCCTCAGCTGGCCGGCGTCGTGACGAGACCGGCCTTCTTCTTGTCTTTCAGGCGGTAGCTCTCGCCCTTGATCGAGATCGTCGTCGAGTGATGCAGGAGCCGGTCGAGGATCGCGGTCGCGATCACCGTGTCGCCGGAGAACACCTCGCCCCACTCGCCGTAGCTCTTGTTGCTCGTCAGCACGATCGAGCCTCGCTCGTAGCGTCGGCACACGACTTCGAACAAGAGGGATGCCTCCCCGGCATCGAGCGGCAGGAAGCCCACCTCGTCGACGATCAGCAGGCTCGGGCGCACGAACCCCATGAGCCGCCGCGAGAAGGTGCCGGCGGTTCTCGCCTCGGCGAGCGAGGCGACCAGGCGGGCCGCGGTAGTGAACTTCACCGACAGGCGCCGCTTCGATGCCTCGACGCCGAGCGCGATCGCCAGATGTGTCTTGCCCACACCGGGCGGCCCGAGCAAGATCACGTTCTCAGCGCGCTCGACGAACGCGCAGCTCGCGAGCTCAGTCACCTGCTTCTTGTTGATGCTTTGCTGGAACGAGAAGTCGAACTCGTCGATCGATTTCTTGGCCGGGAAACCGGCGAGTCGCTGCAAAGTGTCGCAGGCACGGGCATCAGAGGCCTCCGACTGGGCGGCAAGCAGTGCTTCGGCGAAGTCCGAAAACGACCACTCGCGCTCGGCGGCCTGTTGTGCGAGCGCAGGCACGAGCGCCGGGACATCGGGCAAGCGCAGTTTCTCGGCGAAGTGCGTGAGTCTCTCCTCTGACAAGTTCACGAACAGACCTCCTCGTAGACGGTGAGCGGGCGCACCTCGACGGGAGGAGCGGTCTGGAAGCGGAAGACGGGGCGGTTCGGCGCGGTCAGTGGCGCAGGCGCACGCAGAGGCACCCAGGGCAGCGCCTCTGAGATCGGGGTCAGGCCTTCGAGCGGCAGACGTGTCACGGGCGGCACCCCGGTCGTGGCGTGGTCACGTACGTTGGCCTCCTCTTCGAGCCAGGACAGCACCCGGGTGTTCATGTCGTCGATGTCGGTGAAGGTGCGGCCCACCAGGAAGGCGTCTTTCACGTAGCCGATCGTGCGCTCGACCTTGCCTTTGGTCTGGGGGCGGTAGGGCCGGCACAGCTGCGGGCGAAAGCCGAAGCGGCCCGCGAAGTCGAGCAGCGCGACGTTGAACGTGACGACCGTGCGAGTGTGCTCGAGGGCGACGACCTTGGCGTTGTCGTAGAGCACGCGACGGGGCATCCCACCGAAGTAAGCGAAGGCGCGGGCGTGAGCGGCGAGGAAGGCCTCGGAGGCGCAAGAATCGGAGAACTCGACGTAGAGGTAGCGCGAGAAGCCCAGGAGCATAGTGAAGGCGTAGATCTTGGTGGGGATCCCACGCACCTCGTGCACTCCGAGTTCGGCGTAATCGCACTGGGCCTGCTCGCCCGGCGGCGTCTCGAATCGGACGACGGTTCGCTTGCGCGGGACCCGGTGCTCACGCGTGAAGTCCTTGAGTATCGAGATCTGTCCCTCGTAGCCCTGAGCCCTGATCTCGTCGAGGAGGCGCTTGGCTGAGAGTTCGGGGAACTCGCGCAGGCGCTCGAGCAGATAGGGTTTGTATGGGTCGAGCTTGCTCGGTCTTTCGCGGCGGTGGTACTCGGGCGGCCCGTCTCTCCGGAGTGTGGCCTTCACGGTATTGCGGGAGACCCCCAGTTCGCGGGCTATCGCGCTGATCGAGACGCCCGCCTTGCGCATCGAAACGATGTCCACCCATTCCTCCAGCCGAATCAACTGACCCTCCTTGCCACGTCGCCGTGGCTTGGAGCCTACAGGGGTGGTCAGTTTTCAATCGTCACAGGGTGGTCATTATTGCGTCGTCAGCGACACTTCTCGCTCAAGTTCAAGTTCGACGAGGGCTCGCCGCTCGAAAGCTCGTTTGAGGAGACCGCCGCACTCGTTCGCTACTCGACCCTGCTGCGCCCGTTCATGTCTGCTTCCTCGCCAACGGAACTGCATACCTTCTGCGAGTGCCTGGCCGAGGGTGGAGTCATCGACGCTCAGGCCCAGGATTGCATCGCGGTGGCACTCAAGACGGCGGACGAGCGGCTCTACGCTAACTTGGTCCTCAATGGCCGAGCGCTCAGCGCACGTGACATCTACTTTGCCTACGCCGAGGGTCACCTCTTTGAAGACAATACGGACGCGAAGCAGCTGCTCGAGAGCCTGGGCGCGGGCCCTATCCGCCACCTCGTGCAGTTCCTTTTCCACAGCGCCTGCCTGCAGTACGCGCAGGTGGTCTTCAAGATCCAGGACGCACTGATCGCAGCGATGGAGGCCACGCCTTGGATCGCCGGCGAGCCGACCACCGGCCGATGCATCTACTGCCTCGCCGAGACGAGCGGCGCGGAACCGGTCGAGCACGTGATTCCAGAAGCGTTTGGAGTGGATGACCTCGTGCTGCAGGGATGTGTGTGCGGTGCGTGCAACAACGCGCTCTCGCGACTCGACCAGACCTTGGCCGACTCCGATGCCCTTTCGCTACTGCGAGTGATCAACGTCCCACTCACCAAGAAGGGCAAGTTCCCCCGCGCGGAGTTCAGCGAGTTCGAGCTGCTCAAGACGAAGCCTCGCGAACTTCAGTTTCGAAGCAAGACGGGCCGCGACCTGTTCGAGACCGAAGACCTGGGAGATGGACAGGTCAAGTTCAACGTCAAGGCTAGGGGCAAGAAACCCTTCGATCCTGCGTCTCTGGCGAGATCGCTGTTCAAGATCGGGCTGGGCCTGGTTGCATATGACGCTGGACCCGAAGCCGCATGCCACGCAAGATACGACGCTGCTCGCGCATTCATCCGTGGCGATGCCGGGTTCCCGAACCACCTCGTGATGTCGACAACCGTGAAACCGGACGCGACGATCACCGCAACGTGGCAAGAGGCCGGCGAGGCGACATGGGTAGAGCTGACCTTCTACGGCGTCGTCTTTGCCTTCAATCTACAGCCGACGCCGTTCGATCTGCCCGATGAGGCGCAGGGGCTGCCGCTGACAAGTCACTGGCTTGGAGGACGACCGCTGACCGGCGGCGCAGCCGGTACTTAAGCGCCAAACAGAACCGCGCGGCCAGAGTGCTCCTCAACGACGCCGGCGAGATCTCGATCGGCTGTCAGCAGCGTCCAGCCGTTGACGATGGCCACCTCGGCAATGAGCGCATCCTCACTGTTGTTCTGCTTGGAGTTGTTGCGCTGGTTGAGCGCCGCCCTCAGCGACTCGTACAGTTCGCCGTCGCTCAGCTTGCAGCGACCCACCCGCGAAACCCCAAGCACGACACTCTCGGTAGCTACATCACGGTTCACAACCGTGCGGAAGACCGCTTGCAACTCCAGCCGCCGCGCTTCGCAGGGCGTTCGCCCAAGCTCATCCGCCTGCACGTGCGTGCTGATGTAGTCCCCTCCCTGAGGCAGGTCCGACACGGCAATCCGCCCGTCGAGCAACCAGTTGAAGACGCAGGTGTCTACCACATACACGGAGTCCGCCAGTCTATTCTAGTACTCACGAGGCTCGTACATGTCGTCCGGATACGGGAGCAGACTGTTCACGTGGCGGATGAAGGACAGGTGCATGCGGACCTCTTTTCTCCAATCGGCAAACGTCCCCACGTCCATCTGTTTGAAGGTGTGGATCGCGTTGCGACGGGTCCGGACCCTTCCGATGTAGTCGTCCCACACGTCACCGGCGTCCCACACTTGGTCGTCGCAGAACTGCTGTAGCTTCGCAAGCATCAGCTTCTCCGGCGAGTTCTCATACATCTTCTTGCCTTTCGGCGTGAGCGCTACCGCCGCGTGGCTCGTGTAGTCATCGAGGTAGACTGAGAGCAGCAACTTCAACTGGCCCTCGACCAAAGCGCCAAGGTTGGCCCACGCGAGAATCAGGTCGCCGGGCGAGGTCGCATCAATCCATCGGGCGAGGGACACTGACAGCGACGCTTGCTCATCGAGCATCGCATTCGTCAGTAGTCCAACGGATGCCACAGGCGCCCACCCTTGAGGCGCCTGCCAGAATCGCATCATCCCGGTGGTCAGCCGCTCGATTCGCTTGCACACGTCCTCAAGGTCCAA
>CAZSUO010000111.1:0-6214 GCA_964610065.1 uncultured Coriobacteriaceae bacterium | reverse complement strand
CGCTGCTTGTCGGGATCGGGCACCGGCACCGCCGAGAGCAGCGACTGCGTGTACGGGTGATGGGGCTGATCGTACAACCCCTGCCACCCACCGGTCTCAACGATCTTGCCGAGGTACATCACGGCGACACGGTCGGAGATGTGACGTACCACCGACAGGTCGTGGGCGATGAAGACGTACGTGAGCCCGAACTGGTCCTGCAGTTCGTCCAGCAGGTTGATCACCTGCGCCTGGATCGACACGTCGAGCGCCGAGACCGGCTCGTCGCAGATGATCAGCCGGGGCTGCAGCGCGAGCGACCGGGCGATACCGATGCGCTGGCGCTGACCGCCGGAGAACTCGTGCGGGTATCGGTTGATGTGCTCGGGGTTCAGGCCGACGACTTCCAGCAGCTCCTTCGCGCGCGTGCGCCGCTCCTGCATCGTTCCGATCCGGTGAACAGACAGTGGCTCAGTGACTATCTCGCCGATGGTCATACGCGGGTTAAGCGACGCGTACGGGTCCTGGAAGATGAACTGCACGTCGCGCCGGAACGCCTGCAGGCCCTTGCCCCGCAGCGCACGTACATCCTGGCCGTCGAACTCGATCGTGCCCGCGGTCGGCTCGATCAGTCGAATCAGGCAGCGGCCCGTGGTGGACTTGCCGCAGCCCGACTCGCCGACGAGGCCGAGCGTCTCGCCGCTGCGGACCGTGAATGACACACCGTCGACGGCGTGGACCTTCTTACTGAGCCTCGAGGCGATGAGCCCCTGCTCGACCGGGAAGTGCTTGCCGAGACCCTCCACACGCAGCAAGTCTCCCATCACTCCACCCCCCCGGTCACCGGCACGGCCTCGCCGCGAACGAAACCATCCTCACCGGCGAAGTGACATGCCGCCATATGGCCCGACGTGATATCGCGCAACTCAGGACTCTCCTTGACGCAGCGATCCTGCGCGTACGGGCAGCGCGGGTGGAATGCGCACCCCGATGGCACATCGATCAGGCTTGGCGGCTGACCCTCGATGGGAAGCAGCGTCCCCTTCTCGTCTATGTCGTGCCTCGGGAGACTGTCGAGCAGACCCCAGGTGTACGGATGGCGCGGCTGGTAGAACACGTCGTGCGCGGAACCGTACTCCACCTGCTTGCCGGCATACATCACCATCACGTCGTCGGCCATGTCGGCCACCACGCCAAGGTCGTGGGTGATCATGATGATCGCCGTGCCCTTGCGCTGTTGAAGCTCGATCATAAGCTCGAGGATCTGCGCCTGGATGGTCACGTCGAGAGCGGTCGTGGGTTCGTCGGCGATAAGGATGTCCGGGTCGCACGCCAGCGCCATCGCGATCATGGCCCGCTGCCGCATACCGCCTGAGAACTGGTGCGGATAGTCGCGTGCACGGTCAGCGGGGTTCGGGATACCGACGAGTTCCAGCATCTCGACGGCGCGTGCGGCCGCCTCCTTGCGGGTCATACCCTTGTGGATCCGCAGGGCCTCACCTATCTGGAAACCGACCCTGAACACCGGGTTGAGAGAGGTCATCGGGTCCTGGAAGATCATCGCGATCCGGTCACCACGCATCGCGCGCACGGTGCTATCGTCCATCTTGCGTACATCGTCGCCCCGAAGGATGATCGAGCCCTCGATGATCTTGCCGGGCGGGTCGGGTATCAGCCGCATGAGCGACAACGCGGTCACCGACTTGCCAGAGCCGGATTCGCCCACGATCGCGAGCGTGTGTCCCTCTTCCACGCTGAACGACACGCCATCAACGGCCCTGACGACACCGTCACGGGTGGTGAAGTGCGTCTTGAGGTTTGTGACTTCGAGTAAGGCCATGTCCTAGTCCTTCATCTTCACGTCGAGCGCATCGCGCATGCCGTCGCCCATGAGCACGAACGATAGGACGGTCGTCAGAATGGCGAATCCGGGCCAGATCGTGAGCCACGGAGCGACACCCATCAGCGCTTTGGCCTCAGAGAGCATGCCTCCCCAGGACGGTGTCGGCGCCTGCACACCCATTCCAAGATACGAGAGTGCCGCCTCAGTGATGATCGCTCCGCCGATGCTCATCGTGCTGTACACGATCAGTGGGGCGATCGCATTCGGAAGGACGTGTCGCAACATGATGCGCAGGTCGGATGCACCCATCGCCCTGGCTGCGTCGACATACTCGGTCTCTTTGACCGAGAGAATCGAGCTCCGGAACACTCGGGCGATGGAGGGCCAGCCAAGGATTCCGATCGCGATGAAGACATTCTGGTAGCCCGGACCCAGAATCGCCAAGAGCGCGATAGCGAAGAGCATGTAGGGGAATGCGAAGAAAATGTCCGCGGTGCGCATGACGAGCGAGTCAAGCACCCCTCCATAGTAGCCCGAGAGCGCCCCGAGCGTCAGGCCGAGGATGACCGATATCCCCACCGCCAACACACCCACGGCAAGTGAGACCCGCGCGCCGTAGATGACCCTCGCGAAGACGTCACGACCGATTCGATCAGTGCCGAAGGGATGTGTCGCGGAGGGGGACAGCAGACCATCGAACTCCGTTGACGTAGGGTCGCCGAAGGTCTGGGGCACCCACAGATCGGCTGACAGCGTGACCGTGATGATGAGGATGACCCACACAAGCCCCGCGATCGCGAGCTTGTTCTTGCGAAGACGGGTCCAGGCATCACCCCAGAGCGTACGCGTCTTGCGGCCAGGTGGGATATCGCCAGCGCCGGGGATGGACACGGCGCCAGGCCGGTCATCCTTGAGCAGATGGCCGCCAGCGTCCACCGGTTCGCCTGCGGGAGTGAACGGGGCCCCCGCTTTCCTGTTTCGGGCGCTCATTCCGCAGCACCTCCGTATCGGATGCGCGGGTCCAAAACGGCGTAGCTGATGTCGACCAAGAGGTTCACGACCATGACGATCAGAACGACCACCAGAACGCCGCCCATAACCACCGGCCAGTCACGCTGCAGCACCGCGAGATAGAGCTCTCTCCCCACCCCTGGCCACGAGAACACACTCTCAGTGAGAATAGCGCCGCCCATCAGGGCGCCAAGATCGATGCCGATGTACGTGACAACGGGTATCAGTGCGTTCTTCATCGCATGCCGGAAGACGACGGCGCGCTCCGTAAGCCCCTTGGCGACCGCGGTCCTGATGTAGTCCTGACCCATCGCCTCGAGCATCTGACTACGCATGATCCGGGCCACATACGCGGTGGAGACCGACGCCAGCGTGATCGCGGGCAGGATCAGATGCACGAGATCCGGAGGGTCACCCATCCCTGTGATCGGCAAGAACATCGCACCACCGGTCCACTGCTTGAGCTTGATGCCGAAGAACATCTGCAGCAGCAGGCCTAACCAGAAGACCGGGACTGACACAAGCACCGATGTCGAGAGTGTGACGAGAACATCCCAGAAGGAGTACTGCTTCACGGCCGAGATGATTCCGGCAAGTATCCCCACAACGATCTCGACGAGGATAGCGGCAAAGGCGAGACGGAACGTGTTTGGGAACTTGTCGCCAAGGATCTCAGCCACGGGACGGTTCTTCTGATACGAGTTTCCAAAGTCGCCCTGCAGGGCCTGAGTCACATACCACACATACTGCTCATGGATCGGTTCGTTGAGCCGGTTCTCCTTCTCCACTTGCGCCCGCAACTCGGCCGAGAGTGGACGCTCCCCGACTATGAGCTTGATCGGATCCCCGGGCAGAAATCCGGGAATGCGCAGCACGAACAGGATCAGCGTGACCCCGAGGAACACCGGAACCATCTGCAGGACTCGCCTGACAAGATACTTGACCATTGAACCGACCTTCTAGTGGACTCCGGCGATTCGCCGGGAGCCTGGACGACATACGACGTCCGCACCGGGGCACCGGAGCGCCCCGGTGCGGACGTCTCGAACTCAGATGAGCGTCACACTAATTGGCGCCAGCCTCAGAGAGCCAGGTGGTCTCGAAGGTGAACAGCCCATTCGGCGAGAAGATGCCGTCGTTCACGCGGCTGGAGAGGACTCGTGTGTGACGGTAGTAGTTGAGCGGAACCACTGTGGCGTTGTCGCCAACGATCCGCTCCACCTCCTGATACAGCGCGACACGCGCATCGTCATCCACGGTCTTCCGGGCCTCGTCAAGCTTGCTGTCGACATCGGGGTTCGTATAGTCCGACTTGTTGTCGTCAGCGCCACTCTTGAAGAGCGGGTAGAGGAAGTTGTCCATGATCGGATAGTCGGCAACCCAGCCGAGACGACCGACCTGGTACTCGCCCGCATCCAGCTGATCCAGGTACTGCGCCCACTCAGAACCGCGCAGCTCGCTCTGGATGCCGATCTCGGCCAGATCAGCCTGGACGAGCGCGAAGACATCCTCGTGATTGGAGCCGGTGTTGTAGTCGAGCACGAGCTTCGGCATGCCCTCGCCATTCGGGTAACCGGCTTCTGCCAGTGCGGCCTTGGCTGCCTCAACATCGTACTTGGAGAACTTGAAAGCATCCTCCTCGTGACCGACGATTCCCGGCGGAACGATGCTCGATGCCGGAACACGCGTGCCCTCGTAGACCTTGTCGCAGATCTCCTGCCTGTCGATGGCCAGGGAGATCGCCTCGCGGACCTTCGCGTTCTTCATCACGTCATCGTTGTTGTTGATGACGAGATAGTAGATGGCCTGCTCAGGGCCGAGAAGAACCTGCTCACCGGGGTTGGCGGTGTACCCATCGGGGCTCTCGCCATACGTGGCGAGAGCATCCTGGATCCGACCAGTCGGGATGTCGGTGAAGTCCAGGTTGCCAGCGTCGAACTCCAGCCAGGCGGAGTCGTTGTCGCCGATGATCCGGAAATCGATCGCGTCGATGTTCGGCTCATCGCCGTAGTAGTCCGCGAACTTCTCGACCTTGACGTACTGGTCGGCCTCCCACGGCACGGTCATCTTGAAGGGGCCATTGCCCACCGGCATCAGAGAGAAGTCAGCGGTCTGCTCCTTGCCCTCCGCGTCGGTGTACTTGACCCCACCCTCGACTGCCTCCTGCGGTACAGGAGCCAGGGCGGGGTGCCCAACGACATACTCGAAGTCGGCAAAGCCGTAGCTGAGCGTGACTTCCAGGGTGTAGTCGTCCACGACCTTGACGCCCGTGAGCTCCGTTGCCTCACCCTTGGTCAACGCCTCGAACCCCTCGATGGCTCCAAGGTGGTACGAGATCTCTGACTTGTTCTCGGGCTTGCAGATGCGCTCCCAGGCGTACTTGAAGTCGTCAGCCGTGACATCGCTGCCATCGTGGAACTTCGCGCCCTCGACCAGCTTGAACGTCCACACGGTCGCGTCCTCGTTGGACTCCCAGCTGGTGGCTGCGGCCGGACGAACCTCGGACGTGAGCGGATCGAACGACACGAGGCTGTCAAAGACGACCTGCCCGACCTGCGTGCCTTCGGACTCCTGCAGGTTCACCGGGTCGATGAATGCGGGGTTGTTGATACGGAAGCTGAACGTTCCGCCCTTCGTCACGCCAGACGCCGGCTCCTCGGTGCCGCCGTCGTCAGCGGGCTCCTCCTCGGCTGCACAACCCGCGATCGAGAACATCGACGCGACCAGCGCGAGCGCGAGAAGAATGGAAAAACCCTTGCGAATTCGCTCGGACAAGGTAGAGCCTCCCTCCAGTACTAGGACTGTTTGTTGTGTCCTATCCGTTGCGGTCATGGCTGCTCTCGCCTCGCACATCCCTCCTTACGGTGGCTCCGGCGGCTTGCGGGCGTGGTGGACGTCACCAGGCCGACCACGCCTACTGCGTTTGCCTAACGTATTAGTTTGGCGATGCCTGCATGGAAGTGCAAGCGGTAGAGGCCGTTACCGAACTGCAATGATAGCGAAAAGGCCGCCTTGCGGCGGCCATTCACGCACTCAGTGTGGGTCGGCCGAGCGCTACACGCCCGGACGGTAGACGATCATCAGGAGCAGCGCCGTAAGCCCGTAACCAGCGGCAAAGGCGATCGTGATGCGGTCGAGGTTCTTCTCGATCATCCCCGTGCCCGTTGCTGACGCCGGCATGCCGGCGCCGAACAGCGACGAGACTCCGGTACCCTTACCGGAGTGAAGCAGAACGAATACAATCATCCCAATTCCGCATATAACGTGAATAGCAAGAGCGATGTATGCGACGATATCCACAGTGATCTCCTCACTCAAGCCGCTAGGGGCGGCGAAACTTCCGGACGAACCGTGTCAGTATAGCCGCGCACTGGTGCCGCC
>CAZSUO010000110.1:0-6290 GCA_964610065.1 uncultured Coriobacteriaceae bacterium | reverse complement strand
GAGGACTTCCTCGGCATCTTCTCCGCGATGGACGGTCTGCCGGTCACGGTGCGCCTGCTCGACCCGCCGCTCCACGAGTTCCTCGATTCGCCGCGTGACCTCGAGGTCGAGATCGTGCGCGACGAGTGCAACGGCGCCACGGCCGAGAAGCTCGCCGGCAAGCGTCGTCTGCTCGCGCAGATCGACTCCATGTCCGAGGCCAACCCGATGCTCGGCCTGCGTGGCTGCCGTCTCGGCATCATGTATCCCGAGCTCTACGCGCTGCAGGTGGAGGCCATCACGCGCGCCACGTGCGAACTCAAGAAGCAGGGCAAGGACCCGCTCCCCGAGATCATGATCCCGCTGGTGAGCGTGAAGGCCGAGCTGGCCACGCTGCGCGCCGAGACCCAGGCCGTGGTGGACCGTGTGTCCGCCGAGTGCGGTGTGGAGGTGTCCATCCCGATCGGCACGATGATCGAGCTGCCGCGCGCCGCTGTGTGCGCCGACGAGATCGCCGAGGTCGCCGACTTCTTCAGCTTTGGCACCAACGACCTCACGCAGACCACGTTCGGCTTCAGCCGCGACGACATCGAGAGCAAGTTCCTGCCCAAGTACCTCGAGCGCAAGGTGCTTGCCCGCAACCCGTTCGAGACCATCGACGACGGCGTGGCGCAGCTGGTGGCGATCGGCTGCGAGCGTGGCCGTGCCACCAACCACACGCTCAAGCTCGGTGTGTGTGGCGAGCACGGTGGCGATCCGGAGAGCGTGCACACGTTCTTCGGCATCGGGCTCGACTACGTGAGCTGCTCGCCGTACCGCGTGCCGCTCGCGCGTCTCGCCGCGGCGCAGGCGTCGCTCGCCGAGAAGGCCACCGCATCGGACAACCGCTAGACCTCACCACGGAGGGCGTCGGGACGACCCGGCGCCCTCCGTGCATCGCAGGGAAGGGCCATGGGCGGCAGCAGCATCATCACACGCGAGGCGTATGAGGCCGCCGAGGCCGAGCGGCTCTCGCCGCGCGCGGCGCTCTCGTCGGCCACACGGGGGCGCGAGCGGCCCACCGGCGCCGACCCCTACCGCACCGACTACCAGCGCGATCGCGATCGCATCCTGCACTGCAAGGCGTTCAGGCGCCTCTCGCACAAGACACAGGTGTTCCTGGCGCCCGAGGGCGACCACTACCGTACGCGCCTCACGCACACGCTCGAGGTGGCGCAGATCGCGCGTTCGATCGCGCGTGCGCTCCGGCTGAATGAGGACCTCACCGAGGCCATCGCGCTCGGCCACGACCTGGGGCACACGCCGTTCGGGCACATCGGCGAGTCCGCGCTCTCGGACGCCCTTGGCGAGGCGCGCCACGCGCACCCCAACGCGCCGTATCCGTTCCATCACAACCTGCAGAGCCTGCGCATCGTGGAGAGTCTTGAGTACGAGGGCAAGGGGCTCAACCTCACCTGGGAGGTGCGCGACGGGATCCGCTGCCACACGGGCAAGAAGCGCGCCTCCACGCTCGAAGGGCAGATCGTGGCCATCGCCGACCGCGTTGCGTACGTGAACCACGACATCGACGATGCGATCCGCGGCGGCGTGATCACCGAGGACGACCTGCCGCAGTCGGCCGTGACCGTGCTCGGCCTCACCATCAACGAACGCATCACCACCATGGTGACGAGCCTGGTGGAGACCACGGCGGTCTCCGAGTTCGTGACGATGGGCGAGGGCGTATACAAGGCGATGATGGACCTGCGCTCGTTCCTGTACGACAACGTCTATCTTTCGCCCAACGCCAAGTCCGAGGAACCCAAGGCGTACAACGTGGTGAAGACGCTGTTCGTGCACTACCTGGAGAACCCGGACGATCTGCCGCCTGACGAGCGGCCGGCACGGCCTGAGGACCTCGCCCAGGCGGTCACCGACTACGTGTCGGGCATGACTGACCGGTTCGCGATCCGCACCTACGAGCGGCTCATGATCCCGAGCCGCTGGAGGGTGTGACCGGCGCATGGCACGGCGTAGGGCCCTGTAGCTCGCGGCTGTCTCGCACCGTAACCTGATTGTTGCCGCGCGATACGAGGTCGGCTATCATCGCCAAAGCGCCGAGGGGGCTCGCGAGGGGTCTCCTGGGCTGTTGCCGTATTCACCACGAAGGGAGACGCACGTTCATGGCAGACTGGATTGCTTGGCTCGCGCCAGCAGCCGCGATACTCGGCACCATCATGGCCGCGTATCTGGGCACCTGGGTCCTGAAGCAGGATCCCGGCACCGAGCGCATGCAGGAGATCTCGAAGGCGGTCCAGGAAGGCGCCCTTGCGTTCCTGCTCCGTGAGTACCGCGTACTCATCATCTTTGCCGCCGTCGTGTCCGTCGTCCTCGGTCTGGCCGTGAACTGGCTGACCGCGGTGGCGTTCCTGACCGGTGGCTTCCTCTCCGCCGCGGCCGGCTTCATCGGCATGCACGTGGCCACCCGCGCCAACGCGCGTACCGCCCAGGCGGCCACCAAGGGCGTCGCCAAGGCCCTGAACGTGGCCTTCCGCTCGGGTCTCACGATGGGCCTCACGGTCGCGTCGTTCGGCCTGCTGGGTCTCTCGCTCTGGGCCATCATCTTCATCGTCACCGGTGAGGACCCGATCGCCAGCTCCGAGATCGTCAACGGCTTCGCGATGGGCGCCAGCTCGATCGCGCTGTTCGCCCGTGTGGGTGGCGGCATCTACACCAAGGCCGCCGACGTGGGCGCCGACCTGGTGGGCAAGGTCGAGGCCGGTATCCCCGAGGACGATCCCCGCAACCCCGCCACCATCGCCGACAACGTGGGCGACAACGTGGGCGACGTGGCCGGCATGGGCGCCGACCTCTTCGAGAGCTACGTGGGTTCGATCCTTGCGCCGATCGTGCTCGCCGTGTCGCTGTGGTTCGTCCCGGGCGCCGCGAAGTCCATCGACTTCATGTACGGCGTCTCTGCGCCGCTGCTGATCGCCGCCTTCGGTATCGTTGCGTCGATCATCGGCCTGTTCGCGGTGCGCGCCAAGGAAGGCGCCCACCTGCACTCCGCGCTCAACATGGGCACCTACGTGGCCGCGGTCATCGAGGTCGCGGGCATGGGCTACCTGTTCTGGCACTGGAGCACGCGCGCCGATGCCGATCCGTCGCGCATCTGGTTCTTCGGCTCGGTCGTTGCCGGTCTCATCGCCGGTATCCTGATCGGCAAGATCACCGAGTACTACTGCTCCGACGCGTACAAGCCGGTGCGTAAGATCGCCGAGGCGTCTGAGACGGGTACCGCCACCAACATCATCCAGGGCCTCGGCACCGGTATGCTCTCCACCGCGCTGCCGATCATCGTCGTAGCCATCGGCATCCTCGCCAGCTACGTCATGGGCAACCTGGCCGTGCCGGACAATGACCTCTCGGGCATCTACGGCATCGGTCTCGCCGCGCTCGGTATGCTCTCGATCACCGCGATCACCGTGGGTGTCGACGCGTACGGCCCGGTGGCCGACAACGCCGGTGGTATCGCCGAGATGGCCGAGATGGGCAAGGACATCCGCAAGATCACCGACTCGCTCGACAGCGTGGGCAACACCACCGCCGCCATCGGCAAGGGCTTCGCCATCGGCTCGGCGGGTCTCACCGCCCTGGCACTGTTCGTGGCGTTCCGCCAGAGCCTCGCGGTAGGCGGTCTCACGATCGACATGTCGCTTGAAAGCCCCTACGTCATCGCGGGTCTGTTCGTGGGCGGCATGCTGCCGTTCCTCTTCGGCGCGCTCACCATGGGCGCCGTGGGTCGTGCGGCCTTCGCCATGATCGGTGAGGTCCGCCGCCAGTTCAAGGAGATCCCGGGCATCATGGAGGGCACCGGCAAGCCGGACTACGCCGCCTGCGTGGACATCTCTACCAAGGGCGCGCTCAAGGAGATGGTCGTCCCCGGCGCCATCGCCGTGGCCGTGCCGATCCTCGTGGGTGTCGTGAACCTCTCGATGCTCGCCGGTCTGCTCGCCGGTGCGCTCGTCACCGGCTTCCTGATGGCCGTCTTCATGGCCAACGCCGGTGGCGCGTGGGACAACGCCAAGAAGTACATCGAGGGTGGCGCGCACGGTGGCAAGGGCTCTGAGGCCCACAAGGCCGCCGTGGTCGGCGACACCGTTGGTGACCCGTTCAAGGACACCTCGGGCCCGGCCATGAACATCCTCATCAAGCTCATGACCGTCGTCTCGCTCGTGTTCGTGCCGCTGTTCCTCAAGGTGCACGGCGGCTAGTGACGTCATCGCGTCAAGTCACGTGCTCCCGGGTGCCGATACTGGTACCCGGGAGCACGCGCGTCTGACGCTTTGGGGTATGTACCTTTGACCGCTACGAAGCACAGGAGGTGTCATGGGGCGTATCGCCGATGAGGATGTCGCACGCGTCCGTGACGCCACCGATCTCATCTCTCTGGTATCCGAGACGGTCGTGCTGAAGAAGAAGGGCCGGCTGTTCTGGGGCAACTGCCCGTTCCATGGCGAGAAGACTCCCAGCTTCAAGATCGATCCCACCACCCAGCTGTGGCACTGCTTCGGCTGTGGCAGGGGAGGCGACGCCTTCGGCTACGTGATGGAGGCCGAGCACCTCGAGTTCCCCGATGCGGTGCGCAGGCTCGCAGAGCGCGCGCACATCGACATCGTGGAGGTGGGTGGCGCCGGGGTCCCCGTGGGGCGCAAGGAACGGTTGATCGCCGCGTGCACCGAGGCCGCCGCGTACTTCCACAAGCAGCTCACGAGCGGCACCGGCAGCGGACCCTCGCAGGCGCGCGAGTACCTGGCGGGCCGGGGCTTCGGCAGTGAGGTGGCGAAGCGCTGGAAGCTCGGGTACGCCCCGCAGGGCCGAGACACGCTCGTGCGACACATGCTCGACGCCGGCTTCACTCGTGACGAGCTTGTGGACGCGAACCTCGCGCTCGCCGACGGGCCGTCGCTCAAGGACCGCTTCTTCAACCGCATCATGTTTCCCATCGACGACCTGCACGGGCGCACCATCGCCTTCGGGGGGCGTGTCGTGGGGGCCGGAGAGCCGAAGTATCTGAACTCCCAGGAGACGCCGATCTTCCAGAAGTCGGGGACGCTCTACGCGCTCGACCGCTCGCGCAACGAGATCGTCACCAATGGCACTGCGGTGGTGGTGGAGGGATACACCGACGTGATCGCGCTGCACGAGGCCGGTGTGCCGATCGCCGTGGCCACCCTCGGCACCGCGCTCACGGAGCGCCATGTGAAGCTGCTCGGCAGGTTCGGCACGCGTGTGGTGTACCTGTTCGACGGTGATGCCGCGGGCCAACGTGCGGCGCTCAGGGCCGCGGAGTTCCTCGACTGGAGCATCACGCCTGAGGCCGGGAGCTCGCGCGTGGACCTGGACGTGGCGATCATCCCCGGCGGCAAGGACCCGGCCGACCTTGTGGCAAGCGAGGGCGCCGACGCGGTACGTGCGGTCATCGAGGGTGCACAGCCCCTGTTGCGGTTCGCGATCGACCGTCGGCTCGAGTCGCACGACCTCTCGCGCCCGGAGGGTCGCGCCGCCGCGCTTGCGGATGCGGCCGGGGTGCTCACGCCGGTGCGCGGCTCGCTTCTGGCGCAGGACTACGTGATGTACATCGCCGGCCGCCTCGGCACCGACTACACCACCGTTGAGCGCGCCGTGCCACAGCAGCGCCGTCAGCAGGGTCCCGAGAGCTCGGCTCCAGTGCCCGCTCCGGTGCCCGTGCGTCTGGCGAGCGCGGAGGAGAAGGCCGAACGCGAGCTCGTGCGTCTGGCGGCGCTTGCCCCCTCGGTACGCGCCGAGGCACGGGAATTGCTTGCAGAGGGTGCCGTGGGCGGTGAGCGCGCCCGCAGGCTGCTCGAGGTGATCTGCGGTGCGGGGGATGCGGTCGGCGATGAGCTGTACGCCATCGTCGCCAACACGGATCGCGAGGCGGCTACCGTGCTCACCGGTTGGTTGGTGGACGCTACGGGAGCCGACAGCCTAGAATATGCGTTTCGGGAAGTTGCCGTCCGGGTCAAGGAGTTCGCACTCGGACGTCTAATCTCTATGAAGAAGGGTGAACTCCAGGCATTGGACCCCGCGCGCGACGCGGAGTCATACGACCGGCTGTTCGGCGAGATCGCCGAGCTACAGCGCACACGGGCGGGCATGCGTGCTCCCCGAAGCGCTGCAACAGACGTGGAGGCGGAGTAAAGCACGTGACGGCTGCATCGAAGAAGACCGCACAGGAAGCCACGGACCAGTCAATGGAGGAGGTCGCCACGACCCCCGCGAAGAAGCCTGCTCCCAAGGCTGCGGCGAAG
>CAZSUO010000109.1:0-6306 GCA_964610065.1 uncultured Coriobacteriaceae bacterium | reverse complement strand
ATACTGGCCGAGCTGCATGCTCATCCCCCATCCCTCGAACGCGAAGGGCGAAAAGGCGCTCGCCGGTTGGCGCAAGGAGGTCTGTCCGAACCTTTCGCTCGTCGCCTACTATTCGCAGTGCGGCGAATGGCTCAATTTCTGGCCGGGCTTCGATGCTGACGTGTGGCTCACGCGCGACTTCGCGGAACACCGCAGCCTGCTGACGTACCGTTTCGGCCTCCACCCCGCCCACCGCGCCGGCTTCATCAACCAGGCGTCGGGGTTCACCGATCTCCTCATCTACGTCCTGTCCCGGATCGAGGTCGATCCGAAGGCGGACGAGCGCAAGCTCGCCTACGCGTTCCTCGACATGTGCTACGGCGCCGCGGCGAAGCCCATGCGCGAATTCTTCGACATGGCGATGGCCGAGCCGAAGAAGCGCGACTGGGTGCAGGGGTGCGAGCAACATTTGAAGGGCTTCGTCACCAAGGAATTCGCGGCGAAGGCGTTGCCTTTGCTCGCGGAGGCGGAACGGCTCTGCGGGGACGACAAGGCGCTCCGGTCCCGCGTTCGCAAGGAGAGGATCGAGTTCCTCTGGAGCTATCTGGACGGCGTCGGCCGCGGCCGCGGCAACATATCCGCCAAGGAGGTGAAGCCCTGGGCGGAGTGCGTCGCGCAGTTCGCGCGCCTCTGCACTGAAGAAGGCGGCAGCTACATGGGAAATGTGGATCCGGCGAACTGGTTCCATGACAACTGCATGTACGAAATCAGCACGAAGGGACGCAGCGACTGGACACAGGCGCCGGAGATCAAGAAGCTCATCGAAGACCCGGTGAAGTCGCTCGGCGCAGAGTTTCCGAACAGGCAGAAGAAGACCGCGGACGGCTATATGATCCCCGCTTCGGGGATGATGGGCGGCATCCTGCAGAAGCAGTGCTTCTGGCGCAACAAGGAGGGCTTCGACGTCCGCATCGCCCGCCGCGAATCGAGCGGATTCGGGCTCATCTTCACCCGCCTCGATCTCGACGAGGCGCCGGGGGGCGAGGTCGAGATGATTCTGAAGGGCATCGACAACGAGAAGGAGGCTGTCGCCGAAATCGAAGTTTCGGTCAACGCGTCCGTGCTCTACAAAGGCCCGGTCAAGTGGTCCAAGAACGCCCACACCGAATGGACGCTCCATCTGCCCGCCGGGCTCCTCCACGCTGGAGCGAACGAAATCCAGCTCAAGAACCCCACCCCCGACAACGAGAAAAACGTCGAAGGCGGCGACGCCTTCCGAGCCACACGCAACTACTTCTGGGGCTGGTTCATGCTCGATTCGGTCTCGTTCAGCAACCGCTGAGGCAGTCCCTGATGCGCGCTCGAGAGTTGACCACATAACGACAGTAGTCGTCGTTCAGCATTCTGCTCAAGAAGATCGGCAGCTTCTCTGCGGTTTTCAGGTCTGGCTTCACGCGCACGGGCAGTCCGAAAATCTCGGACAAATAGGATTCCAACTCCTCGTCAAGAATTTGGCTGGCGACCTCCTATGGTCGCGGAACCGCTCTTCCCGCTTCAGTATGTCGAGAAGGCAGGGGCTCTCCAAACGGAGGCACCCTGCACTCCACTCACCCGTCTGGCTCGTGTAGTTTGATCCGAATTTCAGGCTTGAACATGTCGCACTTCGTGTGTCCCCTGCCCGCGACCAGCAAGACAGCGTCATCCGTGGTGCACCCCGCCTTCGCACCGTATTCCGCCACGGCCCGCGCCACATGCGGCGGCACCAGCGACACCCTCCACTCCTGACCCACTTTCTCCGCCAATACGGACATCATCATCTCGCACCTCCTTCGTTTTCTTGAGCCCCACCCTCCCTGCCTTACCCATCACTCTCAAAGATGGTAGTCACCCGCCGCTTCAGGCTGATAAGCCACCTTCTTGACCAACAGGCGACGTCGTCCAGCAGGCACCGCCCACTCAACTCGATCACCCTCAGAGTAACCGAGAAGGGCTGTCCCGACAGGCGACAGAACCGATATCCTGCCCTCGTCGGCGTTCGCCGAGGCCGGGAACACCAGAGAGAACTCCCAGTCCTGATTGTTGTCGAGATCCTCGACAACCAACCGGCTGTTCATCGTAACGACCTTCCCCGGCACCTTCCGAGAATCCACAATCTGTGCCCGGCGCAGTTCCCCTGCCAAGGCCGCCAAATCAGCCCTGCCCTGGTATTTGAACTCGCCGGCAACAGCCAAGAGCTCCCCCAGTCGCCGGGCATCGTTATCCGTTATCAATATCTTTCTCTTGTCCATGTTGTCCTCCTTCTTTGGCGCATCGTTCTTGACTCAATTCCTGATCTTCTTTACCAGCCGAGCGTCGTTTTGGCAAGCCTTATTTAAAAAGAAAAAGTCGTCTCAATCATTTTCCAGGCAAGAAACACAGGTTCGGCCGACTCCCCCCCCGCTGCGATAAGCCCTCGCCCTCCCCTGATTCGGTGACGGGGCCGTCCCTCGCACCAAAAATTTAATGCCTCGACAGTCACACGGCAAGGCTCTACTAGCGTTGCGTCGCCTGGCCTTCGCGCGACAGCTCCTCGAAATATTGCTTCACCAGCTCGCGGTACTCGGCCGGGGTCTTCTTGAGCATCTCCTCATAGGCCTCCGAGCCCATCTCCCCGCGAAAACGGATCCAGTCCTGATTGAGCGGCACCTGCGCCGAGCGCCCGAAGCCGCCGGAGCCGCCGTCTTCGGCCGCGTGGCGCGTCGAGCCGCCCAGCCGTCCCTGCGCCAGCAGCCACGCCTCCGCCTCTTTCTTCTCTTGGGCCGCCACGGCCGGCAGCACTGCCGCGACGACCTGCCGCGCCTTGGACGCCGCCTCGCGCTGCGGGGCCTCCGCCTCCGCGCGCCCGGCCGCCTGCTTTTGAGCCTGCTGCGCCAGCGCCAGCGCCTGCTTGGCCTTGGCCTGACCCTCCTGCGCCTGGGCTTCCGCCTGCGCATCGGTCGCCGCGCTCGCCTGCGCCGCGGTCTGCAGCGACTGCCGCGCCAGATCCGCAGCCTCACCCGTCAGCTTCGCGGACTCCGCGCTCTGGGCCGCCGCCTGCTTCAAATCCTGATTCTCAAGCCCCTTCGCAAGCTTGGCCGCCTGCTCCGCCTTCTGCGCGGCCTCGCCCGCCTGCTGAGCCGCCTCTTTGGCCGCTTCGGCCGACGCCTGCTTCAGCGCGCCCAACTCCGCCGTCGCCTGCTGAGCCGCCTGCTTGGCCATCGCCGCCGCCTCTTTGGCCAGCTGTGCGGCGGCCTGCGCCTCGTGCAGCGCCTGACGCGTCTCGCCGCGCTCCTGCGCCGCCCCCAGCTCGCTCTGCTCGGCCTGCCGCGTGCGCTCGCCGGACTGCTCCGCCAGCTCCGCAGCCTGATCGGCCATCGCAGCGGCCTCGGCCAGCTGCCCGGCCCTCGCCTGATTCAGCGGCGGCGCCTCCTTGGCCTCGGCCACCGCCTGCCGCGCTGTGGCCATGGCCTCCCGCGCCTGGGCGACCGCCTCCTGAGCGGCCTTCACCGCCGCCTGCGCCTGCGCGGTCACCGCCTCGGGAGTCGCCTGCTTGGCGGCGGCGGCCTGCGCCTCGTGCGCCAGCTGCTCGAGCTGTTCCTTGGCACGCTGCGCGGCCTCGGCAGCCTTCTCCGCCGCCTCGCCCGCCACTTGCTTGGCCTGTTCGGAAAGCCCCTTGGCCTCTTTCAGCGCCGCCTCTTTCTGCGCGTCCCGCATCCCTTCTGCCGCCTCGGACTTCTCCGCCGCGTCGTGCGCAAGCTCCGCCGCGCGCTGCGTGAAGGCCGCCGACTCGGAGGCGAGCTGCCCGGCCTCGGCCGCTTTCTCCAGGCCCTGCTGCTCCGCCTGGCGCGCCGCCTCAACCGCCTCCGCGTTGGCCTTCTGGGCCGTCTCTTTCGCCGCCTGCGTCTGCGCCTCGGACTTCTTTTGCGCCGCTGCGGCCTGCTCGTTCTGCCCCGCCTGCCGCGCCTCGACGGACTGCTGCGCCTGCTCCGCGCCTTGAGTCGCCTCCTGTGCCGCTTTCGCAGCCTCTTCCGCCGCCTGCGCCGCCTGCTCCGCGACCGCCTTGCGCGCGGCCGCGTCGGCCACGGCTTCGTTCGCCTGCCGTTTCTCCGCCGCCTGCTCCGCCGCCTGCGCCGCCTGCGCCGCCTTTTCAGCCGCCGCCACCGTTTTCTCCGCAGCCTTTTGGGCGGCATCGGAGGCGGCCCGTGTCTCGGCGAAGGCCTCGGCCTTCTCCGCTGCCTCCAGCGCCTGCTCGGCGGCTTTCTCGGCCAGCGTCGCCGCCTTCCCCGCCTCTTTCGCCGCAGACTCCTCGCGGCGCAGCGCCTGGTCCGCCTCGGGCGTCAAAGCCCGGTCGGCCTGCTGCATCGCCTCCCGCGCCTGGCGCACGCTCTCCAGCGCCTTGTTGAACGCGGACTCCTCCAGCTGAGGCTTGCTCTGCCACAGCTTCTGTTCGGCCTCGTTCTGGCGGTTCGCCCACTCCTGCATCTCCTGCCGGTTCATCGTGTCGGCCTGCGCCTGCTCCGCCAAGGCCGCCTCGCGCTGCGCCAGTTCCTGAAGCCGGCTCTGCTCTTCCTGCTTCCGGTTCTCTTCCTGAAGATTCTTGTTGATCAGCTCGTTGACTTTCTCGGCCGCCTCGCGCAGCGCCCGCTCAGCCCCATCCCCCGCCTGCTTGCGCTCGGCCGCCTCGGCCAGCGGAATCTTCTGCAGCTTCTGAAATGCCGGCTCGACTTTCTCGTCGCGCACATCGAGGATGTCTTTCGCGAGCGCGGCAAACGGCGTCTTCTCCGTCACGCTCGCGGCCCGCTCCATCAGCTCCTCGGCCCTGACCGCAGACTCGCGCGCCTGCTCCAGCTTCTCCGCCGCCTTCTCGGGCAGCTCGGGCTTGTCGAACGCCCACTTCTCCTGCGCCACGCGGTTGGCGGCCTCGTGCAGCTCCTGATTCGCCTTGCGCAGCAGCGCCTCCAAATCCTTGCGCGTTTCTTCGCGCACCTGTTCGCGCAAGGTGCGAGCCCCCGGGTCGAGCGTCACCGTGACCGCGCGGCTTTCGCGCACCTGCGGCCCGCCCAGCTCCGGCGGCAGGTTGTCGGCCACCCGCAGAAACAGCTTGAACCTGCGGATGTTCTGCCCGTACAGCGCCTGCAAGTCGGGCACGCCTTCCAGCCGGGCTCGTGTCGGCGACGCTCGCGTCACCTTCACCGGCAGAACCGTCTGGCTGCGCTTCTCCGTCTCGATCACCAGCGACATCTCGCCGAACCCGAAATCGTCAAGTGCCACCCCGCCGCACACCAGCCGGTCGGTGGGAGGCAGGGTCAGCCGCGAAGCCTCCGGCGTCACGAGCGAAACCTCCGGAGGACGGTCCGGCACCGCGGTGAAGGCCGACCAGACCGGCCGGTTGGTGAAGCCGTAGGTGTCGCGCAGCGCCAGCGACCACCGCCCGGTGCGGTTGGTGTTGAGCGTCTGCAGCCAGACCGCGTTCGAGGCCACCGCGCTCGGCAGCGCCAGCGCGTTGATCCGCAGCGCCGACGCGCAGGCGCGGTCGAACACGGTCTCGATGCGCACCCGCGTGCCCGCCACCGCCGAAATCGTCTGCGCCTCGCCCACCTGCTGCGTCGCCTGCAGTCCCGTGTAGGCGGGATAGGCGTAAGCGACGCGCATCTCAAGAACCCGCGGCTCCGTCATCACCACCACCGAGTAGGGCCGCGTGAAGCCCGTCCCATAGCGGACCCGGTATTCGAAACTCTCTTCGACCGAAGGAAGGTCCAGCGCGAACACGGCCGTCGCGGCGCCCTGCGCCGACAGCCGCTTCATGCGCTCGACGGCTTTGCGCCCGCCGCTCCGCTGGAAATGGATCTCCGCCCGCAGCCCGTGGCGCTCAGGCGCCTTGACCTCGAAATGCAAGGGGCTCTTCTCCAACACCATCAGGTCGCCCGGCTTGACCTCCAGCACGCTCGCCTGCAGCGTGTCGAACTCGCGGTGCGGCGCGAGCGCCCTCAAGAGCAGCAGCCAGCCCTGCTTCGGCCACGCCGCCAGCAGCAGGCACAGCACCGCCGCGACAGCGGCCGCCGCCGTCAGAAACGGCTTGACGGTGCGCACCGTGAACTCCTGTTTGGGATGCACGCCCGCCAGGTCGGACGTCGCGTCTTGCGTGAGCAGGGCGATCAGCTCGGCCGACGCGCGCGCCGCCTCTTCCCCGCCCTGTGCGGCCAGCTCGATCGCCGAGCTGATGCGCTCCTGCATATCGGGGTGGCGCGTCTCCAACACGCGCGCCATGCGGGTGATCGTCAGCGGCCGCGCCAGCGGCCGCGCCAGCAG
>CAZSUO010000108.1:0-6332 GCA_964610065.1 uncultured Coriobacteriaceae bacterium | reverse complement strand
GCGCCTCCTCCGCGTGTTTCCGCTCGGTGACATCCGCGAGGATGCAGTGCGTCTGCCTGAAGCTCCCATCGGGGTTGTGCCCGATCCGGCCATCGAACGCGATGAAGTGCCGACTTCCGTCCTTGTGCATCATCTGGAACTCGGAATGGATCGCCCCCCGCTCTTTGAACAGAGGGAACCGCCCCCGGAACGCGTCCACATACTCCGGAGCCAGGAAGTCGCCGAACCAGGAACCGATGACTTCTTGCCGCTCGTAGCCGAGGGTGTCCAGCCACGCCTGGTTCACCTCGATGAAGCATCCGTCCTCGTCGAGCGACTGGTATCCGAGTGGCGCCTGCTGGAACAGGGCCGAGAAGCGCTCTTCGCTGAGCCGTAGCTCCTTCTCCTGCTTGATGCGCTCAGAGATGTCCCGGGCCATGCCCGTCGCGCCGATTATGGCCCCGCGATCGTCCCTGATCGGGTTGAAGTAGCTTTCGTACGTTGCCACTGCCGAGTCGCCGTACTCTCGGATGTTCGAGTGCGACTCCCCGGTGAGCGCTCGGTCGTAGTTGTCCTTGGCGACCACCCGGTCGTCGTTGTTGGTGATGTGGTCGAGAACGCAGTCGCCGAGCTTGATCGCACGGCCGTACGCCTGGCGCATCACCTCGGCATGTGCCTCGTTGAAGTAGAGGTACCGGTACTGCGGGTCGATGGAGAAGAGGATGGTGCCCTTCTGGCTCTCGAGACTCGCCTCAAGGAGCAACCTTGCTCGCTCCTGGGACTCGGCTTGCTCCACGCGCTCCGTGATGTCGGAGAACAGAGTCACGAACTGCCCCGGCCGAGGTGAGTACGCCACCACCTCGAAGTGCCTCCCAAGCGGGGAGGAGTACTGCTCGAAGCGCGCCGGCACACCCGTGGAGGCGGCCGCGGCGTACCGCTCGATCCAGGATGGGTCCAAGCCTGGTATGGCTTCGCGCGCGGTCTTGCCGATGACATCGCCGGCAGCCAAACCGGTCAGCGCCTCGAAGGCCGGGTTGATCTCCAGGAAACGGTAATCGCACGGCTCGCCATGTTCATCGAGCACGATCTCGTGCAGGGCGAGGCCCTCTACATGCTGTCGACCAACAGTCTGCTTCCCTCGGCGGTCGCGACGACCGAGTCGGCCCTCGCGATGCGCGCGGGGGTCGGATGGCAGTTGCGAGCAAGCGCTTCGGCAAGTGGCTCGCTCGCCTGCTGGTCCCCGCAGACTGGATCGCGTTGCGCGGAATCGGACCTGCTGTTCTTTGCGTCACCGCTCATAGCCGCTCCGGTGAATGGGTCCGACGATGTGCGAGCTACCACAGATACCAGTCCAAGACCGCTCGTCCGTCTTCAGAGGAGGGCGATACGCCGTCTCCGAGGTGGACCCGCCGCCCGGTCTCGAGACGCACGACGACCGGCCCACAGGGACCGGTCGCGAGAAGTGACTATGGTGGCCAGAGACGGACTTGAACCGCCGACACGCGGATTTTCAATCCGCTGCTCTACCAACTGAGCTACCTGGCCATGTGTGCTGCAAGAGAGTACCCAACGGCGCGCCTGAGCGCAACTCCCGGAGCGTCAGCGTCATGTCCATGCCAGGCATATCCCGGGGGGATTGCGGCCGTGTCAGGACGTGCGGGTATACTGGACTCAGGGTCACTCGCGCAGCACGCCGGCACGTACGGCGCACGGACAACGGGAGGTCATTGTGCTTGCATCCGCGCGAACACGCATCTCGATCGCGGCCGCACTCGCTGTCGGCCTGCTGCTCACCGTCGCGCTCGGCGGGTGTGGCATGGTCGGCGAGAAGCCCGCGCCTGTGCCAGCCGCGCCCGCGGGGGAGCACGACCCGGCGGTCTGGGGCGAGCGGTATCCCGCGGTCTATCAGACCTGGCTCGCCACAGCCGAGCCGCGACCGGCGGGCAAGAGCAGGTACAAGCGAGGCTTCGACGACGGGCAGATGTACGACAAGCTCTCCGAGTACCCGTTCATGCCGCTGCTGTTCAAAGGCTGGGGCTTCGGCATCGACTACCAGGAGCCGCGCGGACACCACTACATGGTGATCGACCAGGGCGAGGCCGACCCATCACGCGTGAAGTCCGGCGGCGCGTGCCTTACCTGCAAGAGCCCGTACGCCGAGGACCTCAACTCCGAGGACAAGGACGCGCTGTTCGGCGCCACGTACGACGAAGCCATCGGCATGCTGCCCGAGGAGCACCGGGAGCTGGGTGCCTCATGCATCGATTGTCACGACAACGAGACGATGGAGCTGCGAACGCGCCGCTGGACGGTCGAGTCCGCGCTCACCGAGATCGGGCTGGAGCCCGACGGCCTCTCCACGCAACAGCAGCGGCTGATGGTGTGCGGGCAGTGCCACTGCACCTACTCGGTCATGAAGGAGGACGGGGCATCGGTGGATGTGGACTTCCCGTGGGAGGGTAGCGAGTGGGGATCGATCACCGTTGAGAACGTGATCGACAGGCTCGTGGAGGACCCCGCGCGCCTCGAGTGGACACAGGAGGTCACCGGCCTGAAGCTCGGGTTCATCCGGCACCCCGACGTCGAGTTCTACAGCGCTGGCTCGCCCCACATGAACTTGGGTCTGGCATGCAACGACTGCCACATGCCCGACATCCGTGTGAACAACCAGCCCGTAGCCGATCACAACCTGATGAGCCCCCTCAAGACGGACATGGTGACGTGCAAGCGTTGCCACTACGACTCGGCCGAGGAACTCCGGGAGAAGGTGTTCGCCATCCAGGACGCCAACGCCGCGCTGCTCATCAACGCCGGCTACAAGGCCGCCACCGCGGCGAAGCTGATCGAGTTGGCCAACGCCTCGCTTGAGACGAGCGCCGCCGACATCAAGCCCGCGTACGACGAGGCGGTCGGCCACTACACGCAGGCCTTCTACCGCACCGTATGGATGGGCGCCGAGAACTCCCTCGGCTTCCACAACCCCGCCGAAGGCGTGCGGATCCTGGAAGACGCCCAGACCGAGGCCGACGCGGCCACCGCGATCCTCAGGCAGCTGCTCGCGAACGAGGGTGTCGAAGTACCCGCCGAGGTGCCGCTGGATCTCTCGAAGTATCTCGATGACCGCGGCGTGCACAAGAAGGGCTTCGTGAAGGCGCACTACCTGCCCGATCCGTCCGGGCAAGCGCAGAAGACATGGCCGAAGAGCCTGGGCGCGATCCTCGACTAGCGCGCGCTACGCGTCCACCCGGTGGAACACGACGCCGAGCCACACACGCTCGGCCTCGCCTGGCATGCCCACAGGCCCGGCGGCGCGATCACCTTCGCACAGCTTGTTGACCTCGGCCTTGGTGCCGAAGACGAGTTCGGCCCAGCAGGGCCGGGGATCGCCGTCCTTCGGCTTGCCCACAGAACCGTCGCTCACGTAGTGCACGGCACGGCCGTCCGGCGCCGTCAGCACCCGGTGGTACGGGATATGCACGTGCCCGACGCACACCACGTCGGCCCCGCCGATGTCGGCGAGCTTCGCGAGGTTGTCGTCGGGACGATCGGGCATGAGGTACTCGTTGATGCGCCGGGGGCTGCCGTGGCACAGGAGCACGCGAGCGTTCTCGACATCGAACCGGATGTCGTCCGGCAACTGCGCCAGGTAATCGTGCTCGGCATCGTCGAGCGCAGCGTCGGTGCGCATGTAGCTCTCGGCGCCGATCGCCTTGTCTTCCGCTGTGGGGTAGTAACAGCCGCAGCTGCCCGACCGCTTCCCCACCCCGTCGTCGTAGTTTCCCCGGATGGTGGGATCGCCGGTGGCACGCACGCGGGCGATCACGCCCGAAGGGTCGGCGCCGTACCCCACGAGATCGCCGAGGCAGTACCGCTCGGAGATGCCCGTGCAGACGATGTCAGCCAGAACCGACTCGAGCGCTGGAGCGTTGGCGTGGATGTCCGAGTAGAGCGCGATGCGGCGCATCTCAGTCTCCCTCCTGTCCGGACACGACCGGCTCGACGGCTGCGCCGACCCGCGGCAGGGCGCATTCGTGCCGCGCGCACACACGCGCTCTGGTCCGCTTGGCGATCCACACGAGCGACAACATCAGCGGCACCTCCACGAGCACGCCGACCACGGTTGCGAGCGCAGCGCCCGACGTGAGCCCGTAGAGTGCGATCGCCACAGCCACGGCAAGCTCGAAGAAGTTGGATGCCCCGATGAACCCGGCCGGTGCTGCCACCGGGTGCTCCAGCCGCCACCAGTACGACCAGCCATAGGCGATACCGAAGATCAGGAACGTCTGGATGGACAAGGGTATCGCGATAAGAAGGATGTGCAGCGGGTTCGCCACGATGGTCTCGCCTTGGAAGATGAAGATGAGCACGAGCGTCGCGAGCAACGCCACGATGGTGACGGGGCCGAACCTCGGGACGAACGTCTCGCTGAACCACCGCTCACCGTGGCTCTTGATCAATGTGCGCCGGGTGAACCAGCCTGCCGCGAGCGGAACGACCACGAAGAGGACGACCGAGAGCGCAAGCGTGTCCCACGGTACCGGCACACCGCTCACGCCCAGGAGCACGGAGACGATGGGCACGAACGCCACGAGCATTATGAGGTCGTTGACGGCCACCTGCACGAGCGTGTACGCGGGGTCGCCGTCGGCAAGGTACGACCACACGAACACCATCGCGGTACATGGCGCGGCACCGAGCAGCACCGCGCCAGCCAGGTACTGCTGCGCGAGATCGGGCGTTATCAGGTCCTTGAAGATGATGTTAAAGAACAGCCAGGCGATCCCGAACATCGTGAACGGCTTGATGAGCCAGTTCACGACCGTGGTGACGACAAGACCCTGCCTCCGCTCTCCCACCCGCTTGATCGAAGCGAAGTCGACCTTGAGCATCATCGGGTAGATCATCAGCCAGATCAGGACCGCCACCGGGATGGAGATCTGCGCCACGGTGAACCGGTCGAAGAACTCGGCCAGACCTGGCCAGCGACTCCCGATCAGCGTGCCGGCAGCGATGCAGAGGGCGACCCAGAGCGTGAGGTACCGCTCGAACACGCTCATGCGCTTGGACGACGTCGTGTTCATGCCTACCCCTCCTTCGCGGCGCAGGTGGGCCGCTCGGCGACGAGGCCCTCCAGGGCCCGGGTCAGGTCTGACAGCGGCCCCTCGGCGATGCAGTAGACCATGCTCGTGCCGCGCGGAGTGGCATGCACGATCCCCGCCTCCTTCAGGACGCGAAGGTGCTGGGAGATGGTCGACTGGGCGAGAGGGAGTCGACTGAAGATCTCCCCACCCATGCAGGCGTCCTGAGCGGCGAGCAGACGCAGGATCCGCACCCGGGCGGGATGGCTGAGCGCCCTGGCCACGAGTGCGATGCGATCGTCGTCCACGAGCACCTCCCTGGCGTGAGCATCATCGTTCATCGCCGATGAACGATAAATCCGATGGGACGATCTGTCAAGAACCTGAGCGCCACGCGGCTGGGGCACCGGGTTCCCGGCTCTACGGCGCGGGCGTTGTGCGGTCGCTCCGTCGGGTCTACGATCGTCACAACCGAACGGGGGGAGGACCAATGAGGCGTGGAATAGCGGTGCTCATGCTACTGCTCGTGGTGGTGGTGGCACAGGGATGCTCGGGCGGCGGAACCGGCGGATCGTCGGCCACGGAGGGCGCGCCGGCGAAGGACGCACCCACGCTCAAGCAGTTCCTCGATGCCGACACCAAGACCGGCACCTACGAGACGCATACCGAGTACCGCACAGGGGACACGCTCGATCATCACGGGACCTTCTGGATCGATGGCCGCATGTTCCGGTACGACATCTACGAGGGTGAGACCCTGATGCGATCGGTCATGTCGCCGGACGGCAAGACCGCGTACTTCGTCAGACACGACGAAGAGGTATGCGAGCCATCGGTGGCAAGTGTCGACTACTACCTCATGCGCTACTCGATGCCCGAAACCGGGGGTGTTGAAGACGGCGTAGATGAAGAGACCGGAGGCACCCGCATCGTCTACTCGGTCAAGCGGACTGAGGACATGCCCGGCGCCGCGAACCCCTGGTACTCCGAGGACGTGACATACCTCGTGCTGAACGACGAAGTCATCGGCGTCATCACCCGTGGCGGCGTGCCTGAGGATAATGGGTCGGTGGACGGCCTCGACGTGAACCGGGAGTTGTGGAGCGACATCGAGATCGGTATGTCGATACCTGCAGATACCTTCGAGCTGCCGTATCCGATCAAGGAAGCCGAGTAGCGGCGCATCTCGACAGGCTTGATCATTAGGGGGCAGCTCTCGGCCAGAAACGCAGAAGAGCGGCCCGTGTGGGCCGCTCTTCCGTGCGAACTTAAGCC
>CAZSUO010000107.1:0-6467 GCA_964610065.1 uncultured Coriobacteriaceae bacterium | reverse complement strand
GGAGGAGGTGGCGCTGGAGCCGCTGAGGCTCAAGCCAGTCGGCGTTTCTTTGGCCTGAGAGGGGATAGGGCCAAAGTAGCTTTGCGGGGCGTAGGACGCACCTGGACGCACGGGGATGGCGGCGTGGCGGGGTCGGTCTCACCTAACCGATAGGGCCGTGAGGGGAAAGCATTGCATTACCGCACGATCTGTGCTATCATACGGGCGTCTGGGAAGACACGGCGCGGCTTTGCGTTCTGTGGCCGCCTCACACAACCGGCTTTTGCGAGTATTGCCCTCGTGCATAACCGCGCGCGTGTCTTCCCAGACTGCGCAGGCGGCCCGCACGAGGGCTTTTCTTTTGACGGGGTGACGCAGTGAGTAGCCCGAACGTCGAAACTACCGAACGATGGGTGAAGTACCACGTTCGCTGCCTGCGCCCGGTCAGCAGCGTTCGCAAGGTCAGCCGGGCAGATCGCGCCACCTTCATGGATTACGTAGCTCTCGCCCGCTGGCAGGACCCGTTCCGAGGATGCCTCTGTGATGAAGATGGAACCCCCTGGGGGCGGAAGAAATGCGCCGAACTTCTCGGGGAAAGCTACGGCACGATCAAGCGCGCGGAGGACGCACTGGCAGCAGCCGGACTCATCACGTTCCAGCAGGTCGGGGTAGATCACAAGGACAGTCGGGGCCGCGTTCACGTAGCGAATTATGACGAGTATCAGGCCCGATATGGGGGCTACGATTCCGTAGCCCCAGAGGCTACAGAATTGAAGGCTGATCCGCAAGAGGCTACGAATCCGAAGCCCCAAGGCTACGATTCCGTAGCCCCAAAGGCTACGATTCTGAAGCCCCCAACTTCTGACGGAGAGGGCTACGATTCCGAAGCCTCCAACCCCGAGAGGTCAACGGGCGCAACGACTGACGGCGATCCAACTTCCGACGGGCAGGGCTACGATTCTGATAAAAGTTGTCCTGTAGATGTAGTAGAGAACAACCAGACTATATACATACATGAGTCGTTAGTGGAGCAGGTACGGCAACAACTGAGCATCGCGGGCGTCACCGGCCAGGCGTTCGACGCGCTGTGGATGGGTGTCTCTGGAGGCAGCCTGCCGCACTTCGAGACAGTAGTGTTGGATGCTGCGATGATAACAGCGCAGTGGGCGATTGGCCTTGCCGAACGCGGCAAGCCGCAGCCGAACGCACAGGCAGTAGCGCAGTACTTCCGCAAGACGTTGCGTTCTCAATCTGAGGAAGAGGGCGAACGCGACAACCTCCGCGACGACGACGAACGCCTCTTCGTTCGCTTGTATGGTCCCCGCCCCCGGAACGCTTTCTGGACACAGGAACAGGCGTGGGATCGCGAACTGGTCGGGTTCCGAAGAGATCGCGAGCACTGGTTGTATTCGCACTGCGCCACCGGCTGCGAGGAGAAGTTGCGCAAGCGCGCAGAGGAGTGTGGTCTTTGGGATGATGGTCTGATTGAGCGAGTGCGCGGGAAGATCATGGCGGGTGGTTACGAATGAGATCAGCGCCGGAGGCCGTGAACGCGCAGACGCCAGACGACGTGCGCCTGCCGCCGTGGGATAAAGACGCGGAGGCCATTGTCCTCGGGTGCTGCCTGCGGAGTGAGAGCAAGTGGGATGAAGCGGAGTTCGTCCACGCCATTCTGACGCTCCAGCCATCCGACTTCTATCACGAGGCAGCGCAACGCACCTTCGCCGCAATCTGCGAAGTGTGGGAGCAGGACAAGCCGGTCGCGGTGCCGACGGTTGCGGGGCGGCTGCGCGAGCGCGGGCAACTGGAAGCGGTAGGCGGGCGCGCGTGGCTGCGCAGTATCGCCGACGACGTATGGACGGGGCCGCACGTGCAGGCGGCGATCCGGGCGGTCGCGGGCAAGTCGCGCCTGCGGCAGATGATTGCCTGGACGGGCGAGGCGCGGCAGCGACTTTATACGCGCGAGCATGAACCAGACGCGGTGATCGCCGACCTCGCTGCTGAGGCGCTCAGGTTCGCGAACGCAGATGACGGGCCGATGACGGTGACGCCGGAGAGCACGAAGGTAGAGGACTGGCAGGCCATTCAGAGCGCGCTTACCGCAGACTATGACTTGACGCCTGCGCGGTTCGGCGTCGGCGAACTGGATCGATACACAGGCGGCCTCGGGAACATGTTCCTCGTGCTGCTCATGGCGATGCAGGGGAGCGGCAAGACGCGCTTCGCGATGCACGCGACGCTGAAGAGCGCACAGGAGTTTGCGCGCTTTCCCGAAGATGAACGCCCACACGTGCTCGTGTTTCCGCTGGAGGAGGGCCGCGCGCCGTGGATACGCAATGCGGTCGCGTGGCTGGCGCGGGTGGATGCGATGAAGCTCATGCCGGGGCGCGCCGCCAAACAAGAGCGCGAGGCAATACAGGCGCGGGCGGAGCGGGCGCATGCGCAACTTCTGGAACTCCCGGTAGTCATTGGCGAGAACGTGACGCGAACGGAGCAGTTGACGACGCTCATTCAGATTGAGGCGCGGCGGCGGAAGCTCGGCCTTGTGGTGATCGACTACCTCCAGCGCCTCGGGCGAACGGGAGAAGAGGAGCGCCGGGCGCTTGGCGAGGTGTCGCTAGAGCTACAGAAGATCGCGGAGCGACTGCGGGTTCCGATTCTACTGCTGAGTCAGATGAGCTTCAGCAACGTTCCGGGCGACGTGCTGCCCTACGGTGGGCGTGGTGCGGCGTTTGATGCAAGCCTCGCGATCATCCTCGAACGCACCGTGGACGACGAGGGGCGCAAGCGCGACGAGGGCACGCTGACGTGCTTCAAGGCGCGCCCGATCCCCGAGTTTCCGACGGTCAAGTTCCACGTGAACTACGCCAACGGCGGCCACTACTATGACGAGAAGGGGTGGGCCGACGCGCAGGAGGACGAGCGGCGCGTGGGTAGCCGCATGGAGGTGCGGCGCGATGAACGCTACGGCTAAGTTGCCCGACGAGGACCAGGATGAGATACTGCGCGACCGTATTCTCTGGGCGCGACAACGGCAGCGCAGGACGGGCGAACTCAGCACAGACGATCAAGTGGCGATGCTGATGGCGCTCCGGGAACTGTGCGAGGTGCGGCAACGCAGGAGCGAGCGGTTCGCAGAAGCGGTGCGGGATGGATCGCTTTGCGCAGAGTGCCCGTGCAGGATCGTGGCAGAGTTGGCGGGAGGTGTCTGTAATGCACGCAGTGCGTGAACCTATGCCTACAGTAGACATAGCCGCCGACGAGACGGTGTTCGTGCGGCAGGCGCTTGCGCGGGCGATTGACGAGGAGCACGACGCCGACGCCCGCGCGCTGCTGGCCCGGTTTCGGCGCATGGTGGGGAGGGAGGCAGGAGCATGAGCGGCCCCACCGGCTGTGCGAGCTCAACCCGTGGCTCGAGACGATGCACCAGAGCCAGCGGCAGGCGGCCGACTGGCAGGAGTGGGAGGCTGATCGGTCGTGAGTCGAATGGTGACGTGGTGTGCGACGTGTCGGGAGTTTCAAGCAGGAACCGGGCCGTGCCCGGTGTGTGGGCACTCGCGGCGCGGCTATGAGCCGGTGACGCGCCTGACGACGGACTGGAAAGCGAACTGGGCCGGTGACGGGCATGAGGTGCCGCACTCGCTGAACCTCGCGAGGAACCGATAGGAGGGCGAAGACGGGTGAGCGACCTGCGCCTCATCGACGAAGCCGAGAATCAGTGGCGGGACCCCGAGCAGCTCCCACTCGGCGGCCAGGAGAAGACCATCCGTCACAAGGGCGAGGAGTTCATCCTGCGTTTGTGGCCGGGCACTTTCCCTCACACTTACGACTGGGATCTGCGCTCGATGCGCGGAGTGCTCATGGCGCGGCTTGCCTGCGTGCGCGGTGCTGCTGACGATCACCCGGAGGCTTCGGCGCGCTACTGCCTGCGACAGGGAGAGCCGCAGAAAGCGTGCCGTTGCTGTCAGAAGGAGCGGCGCGAGGTGTGGTGCGAGCTCTGGCGCAACGGTCCCGGCAACCGTGAGCGCATGACGGAGGCCGAACGACGCGAGTATGCGAGGGATGCACGATGAATGGCACCATCCGCACCGGCTACTACGCCCGCCACGCGAAGCTGCCGAACGCCGTCGCCATCTCCGTCGGGGTGCCGCCGTGGTTCCGCGGGCGCCACTACCCCGCCTTGGCACCCGACCGGGCGTGGCTCAAGCTCTCGCCCGAGGAGTACACGCCGCTGTATCAGGCCCGGCTTGCCGCACTCGACGCCCATCAGGTCGCGGCGGATCTCGAAGGCTGCGTGCTGCTGTGCTGGGAGAAGCCGGGTGAGTTCTGCCACCGCCGGCTCGTTGCCGAGTGGATCGAGCGCGAGACCGGGATCGTCGTGGAGGAGGCCCCCTGATGTCCCCACGGGGCAGGCAGGTCACGCGCTGGTTCGTCAACGCCGCCGGGCGCATGGAGGGCGTGCGCGAGACTGTTTACACGCCGAAGACGCACTCCTGGCGGACCTGCCGGGCCGGGCGCACGCGCGACGATGGCGAGTGGTGTGCGCTTTACAGGCGGCCCGTGGAGGGCGAGGAGTGCCGCACCTGCGAACGCTGGCAGTACAAGCACGCCCGGGGTCGCGGCTGCAAGCCTGCGGCGGGCATAACGAAGATCGGAGGCGACGGGCGATGAGTGACCGCGACGAACGGCTGGCTGCCGCCCGCAGGCGGGCCCGCGAGGAGGCCGGACAGGCCTTCTCCGACCTCTGCTGCCTGAACGTGGCCGAGGACGGGTGCGAGGAGAGCGCCGAACCCTTGCTCTACCTCGCATCCATGCACGCGAGCATCGAGCGGCTCCTGCGAAACCAGTCCAGGCATCAGACCACCATCCACAACCTGCGCCGGAGGCTCGGCCGATATGAGGTGGCGGACAGCTCCGCGGAGCGGATGCGCCGGGCCGCCCGCGACTTCGCGGAGGCCGTGGGCTTGCCTGCGGCCCCGATGACGCCCCGGGAGACCGTGGAGGCCCTCGGAGCGGCAACGGTCGACGCGGACGTGGAGAAGGTCCTGCTGCTCACGGCCCGGCTGCTGCTGTACCGGATCATGTGCGACGCAAGCGAGGACGCGTTCTGCGCGGGCTGGCATACGGGGCTGGCCCGCTCGTTGAGCGCTGCCGTCGCGGAGCAGTCCTGCGAGGTAGGCTTCGGCGGGATCGACCCGCGCGACCTGATGCTGCTGACGGTGCTCTCGGCTCTGACCGGCGGCTGGTGGGTGTGGGATGACGAGTGCGACGATGCCGTCTTCATCGAGGGGTGGGAGGGCTAATGCGTGACCCGGCCCACACCCTCACCACCCGCCGCCTGTCTGCCCTTCGCCGCGTGGCCGGCGTCGGGAACTTCAGCGTTCGCAAGCCCATGCCCGGCATCATTATCGACCCGCTGCGGGCGTGGGGCAATCCGACGGCAGGACACTCGCGTATCCAGTGGTTCGCCCTGGCAGGCCCGGTCAACGCGGGCGACCCGATGCGCGAGGTGGCGGCCTTTTTCATCATCCCGCTCCGCCGGGTCGTGGCCGCGTGGCGCTGGGATCGGCTGCGGAACTGCCGCCCGCACTACGGCATGATGGAACTCGCCGGCAAGCTGCAGATGGCGCGCTACTGGGAGGCGCAGGGGCGCGAGGAGGGCGGCTTGTGAGGCGCCCCGGCGACGGACCCGGCGTCTTCCGCCGGTCATACGAGGAGCATTACGAGCTGTGGCCGGAGAGCTTTGCATCCCCGGACAACCGGGGCAACGACGGCGGCGGGCGGGATACAGCGCAGGAGCCTGTTAGCACACCCCGCCCGTCGCACACTCCCTGCGAGGAGGGCCACTCATGCCGCTGTTGACACTCCCGCCGGCGTCTGAGTGGCTCGTCGTGCGGCGGGCAACCTGCCGCGAGTGCCCGAACTACCTCGGGCCCGGGGTAAGCGAGCGGGAGGCATCCTGCGCCGTCCTCTACGGGCACTGCGTGCCGGTCGGGTTCGCGCGGACCTGTTCCGTGACGCCGCTGCCGATCGAGGTCATACCGCAGGGACCTGAGCAACCGCAGCTGCTACTGGAGGATGTGGCATGAGGCCGGACGGATGGCCCGACGGGCAGTTCGATGTCATCTACGCAGACCCGCCCTGGCCGTTCGTGGGAGGGCCGCAGAAGACCGTGGAGCGGCACTACCCGACCATGCCGGTTGAGGAGATTGCGGCCCTGCCAGTCGCCGAAGCAGCCGCGGAGAGCGCGGCAGTCTTCATCTGGGTCGTGAACAGCTTCACATGGGCTGTCTTCGATGTCATCGAAGCGTGGGGCTTTCCTCGAGAGTCGGCGAGCAAGGCGGCTACGTGGTGCAAGCTGACCACGACCGGGAAGCGTTGGTTTCGTGGCCTCGGTCATCGCGTGGCGCAGCAGACTGAGACCTGCTGGATAGCAACACGCGGGGGGGGGATGAAGCCCGCTGTCGTGCCCGAAGAGATCCTTGAGG
>CAZSUO010000106.1:0-6569 GCA_964610065.1 uncultured Coriobacteriaceae bacterium | reverse complement strand
GCGCTCTTCGACAACGGCCGCCGTGGCCGCCCGGTCACGGGTCCCGGAAACCGTCCGCTCAAGTCCATCAGCGACATGCTGAAGGGCAAGCAGGGCCGCTTCCGTCAGAACCTGCTCGGCAAGCGTGTCGACTACTCCGGCCGCTCGGTCATCGTCGTGGGCCCGGAGCTCAAGCTCCACCAGTGCGGTCTGCCGAAGGTCATGGCCCTCGAGCTCTTCAAGCCGTTCGTCATGAAGCGGCTCGTGGACATGGAGTACGCACAGAACATCAAGAGCGCCAAGCGCATGGTCGACCGCGGCCGTGACATCGTCTGGGACGTGCTCGAGGAGGTCATCTCCGACCACCCGGTCATGCTCAACCGAGCGCCCACCCTGCACCGCCTCGGCATCCAGGCGTTCGAGCCTATCCTCGTCGAGGGTAAGGCTATCCGCCTGCACCCGCTCGTGTGCACCGCGTTCAACGCGGACTTCGACGGCGACCAGATGGCGGTGCACCTGCCGCTGTCCGCCGAAGCGCAGGCCGAGGCGCGCACGCTCATGCTCTCCACCAACAACATCAAGAGCCCGGCCCACGGCCGTCCGCTCACCGTGCCGTCACAGGACATGGTCATCGGTCTGTACTACCTCACCACCATCCGTGAGGGTGCAGAGGGAGAGGGTCGCGTCTTCGCGAGCTTCGACGATGCGCAGCTTGCCTACGACAGCCGCGCCGACCTCGACCTGCAAGCCGCTGTGACCGTGCGTCTGGCCGCCGACATCGTCATTGAGACGGCCGCTGGTGTCTACGAGGCCAAGCAGGCCGGCGACCGCATCGAGACAACGGTCGGACGTATCACGTTCAACCGTTCGTTGCCGGGAGACTATCCCTTCATCAACCACGAGGTGGACAAGAAGGGTATCTCGCGCATCGTTGAGGACTGCTCGGTGGTGTACTCGACCACGCAGATGGGCGCGATCCTCGATGAGGTCAAGCGCCTTGGCTTCCACTATGCCACGCGCGCAGGCGTCACCGTCGGTGTGTACGATGCCGTGGTTCCGGAGGAGAAGGCCGCGATCATCGAGCGCTCCGAGGGCGAGGTCGAGAAGATCGAGCAGCAGTACGATCGTGGCCTCATCACCAAGGATGAGCGCCACCGGCAGATCGTCGACGTGTGGACTCGTGCGACCGACGAAGTCGGCGATGCGATGGCGGCGAGCTTCGACAAGTTCAACCCCATCTACATGATGGCCCACTCAGGCGCCCGCGGTAACATCAAGCAGGTCCGTCAGCTGGCCGGCATGCGCGGCCTCATGGCGAACCCGAAGGGTGAGATCCTCGACCGCCCGATCAAGGCGAACTTCCGAGAGGGTCTCTCGGTCCTCGAGTACTTCATCTCCACCCACGGTGCCCGCAAGGGTCTCGCCGATACCGCGCTGCGTACCGCGGACTCCGGGTACCTCACCCGTCGTCTGGTCGACGTCGCGCAGGATGTTATCGTGCGCGAGGGCGATTGCGGTACCGATGAGGCGATGGAGTTCCGCGTGGCCGACGACAAGGGGCAGGCCGACCACGATCTCGTGGGGCGCTGCCTGCTCGAGCCGGCCGTCGACCCCAAGACCGGCGAGGTCCTGGTCGACGCGGGCGACTACATCAAGAACGACAAGGACCTGCAGCGCCTGGTCGATGCCGGGGTGGAGACGATCCTCGCCCGCACGGTCATGACGTGCCGTGCGACCCACGGTATCTGCCAGAAGTGCTACGGCTTCGACCTGGCCGCTGGACGTCCGGTTGATATCGGTACCGCGGTCGGCATCATCGCCGCCCAGTCGATCGGTGAGCCGGGCACCCAGCTGACGATGCGTACCTTCCATACCGGTGGTGTCGCGGGTGAGGACATCACGCACGGTCTCCCGCGTGTCACCGAGCTCTTCGAGGCCCGGAAGCCGAAGGGCCAGGCGCAGCTTTCCGAGATCAGCGGTACGCTCGCGATCGAAGAGGGTGACAAGACGCGCACCCTCACCGTGACGGCCGAGGACGGCAAGGAGAAGGTCTACACCATCTCCCGCCGCGCCCGCCTGCGCCCCGGCATCGCCGATGGTGCCTCGATCGTGGCCGGTACGCAGTTGACCGAGGGTTCCGTGAACCCACACGACCTGCTGATCCTTCGCGGCCCCAAGGCCGTTCTCGCATACATCGTGCGCGAGGTGCAGGAGGTCTACGCCAGCCAGGGCGTCGACATCAACGACAAGCACATCGAGGTCATCGCGCGGCAGATGATGCGTAAGATCACCGTGCTCGAGGCCGGAGACACCACGTTCCTGCCGGGGCAGCTGGTCGATCGCCTGTCGTTCGAGACCGAGAACGAGCGCGTCATCGCCGAGGGCGGCGAGCCCGCGGTCGGTTCATCGGTGTTGCTCGGCATCACCAAGGCATCGCTCGCAACCGACAGTTTCCTGTCGGCGGCCTCCTTCCAGGAGACCACTCGCGTGCTCACCGACGCGGCTATCGCCGGCAAGTCCGACGAGCTGCTCGGCCTCAAGGAGAACGTCATCATCGGTAAGCTCATCCCTGCGGCGACCGGTATGAAGCGGTACCGCTCGGTCAAGCTCACCTACCGTGGTCAGTCCGCGGAGTGGAACGCCGAGGAGGGTGGCGGCCCCCTGCCGCAGTTCGCTCCCGATGAGCTGCTCGAGCTTGAAGCGATGTTGCCCGGCCCGGCGCTCGATGAGGGCGGCCTGACCGAGGAGGAGACCGAGGCGCTGTTCGCGGACTTCGATCTCGATGTCACTGATGAGGTCATCGATGTCAGCGGCTTCGAGGGCGTGGTGTTCGACCCGAACGAGCCCGCTCCCGCGGTGTCGGATGAGCCTGACGTCCGCCTCTGCGAGGCGACGTTCGGCGACGGTGCCCCGTGTACCCATCCGGCGAAGGGGGGTTCGCGCTACTGCGGTGTGCACGCCAAGCTTGCGGATTCGGACGGCCTGTGCCGCGCGTTCCGTGTGGATGGCACCCCGTGTCCGAACAAGGCGAAGGACGGCCACTTCTGCGGTGTCCATGCCAAGCTCGAGGCACAGGGCGCCGACGCCTAAGAGTACTCTGCCGGCCCCGGGGTCGCTCGGATCCCGGGGCCGGAGCGTGTCGGCCTACTGTCCGGTAGGCGGGGAGGGCTAGATACGCCCGGGTGCGTGGTTTGACACGTCCCAGGTAGCTTGTTAGAGTTACGCGTTGCGACTACGCTCGGCGCCAAGGAACGGGCGCCGTGACATAGAGCTCGATTATGATCGAACGAAGGAGATGAGTAGTGCCCACCATCAACCAGCTGGTGCGCAAGGGCCGCGTTCAGGCCATTGACAAGAGCAAGACACCTGCGCTCAAGGGTAATCCCCAGAAGCGCGGCGTGTGCACTCGCGTGTACACCACCACGCCCAAGAAGCCGAACTCGGCGCTCCGCAAGGTCGCCCGTGTCCGTCTGACCAATCAGATGGAGGTCACGGCGTACATTCCCGGTATCGGCCACAACCTGCAGGAGCACTCGATCGTGCTCGTGCGTGGCGGCCGTGTGAAGGACCTTCCGGGTGTCCGCTACAAGATCATCCGTGGCGCTCTCGACGCCGCTGGCGTGAACAAGCGTGCCCAGGCCCGCTCGCGCTATGGCGTGAAGAAGCCCAAGTAGGACTGACATCCCCCGGTCCGTCTGGATGACAGGCGGACGTGTCGTGTGAGTAGAGGAGTGAAGTATGCCAAGGCGTGCAGCCGCACAGCGCCGTGAGGTGCTACCGGACCCGGTCTACAACAACCGGCTGGTCACCCAGCTGATCAACAAGGTGCTGCTCGACGGAAAGAAGTCCGTTGCCGAGCGCATCGTGTACGGCGCGTTCGATATCGTCGAGCAGAAGATGAGCCAGGACCCGCTGTCGGTCTTCAAGAAGGCAATGGACAACGTGCGCCCGACGCTCGAGGTCAAGCCGAAGCGTGTCGGTGGCGCCACCTACCAGGTGCCGATCGAGGTCAACTCCCGCCGCTCTACCACGCTGGCGATCCGCTGGATCGTTGGCTTCTCGCGCAAGCGTCGCGAGAAGACCATGGCCGAGCGTCTCGCGTCCGAGATCATGGATGCGGCAAACGGCCTCGGCGCTTCTGTGAAGAAGCGTGAGGACCTGTACAAGATGGCCGAGAGCAACCGCGCGTTCAGCCACTACCGCTGGTAGTAGCGTAGCCGGACCGAGGAAGAGGACGAGTAGACTTCATGGCTTCGAAGAGGACACCGATCGCCATGACCCGCAACATCGGGATCATGGCGCACATCGACGCCGGCAAGACCACGACGACCGAGCGCATCCTGTTCTACACGGGTAAGTCGCACAAGATCGGCGAGGTCCACGACGGTGCAGCTACGATGGACTGGATGGTGCAGGAGCAGGAGCGCGGTATCACGATCACGTCTGCCGCCACCACATGCTTCTGGAAGGACCATCGTATCCAGATCATAGACACGCCCGGACACGTGGACTTCACAGTGGAGGTCGAGCGCTCGCTTCGCGTGCTCGACGGTACCGTTGCTGTCTTCTGCGCCGTGGGCGGCGTCCAGCCTCAGTCCGAGACGGTGTGGCGCCAGGCCGATCGCTACGGCGTTCCGCGCATGGCATACATCAACAAGATGGACCGCACGGGCGCTGACTTCATGAACGTCATCTCCATGATGAAGAACCGCCTCGACACCCGCCCGGTGCTCCTGCAGCTTCCGATCGGCGCCGAGGACAAGTTCTCCGGCATCATCGACCTCATCGAGATGAACGCGATCCACTTCAACGAGGACGACAAGGGGATCAATCCGACCATCGAGGAGATTCCCGCCGACATGCGCGACGATGCGGAACTGCACCGGCACGAGCTTGTCGAGGCTGCCGCCGAGTATGACGACGCGCTCCTGGAGAAGTTCCTCGGCGACGAGGAGATCGGCAAGGACGAGCTCAAGGCCGCTATCCGCAAGGCGACCATCGATTGCGCCATCACTCCCGTCGTGTGTGGTGCCTCGTTCAAGAACAAAGGCGTGCAGGCCCTGCTTGACGCTATCGTCGACTACCTGCCGTCGCCACTCGACATCCCGGCCGTCAACGGCACTAACGTCCGTGACGGATCGGCCATCACCCGCGAAGCGTCGGATGACGCCCCGTTCGCGGCGCTGGCCTTCAAGGTCATGACCGACCCGTTCGTCGGGAAGCTGACCTTCTTCCGCGTCTACTCCGGCACCATGAGCGCCGGCTCGCACGTCCTGAACGCGACCAAGGGACACAAGGAGCGGTTCGGACGTCTGCTTCAGATGCACGCGAACCACCGTGAGGATGTCGACGCCGTCTACGCGGGCGACATCTGCGCCGCCGTGGGCCTGAAGAACACCACCACTGGCGACACGCTGTGCGCCGAGGACGCCGCGGTGCTCCTCGAGTCCATGGAGTTCCCGGACCCGGTCATCGACATCGCCATCGAGCCGAAGACCAAGGCGGAGCAGGACAAGCTGGGCAGTGCGCTCGCCAAGTTGTCTGAGGAAGACCCTACGTTCCGTGTGCGCACGGACGAGGAGACCGGCCAGACCATCATCGCCGGCATGGGTGAGCTGCACCTCGAGATCATCGTCGACCGACTCCTCCGTGAGTTCAAGATCGAGGCGAACGTCGGCAAGCCGCAGGTCGCGTATCGCGAGACCGCGGGCAAGGCGGTCACCGACGTCCACGGCAAGTTCGTGCGTCAGACCGGTGGTCGCGGTCAGTACGGCCATGTCGTTCTCAACGTCACCCCGCAGCAGCCGGGAGATGGCTACGTCTTCGAGAACAAGGTCGTCGGCGGTTCGATCCCCAAGGAGTACATCCCGTCTGTCGACAAGGGTATCCAGGAGGCCATCACCACCGGCGTCCTCGCGGGATATCCCGTTGTGGACATCAAAGTCGAGCTCGTGGACGGTTCGTACCACGAGGTCGACTCGTCCGAGATGGCCTTCAAGATCGCTGGCTCGATGGGTATCAAGGAGGCGCTGCGCAAGTCGGCGCCGGTGATCCTCGAGCCTGTGATGGCCGTCGAGGTCGACACGCCCGAGGAGTACATGGGCGACGTCATGGGCGACCTGTCGGGTCGTCGTGGACACATCGAAGGCATGGAGCCGCGCGGCAACTCGCAGATCGTGCACGGCAAGGTGCCGCTGGCGAACATGTTCGGCTACGCGACCGACCTGCGCTCGCGCACACAGGGCCGCGCCGCTTACTCGATGCAGTTCAAGGCGTACGAGCCTGTGCCGAAGTCCATCGCCGAAGAGATCGTCGCCAAGTCCGGCGTCGCTCCGCAGGCATAGGGGAAACGCTCATGGCCAAGCAGAAGTTCGAGCGCACCAAGCCCCATATGAACATCGGCACCATCGGTCACGTCGACCACGGCAAGACCACGCTCACCGCGGCCATCACGAAGTGTCGTGCCGCCAAGGGCATGGCCGACTTCACGCCGTTCGACAAGATCGACAAGGCACCCGAGGAGCGCGAGCGCGGTATCACCATCGCCATCTCGCACGTCGAGTACCAGTCCGACAAGCGCCACTACGCGC
>CAZSUO010000105.1:0-6638 GCA_964610065.1 uncultured Coriobacteriaceae bacterium | reverse complement strand
GCGGACAGATCATGTGCCCTCCTCCGGGCGCTGCCACGCACCGTCGGCCACCAACTGTAACCGCAGACGGCCTGGATGGTCGAGAGGTACGAGCGTTCGGAGCCCATCACTCGAAGACGAAGCCGCCCCGCTCCGCGTGTTCGAGCACCGCCGCCCGCACCTGCTCCCAGGCACAGGGCAGCATGTCGCCGATGGGCTCGTTGATGGCGAGGACCCGGTCGACGGGGACGCGGTGCTCGCGCCAGCCGGCTCCACCGCTCCCGATGTTGTGCAGCAGCGGCATCAATCGGTCCACGGCGTACGCGAACCGCGCCTCCGGCGTCTCCCTGAGCTCGTACTCCTCCCAGCGGTCGAAACACCATGCCGCCTCGCGCTCCGGCAGCATGCCGAAGAGCCGGGCGGCCGCCTCGGCCTCCGCCTCGGCCATCTCAGGCGTGCGCGCAGCGTAGATGATCGTGTCACCGATCTCGATCTCGGGGATGTCGTGCACGAGAAGGATCTCGATCGTGCGCTGCAGGTCGACCGGCTCACGCGCGTGCTCGTACAGCAATGCGGCAAGAAGCGCCACGTGCCAGCTGTGTTCCGCGGAGTTCTCGCAACGCTCCAGCGCCGACGGTCGCGTCTTGCGCAGCACCGCCTTGAGGCGGTCGACCTCGAGCGCGAACGATACGATTCGGGCGAAGTCTCCGGTCACAGCAGTCTCCATTCGAGGGGGTCGGGCGCGGAGATGAGAACACGCAGTCCATCTTAGCGGTGACCGCCGAGCCTGAGGGCGCTCACACGTCCGGACTCGAAGACCTCGGCGCCAAGCTCCCCCGCGCCCTCGTCGTACGCTTCGAGGAACGTGTCTAGGTCCACCGGGGCGCCATCCACGGTGAAGGCCGTCCCGTTGTCGGTGAGACCCACGTGCATCACCGGGGCACCACCCGCCTGCCGGACAAGCGGCACCCGCACCACCAGCACGGTGTCGGGCTTGCCGACACGGAGCGAGTCGTCATCGCTCCACTCGTGATAGCCCGGGGGAAGCCTCTTGCGGAGCCGGGCGCGCAAGCGGGACAGCCCGATAACGAGCAGGTCGTTCCTGTCGACCCAGCCGAGCAGGATCCAGCCCGCTGCCAGGAGCACGACCACCAGCACGTTCTCAAGATCCACGATGGAGCCTCCATCCGCCGCGCACACGCCGCTATCGCACCACGGCGAGTATCCCCATCTCGTGCAGGACCATGACCACCAGTCCGACGTCATGAGGTATCTCAGTCAAAGTACCTTGACAGACATAGTACCTTGTCTCATGCTGCACTCGAGAGGAGGCGACCCATGGTTGACACAGCGATCAGCAGCGATCTTATCCGGGGACATATCGACACCATCATCCTCGGCCTGTTGAGCACCCGGGACCGCTACGGTTACGAGCTCTGCAAAGAGGTCGCGATCTTGTCCGGCGGCGAGTACGAGCTCAAGGAACCCACGCTCTACTCGGCGGCTCGACGCATGGAGAACCAGGGGCTGATCCGTTCCTACTGGGGCGAGGAGTCCCAGGGCGGACGCCGCAAGTACTACGCGATCTCACCGGAAGGCACCGAAGCCTACAGGCGCAACCTGGCCGACTGGCAGCGCGCACGACGACTCATCGACCGCCTCATCGCAGGCGACACCGGAAAGGAGTGACCGATGGAGGCGATCAAGTACTACGTGAAGGGCGCCTTCTCTGGCGTGGAGCAGACCCCCGAGGTGCTCGAACAGCAGGAGGAGATCATCGCTGACCTGGTTGCCAAGGTGGCAGACCTGGTTGCCGAAGGCAGGAGCGAGGAAGAGGCGATGGGGCTGGCGATCGGGTCGATGGGCGACCTGTCCACGCTCGTGGCTGAGTTCCAGCCGCTCGAGGCGGCGGTACCGGCGATCCCCAGGACCGCGGTGTGGGCGACACGGCTCGACCTCGGTGTGGTGGCGCTGAGTGCTGGCGTGGGAGCGGCCGTGATGATCGGGAGCACGGCGCTCGGCGCACTCGTGGACCTCGTGGAGCCAGGCGCCGGGTTCACGCTGCTGGCGACTCTCGGCGTGGGTGGTTGGTGGGTGCGGAACGCGTATCTGCGCTACCAGGCCGACCCGGACGCCATCGAGGTGCGGGAGCAGGAGTACCGGACGCGCTTTCGCAAAGCGGTGCTGGTGTGGGGCGGGACCGCCCTTCTGGCCACCTTCATGAACATCACCACCTACACCGACTTCTGGTGCTGGCCGATCTGGGTAGCGGGCGGCACATGGGCGCTCACCGTGAAGATGGAGAAGTGGCTCAGCCGACGACCGGAGTTCATCGCGCCAGAGCCGCACGAGTGACGCCGACACCGCGGTCGCGGCGGCGCGTTGCCGCTGTGGGACCGGTCCCGGGTCGGCCGGACCCACCTGACGCATGCGGTCCGCGGACGCCTCTCACCGCCTCCCCCATCCGTTCGCCCCGATCAGGACGGCAAGGTGTGCGACGAGCGGCCACGGGCGCAGCACACCGATGCTGACGGCCTCACCACGTGTATCGAGCAGGCCGAAGCTGGCCGAAGCGACCAGCGCGGCATCGATCCCCACTCCGGGCACGAGTGACGCGGCAAGCACGCCCAGAAGCCGCCCACCCAGCCATGCGGCCAGGATCGCCGACAGCGGGACCCCGCGACGACCGAGCGTGTACGTGATCGACCCCACGACGAGCAGGCCGGCCGCCTCGAGCGCGAGCGGGACCGCCACGTACGCCCCCTCGGGCCACCACCGGAAGCTCCAGCGGGTGATGCCGAGGGCGAGCAGGGCGAACACCGCCTGAACGAGCGTTGCGGCGAGGACGGGCACGCTCTTCGACACCTCGCTCACACGCCCGGGCTGAAGGCAGCGTCCGCAAGCCGTCGTGCGTACCGTGCCACGTCGATCGGCCATGACTCGATGCACGCGTCGAAGGTCGCGGCATCGCCTGCGTAGAGCGCCCTCGCGGCGTCCTCGAAGCCCCGTTCGTTGCCGGCGAGCGAGGTCATGAACCGGAACGCGGCCTCCTGGGCCCGGCGCACGCGGTCGCTTTCGGCGTTCTCGCGGCGTGCGGCTTCCACCAGCTTCCGCAACGCCACGGAAGCGCCGCCGGGCTGCGCGCTGAGCCACTCCCAGTGCCTCGGAAGCAGTGTGACCTCGCGGGCGACGACGCCGAGCTTGGGTCTTCCGGGGCGCGGACGCTCGGGCGCGGGCGCGGACACGGGAGCGGCGCCGCCCTCACGCAGGTCAAGATCCACCTGCTCCCCGGTAAGGTCGTCGAAGCACAGGACCGGGTCCTCGGCGTGTGCGGAAAGCTCACGCAGCCTCGGCACGAGCGCGTCGGCGGAACCGCTGGCGACGGCGGTCGATCCTACGAACATGGTGAGCGAACGATCCTCCACGGATGGCCTCCTCGGTCTGTTGACGCCGAGGATTATTACCCGGGTGGAACTATGGTGTCAATATCATCCGGATAAAAACCCGCCGCAACGCGCGCAAGCCACCGTGCCCGCACCCGCACCATCAGCTGTCGCGATCCCCTTCCTCCGGCCCTTCGGATGTCGGGACCACCGACGCGGGCAGGGCGAGCGTGAACGTCGACCCCGTCCCCGGCGTGCTCTCAACAGTGAGCGCACCGCCGAGCAGCCCGGTGAGCTGACGGGAGATCGCCAGCCCGAGCCCGGTGCCCTGCTTGCGCATGGCGGGATAGTCGGTGACCTGCCAGAACTCGTCGAAGATCCCCTCGAGATGCTCACTCGGGATCCCCGGGCCGGTATCGCGGACGACGAATGAGACCGTGTCGTCGTACTGAGCCAGCGAGACCTCGACAGTCCCTGACTCGGTGAACTTCAGCGCGTTGGACAGCAGGTTGAGCAGTACCTGGACGACCATGTGGCGGTCCGAGAGCATGCGCACCGGCTCCTCGGGGACGTTCGCCCGCAAGGTGAGCCCGCGCTCGGTGGCAACGTGCATCGAGCCCGCCACACATTCCTCGACGACGCCCACCGCGTCGAACTCCTCGGGCACGACGACGTTCGCGTGCGCCTCGAGCTTGGACAGGTCGAGCAAGCTGTTGACCAGGTGCAGAAGCAGCTTGCCCGAACGATTGATGACCTCGACCTGCCGCGTGCGCTCGGGCGAGAGCGGGTCGTCACCGGGCATGAGCAGCACCCCGCTGAAGCCGATGATGGAATTCAGAGGCGTGCGCAACTCATGGCTCATGTGAGCGAAGAACCGGCTCTTGGCCTCGGTGGTCCGCTTGAGGTCCTCATTCGCACGCTGCAGTTGGCCGGTGCGCTCCTCAACCAGGTCCTCCAGATGACGCTTGTGGTCCTGGAGCTCGTCCTCGGCATTCCTGCGATCGGTGACGTCCGATGCCACGCCCTCGATGATCATCTCCTCACCGGACTCGAGGACGCTCACCGAGCGCGCGCGCAGCCATCGCCACGCACCGTCTGCGCGCTGGAAGCGGAACTCCATGTCGACGGGCGAGCCCTGGAAGCCGTGCTCCAGCGCCACCTGGAGCCGCTTCCTGTCCTCCGGATGGACGCGCGTGACCCAGAACCGGGGATCCTCGAGGAGCTGTCCGGGCGTGTAGCCGGTCAACGCTTCAGCCCTCGGCGAGAAGTACAGGCCCCCACGACTCTTGGATATCGAGTAGACCATGTCGGGAGAGCCTTCAACCAGGCGCCGGTACCGCTCCTCGGAGACATGCAGACGCTTGAGGTGCTGCATCAGCAGCATGTACGCGGCAGTGGCCGTTGCGAGGACGAAGAACTGCCCCTTGACTGCCGCGATCGCCCGCTCGGTCTCGATCGGCAAGTTCAGGCGAGCGAGGGCCTGGTCCGAGAGACCGATCCACAGCGATGCGATGACCAGGTATGCGAGCGCGAGAAGCAGAGCGCGGCGTCGCGCTGCGACGATGCCACGCGCATCCGCGGGACCCGCGGCGTAGTCCATGCCGACGGATCCTGGCCCGGTGCGCCTATCTCGACCGAACGGTGACCTCACGCACCCTCCCGCACATCGCGCGCGAGTGAAGCAAACCCATTCTACACAGTCATCGGACGGTTGCCCCGGACGTGTGAGTGGGAATGACACAGACAAGACCGGCGAGCGGAAAGGTGGACGTGATGGTCGCCGAAGACGGAGACGCTGCCCAGGCGGCACACAAGCCCGCCAAGAAGAAGGCCGACGGCCTGGCCGATGTGCTGGCGATGATCGCGGCCATGCCCGAAGACGATTGCGAGATGGCGATGCGATTCCATTCGATCGTGGAGAGGATCGCCCCGTCCCTCACCCCGCGACTCTGGTACGGCATGCCCGCGTACGCCAGGGACGGGAAGGTGCTGTGCTTCTTCCAGGCCGCATCGAAGTTCAAGGCCCGGTATGCGACCTTCGGATTCGAGGAGATCGCGCGCCTCGACGACGGCGCCATGTGGCCGACGTCGTATGCGCTCACCGAGCTGGGTGATGCGGAAGAGGAGCGCATCGTCGAACTGCTCACGAAGGCGATGGGCTGACCCGCGAGGGTGCGTCGGACCCGGCTACCTCTCGCCTTCGACCTCACGGACGCGGAACTCCACGATAGCGCGGATGAGATCCTCCGGCAGGGGTTCGCCGAGTTTGAACTGCACCGATCCCTTGCCCGATCTGTAGCCGGCCAGCTCGGCCTGGAACGTCTCGGTGCCGCTCGGCGTGGGGTAGAACCCGACATGCCGGGCGAAGCCGCCGAAGTGCACCAGGTGCGCACCGCGCAGGTCGAACGTAGGGATGCCGTAGCTGATGGTCTCGACCGCCTCGGGCACCACCGAGCGCACCACCTCCCTGAGACGCTGGAGCACCTGCTGCGTCTCAGCCGGGAAGCCCGCGATGTACGCATCGACCGCGGCTGACGTCGTCTTGTCGTCCATCGATCCTCCGTCCTGCGTCCACGTCGGTGCCGGGCGATACGGTGCACCGGGTAGACTCTTCCCATGAGATACCTTGCACTACTCAGGGGCGTCAACGTGGGCGGGGCGAACAAGGTCAAGATGGCCGAGTTGCGCCGTGCGTTCGAGAGCGCCGGCATGGTGGACGTCCGGACGTACATCAACTCGGGGAACGTCGTGTTCTCCACCGATATCGAGGACACAGGTCGACTCGAGGACCTGCTCACGCGGGCTGTTGGCGATGCGACGGGCGTGAACACCAGCCTCCTGCTTCGCGACGCCGAGCAGATGGCGGCAGTCGTGAGCGCGATACCTCCCGGGTGGAGGAACGATGACTCGATGAAGTGCGATGTCGTGTTCCTGCGGGCGGATGTCGACCGGCCGGCCACTCTCAAGCAGCTGGAGCCTCGCCCCGGGATCGAAGACGCGCTCTACGTGCCCGGCGCGGTCATCTGGCGGGTGGATAGGGCCAACGCCACCAGGAGCAGGCTGACGAGGATCGTGGGGACACCGCTCTATGCGCACGTGACCGTGCGCAACTGCAACACCACACGAGCGTTGTGCGGGCTGATGAAGGAGTAGTCCTGTGGGCTCGCGATCACACCGCGGCCTTCCACCACGTCGCCTGTCCGTGGTTGCGGATCGTCGCGCGCGCAGGCACCTGCTTCAGTAGGAGCGTGAGCATGATGAGGTCGGCCCCGGAGC
>CAZSUO010000104.1:0-6660 GCA_964610065.1 uncultured Coriobacteriaceae bacterium | reverse complement strand
CCGGCGTGGGGCTCACGCCGCTGCTGGAGCTCCGCAACCTCACCGACCTGGTGCGCTCATACGCGGAGCCGGGGCACGGCGCGCGGATCTTCGTGAAGGACGAGGCGGCCAACATGGCCGGGTCGTTCAAGGACCGGCGCGCCAGCATGAGCATCCACGTGGCCGCCGAGAAGGGATACCCCGGCGTGATCGCCGCAACGTCGGGCAACTACGGTGCGGCGGTTGCCAGCCAGGCGGCGCGCGCGGGACTCAAGTGCATCATCTGTCAGGAGACGTTCGATTCCCGGCATGTGGGGCAGCCTGAGATCGTGGAGAAGTCGCGCATCTGCGAAGCGTTCGGCGCCGAGGTCGTGCAGATGACCGTGGGGCCGGAGCTCTTCTTCCACATGCTCGAGCTGCTGGATGAGACAGGGTACCTCTCGGCATCGCTGTACTCGCCGTTCGGCGTGAGCGGGATCGAAAGCCTGGGCGCCGAGCTTGCCGAGGAGATGATCGCGCTCACGGGCGCGCCGCCCACGCATGTGGTGGTGACCCACGCCGGAGGCGGCAACACCACCGGCACCGCGCGCGGGCTGGAGCGGATGGGCGCTCGCGACACCGTGATCGTGAGCGCGAGCGTGGATCTCTCAGGGCTGCACATGGCGAGCGACGCCGACTTCAACCGCAAGAGCTTCACAACCGGACACACCGGCTTCGGCGTCCCGTTCGCTACCTGGCCCGACCGCGCGGACGTGCCGCGCAACGCCGCCCGCTCCCTGCGGTACATGGACCGCTACCTCACCGTCACGCAAGGCGAGGTCTTCTACGTGACCGAGGCCCTCTCCAAGCTCGAGGGGCTCGAGCGCGGGCCGAGCGGGAACACGGCGATGGCCGCGGCGATGTCGCTTGCGCGCGAGCTGCCCACCGATGCGACCGTGGTGGTGCAGGAGACCGAGTACACGGGTGCGGGCAAGCACCACTGGTCGCAACTCGCGTTCGCCAGGGAGCAGGGCATCGAGGTCCGGTCGGGTGATCCGGCGGACAACGCGCCGGGACGTGTGATCGTGATACCGGAGCGTCCGGAGCAGATCCGGGCCCACGATATCGACCTCACACGGCTGCGCCGGTCGTACATCCGCAACGCGCTGCAGCACGCGCCGACCGGGTACGAGCCGACGCCGGAGGACGTCGTCTTCCTCGCCGAGGACACGAACACCACACCGGCGGCCGTCGAGGAGATCGTCGCCGAGCTGCGGGCGGGGTAGGGCGGGGCCGGGCCGGTCCGGCGATGTCAGACCCGTGTGCAACAGTGGGTGCATGGAGACGGCGGCAGTGCCGCTGAGCACAGAGGGTGGTGGTGGGAGCACCCGGTAACGACCACGGAGCCAGAGCAAGAAGCGCCGATTTGAAGCTACAGCTTGCGGGCGCGGTACAAGTGCAGCTAAAGCGTGGGTCAGGTGAGCTGGCCCGGACAGATGGGCCAGCTCGCTCGCGTCTTGTGCCGCCCCGCCTGATGGAAAGGGCGGTGCAACGATGGGTATGGAGAAGCGACAGCCGGGGACGGAGCGCGCGGGGGTCACGCGCTTCAGCGATGTGGTGGAGCACGATGGGCACGCCTGGGTGCTCGCACGTGACGAGCACGACTACTTCTACGAGTGCCTGCGGTGCGGCGACCGGGTCCACGTGCTGACCCGCGAGGAGATGGCCAAGGCCGAGAAGCACAGCTACGCGTACATGCCGCTCAACCACAGGGCGCCGTGGAACGCGGGTCGGTCGACCAAGGTGTGGGACGCGGGCGCGACAGAGCCGCGCATCGTGCAGGGTGAGCCGTATCCACCCTGTGCGCGCGCCGGCGCGCCACTTCGGGGCGTTGCGGCGTTCCCTGCCGGTCCCGTAGTGGCGGTGCCGCGAGGCGATGAGCCCACCGGGCTGTAGGCGATAGCGGTACAGGCCGGCATGCACGCCGACCGACGCGCGCAGCGCTGTGTGAGGCGGGGCCTGGCTCACTCGAGCCGGGCCCCGCACGCTCTCGCTAGAGGAACCACGCCCCGGCCGCGTTGAATGCGTAGCCGATGATCAGGATGCCCCCGACCACCAGCCCGAAGAACGTGGCCAGGAGCGGCGTCTTCACGACCTTCTTCAGCATCACGAGAGAGGGGAGGGACAGCGCGGTCACCGCCATCATGAATGCGAGCACGGTGCCCAGGCCGACGCCTTTGCCCACGAGCGCCTCGGCTATCGGAAGTGTGCCGAAGATGTCGGCGTACATCGGCACGCCGATGAGGGTGGCGATGACCACCGAGAACGGGTTCTCGCTTCCGAGCACCGTCTCCACCCATGTCTGCGGTATCCAGCCGTGTATGGCCGCGCCGATGCCCACGCCGATGAGCACATAGAGCCAGACCCGCTTGATGATGTCGGCAACCGCTTCGCGGGCGAACGCGATCCGGTCACGCGTGGTGAGCGTGGGGAGTTCGGCATCCGCCAGGTGCGAGCCGTACACGAACGGCTCAACGAACCGCTCGAGCCTGAGCGCGCTGATGATCGAGCCTCCGGCCACCGCGAGCACCAGGCCCACCACCACATACGCCAGCGCGATCTTCCAGTTGAAGACGCTTGCGAGCAGCAGCACCGAGGCGAGGTCCACCAGCGGGGAGGATATGAGGAATGAGAACGTCACGCCGACGGGGAGTCCCGCCGACGTGAACCCGATGAACAGCGGGATCGACGAGCACGAGCAGAACGGTGTGACGGTGCCGAGCAACGCTCCGAGCACATTGCCGCCGATACCACTGAAGCGGCCAAGGATCCTCTTGGTGCGTTCCGGCGGGAAGTAGCTCTGCACGTACGAGATCACGAAGATGAGCGCCGAGAGGAGCACGAAGATCTTCACCACGTCGTAGATGAAGAACTGGACGCTCGCGCCAAGACGTCCGTGGAGCGACAGACCCAACACGTTCTCCACGAACCAGCCCACGGCATCGTTCAGCCAGAGCATCTTGAGGAGCTGGTCGTTCATCCAGCTGAACACGTTCGCGATCGCGGTCATCCGCATCCTCTTCCGGGTTGTGCCTGATGTGCTCACAGCATATACTTCGATGAGTGTCGAAGTATAGTGAGTGACCCGGAGATTGTCGAATCGGAAGGACCCTGATGAGCGGTTGTTGTAGCGGGCCCACGCAGGTGACCGTGGAGTTCGACCATCTTGTGGTGGGAGGCGAGACCTGCGACCGGTGCGGTGATACGCGCGAGGCCGTGCGAGCGGCCGTTGCCGACGCCCGGGCGGCGCTCCCCGCGTCGCTCGTCGAGCTTGTGCTCGTGGAGCGGGAGCTGCCCGCGAGGCGTCTGGCCGAGTCGAACCGGGTGCTCGTGAACGGACGCCTCGCCGAGGAGTGGCTCGGTGGCACGAGCGTGATGAGCGACTGCCCGTCGTGCGGCGATCTGGTGGGCGAGCCGGTCTGCTGCCGCGAGATCGAGGTCGGCGGCGTGCGCACCGAGGCGGTTGGCCGGGACGTGGTCTTCGACGCCATCATGGCCGCGGCGGGACTGGGGGCGGTGGCACCTGCCGAGGACCCCTCCTCGCTGTCCTCGCGCACAGACCGCGCTGCGGAGGCGTCGTCGGAGCCCTCGGCCGTCACCACCGCCTGCTGCGCACCCGCAGTGGCTGCGGTCACGCTCGTGACCGGCCCCGGCTGCGGTTGAGGCGGTGACCTGCTGTGCGACCCCGGTTCGGAGGTCGCGTTCGAGGGACCGGAAGGCTCGGCTTGAGACATGCCCTCGACGTGGCGTGTCCACGTCATCGAGGCGGCTCTGGCGGCCGAGGGCTTCCGGATGCCCGTGGCGGACTGCGACGTGTACTCACTTCCCGTCGCGGCGCGAACGGCCGTGGTGGACATCCTCATCGCCGAGCGGGCATCGTTCCCGATGGTGATGGTGCATGGACGCGTCGTGTGCCATGGAGGGGTCGACCTGGATACGGTGACCCGCGCCGTGAGAGAGGGAGCCAGCGATGCGTGCGGTTGTTGCTGAAGCGCTTGCCGAGGAGCGCCTCGATGCCGCGCTGAAGGCGCTCGCATCGTCTCAGCGGCGCGAGATCGTGCGCTTCCTGGTGGAGAGCACGCCCGAGGTCGGCAAGACGTGCTGCGCCATCGATGAGGTCTGCGCGTGCAAGCTGTCCGAACGGTTCGGGCTTGCGCCGTCCACGATCTCGCACCACATGGCCGCGCTCAAGGGGGCCGGCATCGTGACGTCCCGCAAGGACGGCACCTGGGTGTACTACACGGTGCGGCGCGAGGTGCTCGCCGCCGTAGCCGCGGCGATCGAAGGACTCTAGCGGCCCTCAGGCCGGGAAGGCGGTACCCGTATGGAGATCAAGGTCCTCGGCACCGGGTGTGCCAAGTGCAAGCAGCTCGAGAAGACGGTCCGCGCGGCCGTTGACGAGATGGGGCTCGACGCCACGGTGGAGAAGGTCACCGAGCTCACCGACATCATGGAGTACGGGTTGATGTCCACGCCCGGCCTCGTGGTGGACGGCGAGGTCCGGCTGGCGGGGCGCCTGCCCAAGCTCGCCGAGGTGAAGTCGATCCTGGAGCGCGCCGGTGGGTAAGGCGGCGGAGGAGAGATCACGCACCGGTCCACTTGACGAGGTCGACCACGACGCACTGCCTGATGATCAGCCCGGGGCTCCACGAGCACCCCGCGGTCGGGGGTCGATCGTCATTCTCGGTGTCGCCGCAGTCATACTCTCGGCCATCGTCCTGTACATGGCGACCGGCGCGGGGCAGGCTGACACAGGCGGGGGCGCTGCCCCACCGCAGGGCGACCCGATCACCGTCCTGGACACAGCACGGGCGGAGGGCCGGCCGGCGTACATCCTCGCCCATTCGGCCACTTGAGCGTCATGCATCGAGATCACGGCGGTCGCCGCGAAGTTGATGCCGGAATACGAAGGACGGGTCGCATACGTGGACGCGCTCACCACCGACCCCGCAGCCAGTGAGGTCCTGCGCCGCTATCAGGTGCAGTACATTCCGACCTCGGTCTTCATCGACGGAAGCGGTGAGGTTGCCGAGGTGTTCGTCGGTCCACTGGATGAGGGCGCGCTACGCGAGAAGATAGCGGGACTTCTGCAGTAGCGGATGTGGGCGTGGGACGGCTATGCTTGCATCAAGTTGAACCCGGACTGCATATACGCAGTGGGAGGAGCACGCATGGCACGCGAGGACACGTTCGCCGAGGCGCGCAAGCACCTTGAGGGCTTGAGCGACGCCGAGCTCGAGGCTCGCTTCTGGACACTCGCCCGCCAGTGCGTCGACCCGATGGTGGAACTCGCCAGAACGCACACATCTCCCTCGATCGAGAGAAGCGTTCTCATGCGGATGGGAGTAGACTCGGTCACATGCAAGGCGGTCGTGGCCGAGTGCGAGGTACGTGGGCTTCTCGGCCACGGAGCCGGACAGGTGGTCCTGCTCGCGATGCGGGAGTGGGGCGTGGATGCTCCAACCGCCGCCGGTCGTCTTGCCGAAGGAGAAGGATGGGAGCTTGCCGAGGGCAAGTGGGGTGGTACGCGATGAGCGAACCCAACCGCGTGCCTCAGCCCGAAGCGACTCCATCCGAAAGTGCGGGACCCGGCAAGCGTACGCTCGACCCCTGCTTCGGTCGTCCGCTTGCCGGCCCGCCGCTCGACCCCTGCGCGAAGCTCGATGTCGAAGCGCTGCTCGACGGTCTCGCGCACTATCGCCCTCGCCGAAGCGGCTGGACCTGGCGTCGCCGTGTTCCCGGGCTCACCGCGTACGAGTTCACCTACCATGAGGCATCCGAGCCGCTCACCAACGGCATCCCGCTGCCGGCGGCGCACTACTTCGAGAACATCGACCCGCAGCCAGACTGCGTCATCACCACCGAGATCGCCTCGGGCCGCCCCGAAGACGATGTTCGGCGCATGCGAATGGCCGCATGGCACGGCGCCGATCACATCATGGTCATCCGCACTGCGGGCCAGAGCCACATGGACGGCCTCATCGAGGGCACGCCGGAAGGTGTGGGTGGTATCGCGGTCACACGCAAGCAGGTGCGCCTCTCGCGCCGTGCGCTCGACCTCATCGAGGATGAGGTGGGGCGCCCCATCAACTTTCACAGCTATGTGAGCGGCGTGGCGGGTCCCGAGATCGCGGTGATGTTCGCCGAGGAGGGCGTGAACGGCGCGCACCAGGACCCGCAGTACAACGTGCTGTATCGCAACATCAACATGTACCGGAGCTTCGTGGATGCCGCCGTGGCAAAGCATGTGATGGCGGCGGCGGGTATCCTGCAGATCGATGGCGCCCACAACGCAAACGCCACGGCGGTGAAGGCCTGGAAGGTCATGCCTGAGCTGCTCGTGCAACACGCCATCAACTGCGCGTTCTCCGAGGCGGTCGGCATGCCTGCGGACCTCATCGCGCTCTCGACCGTGCCGCCGGATGCAGCGCCTGCGCCGTGCATGCGCATGGATCTGCCGTACGCGGTCACGCTTCGCGACCTGTTCGGCCGCTACAAGATGCGCGCCCAGCAGAACACTCGGTACATGGAGTCCGACGGTCGCGACGCCACAGTGAGCCACGTGATGAACCTTGTCGTGTCGCGCCTCACCTCGGCGGATATCCAGTCAACGATAACCCCGGACGAGGGCCGGAACGTGCC
>CAZSUO010000103.1:2217-6706 GCA_964610065.1 uncultured Coriobacteriaceae bacterium | reverse complement strand
AGACGTTGATATGAGATTGCCGGTCAACCCGCGATCGCTCACGGCCCTCTCTGGTTTCTTGTCGGTGCAAGCGGGCGGGCACATGGGATCGGCGCTCGACCATGCTGATATCCGGGGATTCGAACCCCACATCTCGGTCGGACCGGGGCCTGCCTCAAACTAGGCGCGCGCTTACACGTCTCGCATAACGTCATCGAGGATCTCCCCGGAGTGTGGCGCCCGCCCGCATGCATGACGTCTGCTATCGGGCCGGACCGAGGTTGTCGGTCATGAGACCCCACACGAAGCCTGAGAGCTCGCGTGCGGTGGCAACGACCGCGGTGTGCGCCCCTTTCCTCGCAGCGATCCGGCGGTAGGTGCCGTTCAGGCGCACCTGCGCGGCCCACGAGTAGGCCGCGACCTCGGGGCCCTGGCCCTCGAGCCGCTCGCGCAGCTTGCCGCGCACCGCGGGTGCATGCCGGTAGGCCCAGGCGGACTCCACTAACACGCGTCGGATGTGCCGGTTGCCGGTCTTGGTGATCGAGCCCTGATGCCGACTCGCCCCGCTCGAGTGCTCGGATGGCACGAGCCCGGTGAAGGCCATGTAGCTGCCTGCCGTCGCGAAGCGTGTGAAGTCGCACGTCTCAGCGAGTATGGTCATGGCTGTAAGCGTGCCGATGCCGCGAAGCGTCGAGAGGCGGGCGATGTCGGCCGCGAAGGCCTCTCCCTGCGCGATCTGCTCGATACGCCGCCCCATCTCGGCGAGCTGGGTATCACGTATGAAGTAGGCGGAAAGCAGGTTGGCAAACGCCTCGGTGGCATAGGGCTCGTCGAAGGTCACGGAGCGTGCCCACACCTCGAAGCGAGCACTCCAGCTGTCCGGGCCGTCCGGGTAGCGCTTGCCGTACCTGAGCAAGAAGCTGCGGATCCGCTGACGGGCGATCCGCCGGTCGCACTTGACCTCCTCGCGCACGCGGATGAGGTCGCGCACTGCCTCTTCGGCCTCACCCGGCACGCGCACGGGCGTGAGCTCACCTGCGCGGTGCAGCCTCGCGAGGTTGCGCGCATCGATGCGGTCGGTCTTGACGCGCGATCCACTCCTGCGGGGTATGAGCGAGGGCGCGATCACGTCGCAGTCAAAGCCGAGCGAGGTCACGAGCCGGTGTGTGTCGTAGCCGGTCGGGCCTGCCTCATAGGCGAGGCTCGTCGAGGATGAGTCGTGGCGGGCGAGCAACCGCCGAACCGCCTCCGGGGTGTTGGGGATCACCCGCTCGTCGACCTCAGTGGTGCCAGGTCGCAGGATGGCGATCGCGATAGAATCCTTATGCACGTCGAGCCCGATGTGGGTAAGCTGGTGCATGGTCGGCTCCCTCCGTGTGTCGGCGCCCCGGGGCCCATCCCTGGGGATGATCCACGTTATACGCGGACCGGGCCGGCCATCTCATAGTGACTAGGCCTAGATTCTGGACCTGCGTTGACTCGCGGCCGTGGTATCGCCTATGATACCAACATGGTCCAGCGAGTCGTCATCGACACCTGCGTGTTCGTCTCGGCCCTCCGCTCGTCACGGGGCGCATCCTATCGCGTGCTCGGCCTCGTAGGGACCGGCGCCTTCGAGATCGCCCTGTCGGTCCCACTCGCGCTCGAGTACGAGGATGCGGCCAAGCGCCTCGGCGATGCCACCGGGCTTTCGCACGCGGACATCGATGACGTCATCGACTATCTGTGCAGCGTCGCGCACCTTCAGGAGATCCACTTCCTGTGGCGTCCGGTGCTGCGCGATCCGCGGGATGACCATGTGTTGGAGCTTGCGGTCGAAGCCGGCTGCGAGTTGATCGTCACCCACAACATCCGGGACTTCGCTCGCACAGAACAGTTCGGAGTATCCGTGGTCCGCCCCGGCGAGCTGTTGCGAAGGATAGGAGAAGTGTCATGACCACCATCAGTCTGCGTCTGCCGGAGTCACTCCACCGCAAGGTCCGCGAGCTTGCGAAGTCCGAGGACGTCTCCATAAACCAGCTCATTACCACCGCGCTCGCGGAGAAGATGTCCGCGCTCATGACTGTGGACTACTTGCAGGAGCGCGCCGCCCGTGGTGACCGCGTGAGGTTCGAGCGCGCGCTGGGCAAGGTCCGCGATGTAGAGCCTGACCAGGAAGACGTCTAATCAGGCCTAACCCGTACTTCCAGCCGACTCATGCACACGCTAGGCTGAACTGCAGACCGCTCGTTCGCGGCTGAAGCACCGAGACGTTGGCTTGAACAATCGGTCTTGTATTCCTGACTGGGGGGTCGGACATGGACGAGAAGCTTGTCGTCGAGCTGGTGCTTGCCGCGACGATACTCGTGGGACGAGCGGGGGATGTCTTCAGCACCCGCTTTGCATCACCGGACATGGTGCTCGAGGCGAATGCTTTCGCCCGCAAGATCGGTCAGCCCCTAGTCGTCGCATCGTTTCTCCTTGCAGCCATTCCCTTCTTCAGCGTCGAACTCGGCGTGATGGTGGCCGTGCCGTCGCTGTTCGTGGCCTCGAGCAACCTCTTTGAGGGGTGGGTGGCTCATGCCTTAGGTGAACAGCAGTACTTCGAGTTGATGCAGCATGCCGCAAGCAAACTGGCACCCCGTGTTGTTCATGCTGCCATCCTCGGTAGCGCGGCATTCATCGTAGTCGCCAGTGGACTACTGCTCTTCATTTCAGGCGGCTCAGAGCAACTTTCCTGGTACTTCGCGTGGGGGATGCTGGCGTACGCATCGGCGCTGGGCGTACACGGGACTTCGTTCGTGCGCCGTCTCTATGACGGGCTCGCATCCAGTCAGCTGCAATCAGCAGAGGGTCTAACCCGGGCGTCGAGCAGAAAGCGCGCCCGTGTGCGGTAGCATCTCGGGTGACACGCGATCGCCAGCCTGCCGCCGGTGAAGCGTCGAGATGCCAGATGCACGCGTGGGAGGTGGCGAGACATGGGGATCAAGCTGGACTCTGAGACCGAGCGCTACCTGCTCGAATCCATCAAGCGGTTCTTTGTTGAGGAACTCGAGCAAGACATCGGCGACCTCAAGGCCCGCGCGGTGTTGGAGTTCTGCATCCGCGAGATCGGGCCGAGCGTCTACAACCGGGCGATCGCCGATGCCCAGGCGTTCGTTCAGAATGCGGTCTCGGATCTCGACGGCGTCCAGTTCGAGCCGGAGTTCGCGTACTGGAAGCGGTCGGGGAGCGGCAGCTGACCCGCGCTCCGTAGACCGCGCGCTCCGCGCATGCGCTACCATCTTCCCCATGCCACAGCAGCTGATCCTCCCCGCGACCATCATGTCCCTCGCGTTCGTCTTTTACACGACCGGCGTGTGGTCGGAACGCATCCAGCGCCGCCTTATCGGCCGCCACGTGGCCCTCTTCTGGCTCGGCATCGCATGCGACGGCACCGCCACGTATCTCATGCGGCAGCTCGTCATCGCGGGTGAAGACCCGGGCCTCATCCACGGTGTCACCGGTCTCGGCGCGTTCGTGCTGATGCTGCTCCACGCGCTGTGGGCCACGTGGGTGCTCGCCAGGGGCAGTGCCGAGGCTCGCGCCGGCTTCCATCGCTACAGCGTCGCCGTGTGGACGATCTGGCTCGTCCCGTACGTGGGCGGCATGGTGGCGGGCATGATGCGCGGCGCCGGGGGATAACGCTCATCGTCGCTTGAGAACCCTTCATCCGATGGAGATCCCAGGCCCGCTCAAGCCAGCGCGCGTGAGTGCCGAATACCACACTGGAGGCAGCTTTACGTGAGGCTGCGTACATACTCGTCTTGAGGGCCAGGTGGTGTGCCATGCGGCAGGGGTATCGCGCATTCGTCCGTACCGTGCTCCCGAGGACCTTCCGGGTGGTGACCGCTACGGTGCTCTCCGTGCTCCTGGCGTTCCCTCCGGTCGCGTATGCGGCCCCCGCTACGGTCTACGTCACCTACGACATCACTGTCGACACAACGTGGTCGGCAGGGGGCACGTACGTCATCCTCAAGCGACCCGAGGGCTCAACAGCGTACAACCCGGTGGTCAAGCCGGGTGTGACGCTCACCATAGAGCCCGGTGCGCAGGTGGTCTTCGGCACCGGACAGGTCACCCTCGGCGACGACCAGTACGAGCGCGCCGACGGCCTCAAGGTGAACGGCGCCATCCGCGCCCTCGGCACTTCTGACGCACCGATTTCGTTCACCAGCGCAACAAGCTGGGACCGCATCGAGATCAAGCAGACCTCGGCGGCGAATCCTGTCGACGCGGTCTTCCAGAACTGCGTCTTTGAGTACGGGCTCACCATGCTCGACATACGGGAGGGCTTCGTCGAGGGCGGCAGCGATGTCGACGTGAGCGTGAGTGGTTGCACTTTCCAGAATCCCGCGGAGCTCGACAACTACCGCAAGGGCATCGCCGTCTACAGCGATCTTGGCGACAGGACGACCTCGCGCGGCACGCTCTTCATCACCGACAGCAGCTTCGCCGGGTTCGGCACCGCGATCTGGTACCACAACCAGAC
>CAZSUO010000103.1:0-2117 GCA_964610065.1 uncultured Coriobacteriaceae bacterium | reverse complement strand
GCGTCCTCGCCGGAAACCCTCGTCATCGAGGACTGCCTGTTCCGGGACAACGTGCAGAGCGGCATGATCTTCTACGGCCCCGGTGCGGGCACCATCAGCACCAGCATCTTCGAGAACAACGGAGCCAATGGTTTCACGAGCTCCGCCAACGCGGCCGATGAGCAGCGTCTTGTGTTCGAAGGGTGCACGTTCCGCAACAACAATGGCACGGGCGTGAGCGCTGACAGCACATACGGACTCACGTTCCGGAACTGCCTGATGTACGCCAACGGAGCCAGCGGTGTGTACGTAGAGAGCTGGCGGATCTACCAGAGCGTCGGCGCCGCAGACCCCGAGAAGTACGTACACCGGTTCATCAACTGCACCATCGCGAACAACGCCGGGCACGGCATCGAGAGGAGCGAGCGCAACGCGTTCAGCGCCTGGTACGTGTCGAGCAGCATCCTGAGCGGGAACGCATCAGGCGATGTCGGCGCCGAGGCGAGGACTGTTGGCGGGATCGTCTACTCGGCAGTGTCCTCTGCCGAGGACGAACCACTGCTTGGCTGGGAGTCGTTCGTCGCCGATCCGCAGTTCGCTGATGCTGCCAACGGCGACTTCCACCTGAAGTCACAGGCTGGTCGCTGGAACGGCTCGGCCTGGGTGACCGATGCCACCACGAGCCCCTGCGTCAACGGCGGCGATCCCGGGCTGGCGTACGCGAGCGAGCCGAGCCCCAACGGCTACCGTGTGAACATGGGCGTGTACGGCGGCACCGCCGAGGCATCCAAGGCCGAAGGCCCCACGCTGCCAGGGTCCGTGCTCGGCTTCGCCGCGGAGTCAACGGGCGCCAACTCGATAACGCTGGCGTGGGCACGCTCCATGGGCGCCGACGGATACGAGATACACCGGACCGAGTCGGCGCTCCAGGAAGACTACTGGGTGAACCCGAATGTCTCGCCCTGGCTCGATGCTGTCGTCGTCGCAACGCTGGACGGGGCAGTCGACGGATTCGAGGACACCGACGTGTGGGGCGGTCAGTACTACTACTACGCGATCCGGGCGTTCCGTACAGTCGGCGACACGAAGCTCTACGGCGGGTTCTCACCGCTTGCCGTGGCGACCCCGGTTCCAAGTGCGCCCCAGAACATCAGCGCGACGGCAGAGAGCTCCACGCGGAACAGGCTGGCCTGGGACAGGATACCCGGCGCGTACTGGTACCGCGTGTGGTATCGCCCTGTGGGGTCTGGTACGTGGAACTACACGGCACCCCGCACGGGAAGTGAGTACGACCCGATCTGGGAGTGGTACCATGAAGGACTCGCGCCAGACACATCGTACGAGTACTGGGTGGAGGGGGCGTACTCCTCCTACCGGCAGTGGGCGGGCTATACCTACTACTGGGGCGATGACTCCGCGGTCGTGTCGGCGATCACGCTGCCGGACAACGGAGCACCGGTGCTTGATCCGATCGGGCCCATCATCGCTGATGAGCAGAGCCCGATCACCTTCACCGCACATGGGACGCATGCGGGCGGCGGGACGATCGTGTACTCGCTTGAGAATGCACCCATGGGCGCAACGATCGATCCGGCATCCGGTGTCTTCACATGGACGCCCACCGAGGCCCAGGATGGTCGTTTCTGGACCACAGTGAAGGCGAGTGTAGAAGAAACGTACGAAAGACGCACAGTGAAGATCTCGGTGTACGAAGTCAACGAGGATCCCGTACTCGCCGCGATCGACGGCAAGATGGTGGAAGCGGGAAGCGAACTCCGATTCACCGCCACAGCCACTGACGTCGACCTACCCTCCCAGGATCTCGAGTTCAGTCTTCGCGGGACGGTGCCCCCTGGTGCGGCGATCGACCCCACAAGTGGCGTGTTCACTTGGACGCCGACGGCTGACCAGATCGGGGAGCATACCTTTGGAGTGTGGGTGGTCGACCCATACTTCGACCCATACTCCTTCCCGCCGGTCGGCTATGACGCGCAGAGCATCACCGTCACCGTCTCGGCTGCTGCAGATGAGAACACCGCTCCAGTCCTTACTCCGATCGGCGCCAAGTCGGTGGCCGAAGGAACGCAGCTCGCGTTCACCGCCTCAGCCACAGACACCGATATCCCCGCGAACACCCT
>CAZSUO010000102.1:6340-6710 GCA_964610065.1 uncultured Coriobacteriaceae bacterium | reverse complement strand
GCCACGGCCCGCACGGCACGAGCCACAACTTCATGCTGCGTCACTACGACTCGCCCCAGGATGGCAACTGCCTGATCTGTCATGCGGTCACACCCGGTGACAGGGTCGGTGTCGACTTCTGATGGGTCGCCACGGTGTCTCGCGCGGGGTGCGACCGCGCACGGTCGTCATCGGGATGGTCGCTATCGTCGTGATCGTCGCGGCTGCCGTGGGCCTGTCGTTCCTCCTCAAGCCGCGATACCCCGGCGCGGTCGACCTGCGGGGGCCGCACGGCGACGCGCCGTTCAGTCTCGCCGGCGTCTTTCCCGCCGAGGGTGACGAGCCGCTCTCCAACCCACTCGGCATCGCCTATGATGGTGAGTTCCTGTAC
>CAZSUO010000102.1:0-6330 GCA_964610065.1 uncultured Coriobacteriaceae bacterium | reverse complement strand
GGCCGAGTCGGACGCCGGTGTGATCCGGGTCTTCGATGCGAACGGCGGGCGAGTGGGGACGATCGGTCTCCCCGTTGCGGAGGGACAGCGAGTGGCCTATCCCTCAGCCATCGCCGTGGCCGACGAGCGCCTGGCCGTAGTGGACAACGCCGGCGGTAGGGTCCTCCTCCTCGGCCCGGAGCCTGCGGATGCGGCGACGATACTTGCTGTGCTCGGCGAACAGGGCGAACAGCCGCTTCAGCCGACCGCCGTGACCTACTCGGATGGCGAGCTGCTCGTTGCCGATGCGGGCGACAACACCGTCAAGGCGTACGACACGGATGGTGTTCACCTCCGAACGCTCGAGCCCGACTCGATCAGTGGGGAGCGCGGACTTACCGCGCTGAGCGTTGTTGATGGCGTCATCTACGCGGTGGGCTCCTCGAGCGGGAGCGTTCATGCGCTCGATCTTGAGACGGGCAGTGCTCTCAGGCAAGCGGCCGGAGAGTACCCGATGCCCCGCACTGTCGAGCCGGTGGGCGGTGACATGCTAGCGGTGGTCGACGGGCTTGAGCGCTCGGTGCTCTTCGTCGATACCGATGGCAAGGAGATTGCCGTTGTCGACAACGGAACCGTCCTGGACGTCTCGCTTTCATCGCCACGAGGAGCCGCGTGGCTGGCCGGTGACGAGCGTCTGTATGTAACCGACGCTGGGTCTGGTCGTGTGTTCGTGTTCAACGTGGCCGCAGGCCGGCTCTGACGTGGCCTCGGGGAGAGCGCGGGTTCTGGTGACAGCAGGCAGACTCTGGCACAATAGACGCAGTGTGGGTTCATGCGTCTTGATGGTCATCCAGGGAACCCGCTCTGGACATGCTTCGGTTGGGGGAGCCAGGTTGGCGTACGTGCACTCAGACGCGCACATAACAGGGGGCAGGCGGTCTGGTTCTGTGAGCCGCAGCTCCCTGCTTCGCGATTGTGGAGGCCAGTTCGTGCTCGCAGTGCTTGCGGGCATGGTGTTCGCCTCGGCCCTGTCGCCAGCGACGGCATACGCTGAAAACCCGCACGTGCCCGCAACGGTGACCTCAATAAGTTGCCCGCTGTGCCACGACCCGCACCAGGCCGCGGTGGGCGACAGCATCCTGAAGGACGTCAAGGGCGGCACGGGAGGCCTCAACCAGGTCACCTTCTGCTACGGGTGCCACGACACCGGTGTCATCAACGTGAAGACCGGCAACAACAACATCGCGTTCGATGGTGCCAGCGGCCACTCGGTGGAGCCCACGAGCACCACGGCGGATCTCACGCACGTGTGCGCCGACTGCCACAATCCACATGCCGACTCGGCCATGCAGCCGCGGCTCCCCAGGGCCTCTATCACGGTCACGCTTACCACTGGCGTCACCGAAGAGCGTGAGGTCACCGAGGAGCCCAACTCGTGGTGCTTCGCGTGTCACGACGACGATCAGATCTGGTATACCTCAACGACCGAGACGCCGTATCCCCAGCTGTCTTCACCAATCACGGTGGCTTCCGGCTACCCGGTCACCGGTACCTTCCCGGGCGAGACCACCTATAAGTCAGCGACGAACGCCCACGCCAACATCCCCGCAGGCTCTATGACGACCAGCCACGAAGCCACGCGCGTTGCTGGCGACTGCCTGTGGTGTCACTCCGGCCATCGCGGCAAGAGCGAGTACGACGGGTTGGTGGACACATTCGGCGCGGCCAAGAATCCAGCGAGTGCCGACGACCTGGTCCGCGGCGACTACGCAGTGGTCTGTCTGCGATGTCACAAGACGGGCGGACTTGTCGGTGCCGCCGCGGTCGACATCGCGTCCAAGGTGCTTGCCGATGCCGAGGATGCCAATGCGCTGACCACAGCGCTCAACGGTCACCGGGTCCGGTCGAGTGGCGGCGATCTGCCCGTGAATTCGCCGCTCCCGTGCTACATGTGCCACAACCCGCATGGGTCGACTCGCAACAACAAGACGCTCCTCTCCGACACGCTCGGTGCGAATCTCGATACATCGACAGATGCCGGCATGCGGGCATTCTGCTTCACCTGTCACACGTCATACGATGAGGCCGATGACGGAACCGGAACCATGTTGCCGTACGGGTGGGACAGCGAGGCCGATTCCGGAGCGGGTGGATACGTGTTGATCGACGCTAGCGAGGAGGTTGTCGGTCTCAGGCGCGCAGCGGATGAGGCGTCCCATGAGAACAAGCTCCGTCTGTGGCGTGCGCGGGGACACAAGAGCACGGACACGGAGAACTGCATCGACTGCCACATCGATGTGCATGCTCCGATGAGCGGGAAGTCGCTGGGCGGGCAGGACTGCCTGGAGTGCCACAAGCCGCTGAACCCGATGGTGGACAGTAAGGAAAGCTATCATCACGTCCTGGATGCGACCGTGGTGGTCGATGGTTATGGCCCCGGATACGCTCCCGGCACGCTTGTTGACCCATCGAGCGGGAACGAGTATCCGGTGAGTCCGTCGGCCCTTGCCTGCGTCAGCTGTCACGTCGATCACGACATGTATGAGGACGCGGATGCTCCGGTAAATGATCCAGCCAAGGCAGACGGCAAAGCCTTCTCGCTGCGCAGTAGTGCTACGGACCCGACTCCGGATGCTGTGGACACCGACGATGGCCTGTGCCTGAGTTGCCACAGCGTCGAGCGAGAGCGCAACAACACGGGGCAGAAGGACCCCGTCCTCTCCAAGGCTGACAATGTCATCGGCATCTCGCCCACGTACTGGTATGGCGATGACGCTCAGGGCATCGCGAAGTCTCCTCATAACTACACCGCATCGGGCACCTTCGACGACGGGTCGTCGTTCAGGGCGAACTGCGCGAAGTGCCACGGGACCCTCGAAGCTACGCTCTCAAGCGGACGTTTCGCTGTGCACACATCCGCCGAGCAGCGACTCATCAATGCACTCGGGGATGACAACACACACGTCGTGAACGAGGAGTGCATGTGTTACCGGTGTCACTCCTACGCTGCCGATCCCATAGGCGGCGATCGTGGGGCCAAGGTAGCCGGTAGCGACGGTTCTGACTTCTACGGCGCCGTGACCACGATGAAGCCTGGAAGCCTCGGTGTGTGGCGGCAGTTCCAGTACGGACTGACCGCCCTAAACCCAGGTTCCCGACACCCAGTGGCGACCACGAACGCCGTGCACGCCGTGTCCCCGTCGGATGAGGATCTGGCCTACATCTCCGCGAACAAACATGTGGAATGTGCGGACTGCCACAACCATCACGTGGTCGGAGAGATCCGTCACGACTTCGGCTCATCCAATCTGGTCTCTGACTCGATCCGTGGTGTCTCTGGCGTGAAGATGACGACGAACACCAGCAACTGGAACCAGACACAGACTTTGACCTGGACCACCAATGCCGAGCGTGAGTATGAGATCTGCTTCAAGTGTCACTCTCGTGCGAACACAGGAATGTACACGACATGGAACGAGAGCGGGTGGACGGACGTGGCTCGGGAGTTCAACCCCGGCAATCAGTCCTACCACCCTGTGGTGCAGGCACTACCACCGCAGGGGGATGACCCATCTACCTCATGGGGTTCGAGCCGTCTGGCCGAGAAGCAGCTCAGCGGTGGGTGGACGCAGGGCGACACGATGTGGTGCTCTGACTGCCACGGAGACTCGATGCAGGGCACAGCCGAAGGGCCGCACGGGTCGTCTGTGCCGTACATTCTCAAGGAGACGGTGCCCAGCACAAACGGTCCTCGTGTGTACTGGCCGAACAGGCCCGATGGCACACCCTATACGATCGACAACGTGGCTGCAGATGGGCTTGAGTCCCAGCTCTTCTGCTCCAATTGCCATATAAACATCTCGGGAAACCGCGCCCACGAGAAGAACAACATGCATAAGAGCGGTCCGTGCACCCAGTGCCACATTCTGGTACCGCACGGAGGCAAGATGTCACGACTCATAGGTGACGGCAGTCCTACATCGACGATGCCCACGAGGTATGCTGCTGGCGGCAATCGTTCCAGCATCAAGGTGGCGAGCTTCCAGAAGCAGCAATATCCCGACAACTACGGTCCAGGCAACTGCGCAGTGACTGATACCGCCTGCCAGAAGGGAAACAACCCACATCCGTACGGCGAGCAGTCTGGCGGTAGCTGGGAGAACTGGTAGTCTGCCCTCTTGCGCCGCTCCCGGCTCGCACTCCTGCTACCATCACCCCATGCGCCGCATCCTCAACACCCTGACGTCTCGCCGCACCTCGATCGCTCTCATGGCGTTCGTCGCGTTCTTTGGCGCGCTCGGCGCATGGATCCCACAGTCCTCACTCGGCAATACCGCTGCGCTTGCCATCTGGCGGCAGAAGAACCCTCTGGTCGCGCGCATCGCTGATGCGTTGGGGCTCTACGCCATCTTCGAGTCGTGGTGGTTTCTCGCTGCACTAGCGATCTTCGCTGTCGCTCTGGCAATCGCGACGTTTCGTCTGATTCGCGCCGCCGGGACGTATTGGCGCGGCGCTGGTCGTGCCCCGCGCACCCTGCTGCCAGACGCCTCGGTCGACCCGATCATCGAGCGAGCACAGCAGGCCGGCTATCGGACGCGCGCCGGGTTCCGCGTGCGCACGGAAGCGCCAGGTCGCTACGTGCTCGACCGCCGTGGGTTCGGCGTCTGGGCATCGTCGGTGCTGCACGTCGGCATGCTGCTCTCGCTCGTGTGGGCGGCTCTTCTGCTCGGCACCACCACGGGCGCCATCGCGGACTTCTCACTCACCGAAGTCCGCGAGCCAGGCATGCAGTACTACGCCGTGGAGGACGCCACCGATCCACCGGAGCTTGGCGTGCCGTGGCGTTTCGACGGCATGGATGTCACCACCTGGAGCTCGGGTGTCCCGAAGGAGGTCTCCGCGACACTGTCGTTCTACGACGGCGCGGCCTGGATCGAACGTACCACCAGCGTGAACCACCCCTTGCGCATCAAGGGCCACACCATCTACACGCAGCCGGGCGAGTTCGGCGACGCGGCACTCCTCCGCGTCATCGACGCGGACGGTGCCGAGCACCTCATCCGCATGGACTTCTACTTCATCGAGGATGGGCAGCCGACCTACACGGATGCGCCCTACGCCATCGGCGATGTATCCATCGAGGGCCGATGGGACCCGAACGGTGTGCGAGATCCCAAGCCGCTCGGGCTGCGTCAGGCGGGTGATAGCGCCGCGGAGCCGGTCACACTGGCCCCCGGCGACACCGCGAAGGTCGCTGGCCTCACCGTCGAGTTCGTCGATACCGCCGAGTGGGCGCGCTTCATCGTGCAGCGATCGCCGAGCGTCAACCCGCTCTTCATCGGTTTCGCGATCATCGGGCTCGGGTCGCTGATGCTGTATGCGTGGATCCCCCGCGAGCTGGTGCTTGAGGAGACCGACGAAGGTGTTCGCTACTCCTGGCATGCGGCGCGGATGTCGCGTGCGTACGTGTCGGAGCTGAATGCGATACTGGGGCTGGAATCGCCCGCGGATGAGGACGTGTGATGGAGCAGGCGCTCGCCATCGAGACAACGGTCCACGTGGTCGCGCTTGTGGCGTACGCGCTGGCCGCGGGGCTCGTGCTGTTCGGCACGACGATGTCGCGCCCGGCGCTGGTGCGCGCAGGTCATCTGGTGGCGCTCGCGGGACTCACCGTCCACACGGTGGCGCTCGGCCTGCGGTGGTACGGAGCCGGACACGGGCCGTATCTCACGCGCTACGAGGTCCTTTCCTCCAACGCTTGGGTGACCATGGCGTTCGTGCAGGCGCTCCGGCTGCGGAAGCGGGGGAGCGAGGGGCTTGCGGTGTTCGTATACCCCGCAGTGCTCCTGCTCCTCGGGCTGTCGATCTACACCGGTCCCGAGGTGAAGATGTTGCCGCTCACGTTCCGCGGCATCTGGCTCGTGCTGCATGTCGCCTTCTACTTCGTGGCCTTTGCGGCGGCGATCCTCTCCCTCGGCTATGGGGTGCTGCATCTCACGCGAGGCATGCGGTTCGCCGGCCGACTGACCGGGCTTCCCGACGCTGCCGCGCTCGACCGCGAGTCGTACCGCTTCGCGGGGCTGACCTTCGCGTTCTGGGGCATCGGTATGCTCACCGGCGCCATCTGGGCCTACTATTCGTGGGGCCGCTTCTGGGGCTGGGATCCGGTGGAGACGTGGTCGCTCGTCACGTGGTTCGTCTACGGCATCTACCTGCATGCGCGCCGGTTCTACGGCATAAAGGGCCGCAGGGCGGCGCTCCTGCTCGTGTTCGGCTTCGTACTGGCCGTGATCTCGCTCTTCTTCACGTCGTTCCTCACCACGTCACTCCATTCCGAGTACTTCCACTAAC
>CAZSUO010000101.1:0-6743 GCA_964610065.1 uncultured Coriobacteriaceae bacterium | reverse complement strand
GTGAACGTGTCCATGGTGTCGGTCTCGCGGCGTGCCGCTCCCCCGCACTGCGGGCACGTGGTCTCGTAGAACGTGGGGTGATCGGCGAGCGTCTCTCCCTTGGCCACGTCCACGTCCATCGGCAACTCCACCGGGAGCTGCTCCTCGGGCACCGGGACCAGCCCGCACGCCGGGCAATGGATCGCCGGGATCGGGTTGCCCCAGTAGCGCTGACGGCTGATGAGCCAGTCGCGCAGACGGAAGTTGATCGAGAAACGGCCGGCGCCTTCCGAGGCGAGCCACTCGGTGACGGCGTGCATGCCCTCCGAGCCCTTGCCGCCGCGCAGGCCGGTGAACGCGCCCGACTGCACCATCACGCCCTCGCCGGCGAATGACTCGTCCCACGGCACGTCGGTCATCACGCGCTCCGCCACACCGCCGAGCTCCGCCAGCAGCGGATCGTCGTCAGCGAGCACCACCGGCGGTACCGGCAGGCCGTACTTGCGCGCGAACTCGAAGTCGCGCTCGTCGCCGCTCGGCACGGCCATGACCGCGCCGGTGCCGTACTCCATCAGCACGTAGTTGCTCACCCACACCGGCACCTTCTCGCCGTTGACGGGGTTGATCACGTAGCGTCCGGTGAACGCGCCGAGCTTCTCGGCCTCGCCGCTGGCGCGCTCCACTGCCGTCTCGCGTGCCGCCGCAGCCACGACCGCCTGCACGGCGTCGGCGTACTCCGTGCCGGCGGTAAGCTCACGCACGAGCGGGTGCTCCGGGGCCAGCAGGAAGAACGAGCAGCCGAAGAGAGTGTCCGGTCGCGTGGTGAACACGGTGATCCGCTCGCCGCTCGGCTCTCCGGCGGCGTCGCACAGCTCGAACTCGACTTCGGCGCCTTCGCTCCGGCCGATCCAGTTGGCCTGCATCGTCTTCACGCGCTCGGGCCAGCCGCTGAGCGTGTCGAGGTCGTCGAGCAGCTCCTGCGCGTACTCGGTGATCTTGAAGTACCACTGCTCGAGATCGCGCTTCTCCACCACGCTCTTGCAGCGCCAGCACACGCCATCGCCAAGCACCTGCTCGTTGGCGAGCACGGTCTTGCAGCTCGGGCACCAGTTGACCGGGGACTTCTTGCGCTCCACCAGGCCGCGCTCCCAGAACTTCAGGAAGATCCACTGGCCCCAGCGGTAGTAGTCGACGTCGCAGCTCTTCACCGCACGGTCCCAGTCGTAGCTGAAGCCCATGCGCTTGAACGACGCCGCCTGGGTGTCGATGTTGGCGTACGTCCACTTGGCGGGATGCGTGGCGTTCTTGATCGCCGCGTTCTCGGCAGGCAGGCCAAAGGCGTCCCAGCCGATGGGGTGCAGCACGTTGAAGCCGCGCATGGTGTAGTAGCGCGCCACCACGTCTCCGATGGAGTAGTTGCGCACGTGGCCCATGTGGATGTCGCCCGAGGGATACGGGAACATCTCGAGGATGTACTTCTTCGGCTTTCCGGCGTCTTCAGTGACCGAGTAGAGCCCCTCGGCGTCCCAGACTGCCTGCCACTTCTCCTCGATCTCGTGCGGTTCGTACGGTCTGCTGCTCACGAGCGTCCTCCGACTCGGGGGTGTGCGGTATCCGCCCATGATAGCCGAGTGCGAACGGCGCGGCAGCCTACTCCACGACCTTCACCGTCACAGAGAACGTATCCTCGGGCTGCAGGCTCTCCCAGGCCCTCGCGTAGTCGAGCTTGAGCGTACCCTCGCCCGTCTCGACCGCGTCATACGTGAGGGTCATCATCCCGCCCGCGCCAAGGGCGTCCGACGACGGCTCGAACTCCGGGTCACCGCGCGACTCAAGCACGTCAGGAACCTCAGCCTCGAGCCACGTGAACCCGGTCGTCGGGTTGCCCTCGAGTTCTACGGTGAGCGTGCCGCCCGTGCGCACCGTGACGGTGCCGCCATCGTCGTCGGCGGACAGCACGACCGCGCTCGGCGCCGTGCAGCCAACGGAAGCGATGAGCAGACCCGCCACCGCGGCAAGCGCAAGTGCTCGCATGTTCCACAGCATCTCAACCACCTCCCGGACATCTATGCCCGTATGACGCGGCGTCAGGCGCTGTGGTTCCCAATACGCAAAGAGGGCCCGGACCTCGTCCGGACCCTCTGGCTGGAAGGAGGGGGCACTCGAGGCGCATCGTCAGTTCTGCCGCCTACTCAAATACCGCTCCGCATCCTCGAGGCCTTGGAACCCCATGCATGCAACAATCGCGTCGATCGAGATCGTGCGGAAGCCACCCGCTGCTACGCGAAGCGCATCCAATATCTCCTCGCACAGCGCGCTGTACTCGGTTGGAGTCAACAAGATCTCCAGGTAGCCCAGGAGCTGGCGCAGCCTGATGTCCTTCGACTTGCCGAACCCAGTGCAGTACAGGCGCTCCTCATGCGCGCAGAGATTCCGCAGGTCCGACAGATAGCGGAACATCAACCGCAGTTGCCGTGGCTCGATGCGGTAGCCAGTGCCGGCTCCAATCTCGCACGTGTATCCGGATAGCTCACGGCACACGGCCGCCTGAGTGGCTTCGGTCAATGCCGCGTAAAACTTGGACATCGCTCCGAAGGTAAGGAAGTTGGCGAGAACCCAGAGCGGCACATGCTGGTGCCTGGTGCGGTAGTGCTCGATGAAGGCCTTAGGATGGCGCTCCCCCTGCACCTCAAGGGACTTCTCAAGAGCGCCGATCAACCGTCCCACCGCACGCGCTGCGGAGGGATCCGTTCTGTAGTTCGCTGGATCAAGGTACGAGCCGCGCTCCGGGTGCCTGGAGCAGAAGGTGTGCACCGTGAGCGTCTTGAGGGTCGTCTCCGCAATCAGGAGAGCTGGCAGAAGTGCCATCCTGATTTGGCGGTCGAGAAGGAACAGCAGGTGTATCTCGCTGAAGTGCGTGCCGTTCAGATACCGGTCTTCTCCAGCGGCCGTGGTAGCGGTTGAATCAAGGAACGGGTCCTTGTATCCATTGACCACAGCGTAGTAGCTCTCGCGCTTCAGAACCGTCTTGGTGGAGTCATCAATGAACACACCCCGCGATTCGAGCAGTTGCACCAACTCATCGAACGAGTGAAACGACTTGTCCCCCGCCATGCGCATCCTCCCCAGGAATGCTTCCGGAATGCAGAAACCGCCCCGAGGGAGCGGTTTCTGCAGTCCTGGCCGCCCGTGACGTAACCAGGCCGAATCTCTGACCCGATTCTAGCGTCGCGATCGGACACATGCAAGGTCGAAGCTCCCCAATGCGCAAAGAGGGCCCGGACATTCGTCCGGACCCTCTCATCACTTTGTTGGTGGAGCCTAGGGGGATCGAACCCCTGACCTCCTGGCTGCCAGCCAGGCGCTCTCCCAGCTGAGCTAAGGCCCCACATCTGGGTCGCCTCAAGAGGCGCGAGCGACAGTATATCATCCCCGTCGCCCGGGTCAATCACTCCGAAACGCCTCCTCGCACGCCGTCCTTACACGCCCACCTTCGCGCACGGCGACGAGCCCGCGGGCACATCCCGCTCCCACTCGTTCTCGATGTAGCAGAGCATCTTCGGCAGGAAGTCGTCCATGATCAGCGGCAGCATATTGGGCAGCAGCGCGTCCATCGTCTTGGGGAGCAGGTCGGGCATCAGCTCTTCCATGTCCTCCGGCAGCGGTCCCACGCGACGAGAGACCTCTTCGAGCATCGCCGGCATGACCTTGGGCATCATCGCGGGCATCATCTTCGGCATCATGGCGGGCATCATCGTGCCCATCATGGCAAGCCCGCCCGGAATCGCACGCGCGACCTTCATCATCGGCAGCATGGCGGGCGGCATCGCCTTCATCATGTCCGGCAGCATCGCGACCATGATGCTCGTGATCGACTCCGGCTTCATCAGCCAGATGAACTTCTCGAAGTAGCCCCACATCTCCTTGGCGTACGGGCTCGGGTCCTCGTGCGCGATACCAAGGCCGTCCATCGCCACATGCGCCAGGTCGATGACCTCCATCGGGATGTCCTTCTTGTCGATCGAATCGCGCAGCTGCACCTGGCAGCAGGGGCAGAGCGCCACCAGAGCGTCGGCCTGCACGTCAACGGCCTCATCGACACGCATCTTGCCGAGCTCGGGGGCCACCGGTGTCTCGCCGATGAGAGTGAGCACCGAGCCGCAGCACAGTCCGTCTTCGCGGTTGTGCTCCATCTCCACGAGCTCCACGCCCGGGATCGCCTTCAGCATCTCACGCGGCGGCTCGTAGTTGCCCTGGGCGCGGCCCATGTGGCACGAGTCGTGGAACGTGAGGGTCTTGTTGACCTCATGGGTGAACTCGAAGGCGCCCTCGGCGATGGCGTCAGCCACGACCTCCGAGTAGTGCTTCACCTCGAACTCGTACGCCTCACCACGCTCGGCGGCAATGTTGGCGTAGAGCTCCTTCCACACGAGCCCGCACGCGGGACACGACGTCACGATCGTCTTCGCGCCACGCTTGCGCGCCTCGCTCGTGTTGTGCTCGTAGATCTCCTCGAAGACGTCCCACTTGCCGGACACCTTCATCGGGATCCCGCAGCACGCTTCGTCGGTTCCCATGTAGTTGAACGTCACACCCGCGGCGTCGAGCAGCTCCACCGAGGACTTCGCCACATCGGTGTTCACGTAGCTCGCGGTGCAGCCGGCGAAGTACAGGATATCCGAGGTGGGATCGATCTTCTCGGCGATGTGCTCGGGCATCCAGTCGGCACGTTTGTCGCGCTTGCCCGCCCAGATGTTGAGCTCACCCTGGAGCGCGGCGCCCATCATCTCGAACGGTGGGAAGGTCATGCGGCCTTCCTCGTGGATCAGTTGACCGCGCATCGCCATCCAGGAGTGCTCCACCGGCAGCTGCAGCTGGCAGCGGGTGTTGCAGACCTCGCACGTGGTGCACACGAGGAACGTGTCGACCATCTTCTGGTCGAACTTCTCGCGGCCCTCGATGACCTCCTTCAGGTACGCGTACTTCCCGCGCGGCGAGTGGCTCATCCACCCGCGTACGCTGTACTCCTCACACGTGGGCACGCAGTAGCCGCACTGTGCGCAGGCGTAGCTGTAGAACGCCACATCCCCGGGCACGCCGTTCTTGGTCTCGAGCGACTCCACCTTCTTCGGCGGTGTGGCCAGGTTGGCGATCGGGCGCACCACCGGCTCGATCGCGAGCGCGAGCTTCATGAAGCCGTTGAGCAGGCTCGAGCCGAGGACCTTCTTCGGGTTGAGCAGATTCGCGGGGTCCTTGGCGCGCTTGAACGCCTCGAGCGCCGCGATCTTGGCGTGGCCGAGCACCTTCTTGCCCTCCTGGCGGAAGTACAGGCCCGTGGAGTACGCGCCGCCGCGGTGCTGGTTCGCGATCTTGATGACCACGAGCGAGAGCGCGAACGCCACGTTGAACGCGAGCGAGCGCTCGTCGTGCGGGATGAAGCCGAGCAAGACGACCTTGTCGCCCTTGCCGAGCATGCCCTCGAGGATGAACGGCTGCTTCACACGAGAGTCGATCGTGGCGAGCACCTCGCCGAGTTGGTCGAGCGGCACGACGACCTCGGTGGGGACGATCGACGGCCCCACCCGCTTGAGGCGCATCGGCGCGAAGCGGAGCTCCCACTCGTGCTCCGCGGCCTCGGCGTCGAGTTCCGTGCCGCCCGCGGCCTCGAGGATGGCGCGCAGCGGTGCGTCGATGGTTTCGTGACGCGATTCTGGATACGCGATCACCGCGAGGAACGCCTCGGGCAGCTCCGGCTCATAGTGCTCGTGCGCCAGCTCGTACGGATGGCCGTGGCGGTGCGGGAGCGTCTTCTTGAGCTTGATCGACTCGGGGTTCAGGAAGGTGAGCGACCAGATCGGCAGCTTCGCGGCCGAGATCGCCGAGAGCGCCGTCTGCAGCGCCTCGATCGTAGGCAGCGCGAGCACTCGGTGCACCTCGTCCTCAAGCGCCCGGATGCCGAAGACGAGCTCGGTGATGATGCCGGTGATACCCTCGGCGTCCGCAACGAGCTCCTGCAGCTCACCGCCTGTGTACTCCTTCACCGTGCCGTCGAGGTGCACCACCCGGGCCGCGTGGACGCTCTCCTTGAAGAAGCCGTGTTCGTAGCTGCCGAAGCCCGCGCCGCCCTGGGCGAACCAGCCGGCGACGGTGGATGACGGAAGCGACGACGGGTACAGCAGCAGGTCGAGGCCCTTGCGGTTGAGCTGCTTCTGCAGCTGCTCCCAGAGCGTGCCCGCGAACACGCGCGCGGTCATCGCCTCGGCGTCCACCTCGATGAGGCCACCCATCGCCGACATGTCGGCAACGATCGCGCCCTCCACAGGGAGCACACCGCCGTAGCCGGAGGTCGACATCCCGCGCGGCACGACCGGCACGCGCTCGGCACGCGCCACACGCATGAGCGCGATGACCTCGTCCTCGCTCACGGGGCGCACCACCGCACCGGCGACGCCGGTGGGCACGAGCGGCTTGATGAGGCGCGGCATCGCCCCGATGTCCGAGGAGTAGAGCTTCCGCTCCACGCGATCGGTTCGCATCCGGTCGCCGAAGATCTCCCTGAGCTGTGACTCGACCCGCTCGCTGACCGCTGCCATGCGCCGATCCTTCCGTGTTGGTGGCCTCGTGAACCCCCCACGGCACGTCAATGCAGTCCAGCGATACCTATGGGGGTATGCGCAAACGATACCCCTACCCGTATCCTCCGTCAACCAAACAGGTCCGGCGCATGACGCTGCACCGGACCTGGCACCCCAACGTAGTGACCT
>CAZSUO010000100.1:0-6947 GCA_964610065.1 uncultured Coriobacteriaceae bacterium | reverse complement strand
CGGCAGCCAAGAGCGCTGGCACCACCGCCATCGCGGCGGTATGTGGCACGGCCAGGAACACGACCTCGGCTACCCTGGAGACCTCGCCGGCGTCGTGCGCCGAGTAGACGAGATCGCACGTCTGCAGCGCAGGGTAGAGATCGCGCACGAACCGGCCTTCGTCCCGCGCCGAGGTGACCGCGACCAGATCGAACTCCGGGTGGCCCAGGAGCAGCCGGGTCAGCTCGGCCCCGGCATAGCCAGCGCCCCCGATAATGGCTGCGGATATCACGGCACGGTCCTCTCGGTCGCATGTAGAGAGGCCAGCATACGCTTGAATATGCTATTTCGCAACTGATATGCAGAATTTATATCGTATTGACGTTCTGTGAACCGATATGGCGAACATCGCGTCGCTAGCCACGCACCTCCGCACCCACGGCGCCGCACACCTTGCGGATGAGCTTCTCGTGCACGGGGCGGACATCCTCATCAGACAACGTGCGGTCCGCCGCGCGGTACGCGAGCGAGAACGCCAGGCTCTTCGTCCCGGCCGGGAGGCGACGCTCCCCCTCCGCAGCCGAGGCGGGGTCGCGGTACACGTCGAACAGGCGCACTGACTCGAGCAGCGACCCGCCGGCCGACCTCATCGCAGCGGTCACGCGGTCGGCGGCGACGTCCTCGCCAACGACGAGCGCGAGATCGAGGGTGACGGCCGGGAACCGCGGGATATCCGTGAATGCACGCGTTGTGCGCGAGGCCGCCTTCACGAGCGCTGGTACCGACAGCTCGAAAACCGTCGCGGGACCGGTCGCGTCGAACGCGTCGAGCACGTTCGCACCGACCTCGCCGAGCCATCCGACCACATCGCCGCCGACTACGACCTCGGCGGTGCGGCCCGCCTGCAGCCAGGGGCGCTCCGCGGCGCGCACTGTCCAACGGCCAACGCCGAGCGACTCGAAGACCGCCTCGAGCACACCTTTGCCGTCGAAGAAGTCGAGTGCGGGCGCCGGATCGTTCCATCCGGGGCGCGTCCACGAGCCGGCAAGGACGCCGGCCACCATCAAGCGCTCCTTGGGCTGCTTGCGTCCATCGGCGGTCACGAACGAGGTACCCATCTCATAGAGGTGGACGTCCGCGATACCACGGCGCTGATTGTGCGACAGCGCGCGCAGGAGACTCGGAACGAGCGTCCAGCGCATGACGGCCTGGTCCTCGGACATGGGGTTGATCAACTCCACCAGCACCTCGTCTGACGCGAGCTCCCACCCGAGCCGGTCGAGGTCCTTGCTGTCGCCGAAGGAGTAGCCGATATGCTCGTCCAGCCCCGCCGCGCGAAGCGCCTGCCCCAGCGAGTCGCGGAACCGCTGTGCCGGCGTGCGCCCGCCTACACGGCCCCGCCCGCCCGGCCGCGTCGATGGGATGTTCTCGAGCCCGAAGAGCCGCGCTACCTCCTCGATCAGATCGACCTCGCGCTCGAGATCGGGGCGGAACGTGGGGACGACGACATCGAGGGTCGCGCCCTCTCCGGAGACCGCGAGGCCGAGCGGCGTCAGCAGCTCCGCGATGTCGGCCGCTGAGAGCGTGGTGCCGAGCAACGCGTTCACGCGCGAGGTGCGCAGCTCGATATTCAGCGGGTCGGGCTTGCCCGGGTAGACATCGACGATCCCGGGCGCCACGGTGCCACCGGCCACCTGGGCGATGAGCGCGGCGGCTCGATCAGAGGCGCGGGCCGCGAGGTCCGGATCGACGCCTCGCTCGTAGCGGATCGACGACTCGGAGATCAGGCCGAGGCGGCGGCTCGTGCGGCTGGTGGAGGCGGGATCGAAACAAGCCGACTCCAGCAGGATGTCCACAGTGCTCTCGGAGACCTCGGTCGCCTCACCGCCCATCACGCCAGCAAGGGCGATCGCACGAGCGTCATCGGCGATCACCAACGAATCGGATGCGAGCATCCGGTCCTGCCCGTCAAGCGTGCGGATGGTCTCCCCCGCTTCGGCTGAGCGCACGGTGATCGCGGCCACGCCGTCACGCGTGGCGATCGCCGCAAGGTCGAAGGCGTGCAACGGCTGCCCGAGCTCGAAGAGGATGAAGTTGGTCACGTCGACCACGTTGTTCACCGGACGTGCACCCGCGGCCGCGACCCGATCGGCCAGCCACGCCGGCGAAGGCCCGATCTTCACACCGCGGATCACGCGGGCGGTGTAGCGGGGGCACAACCCGGGGTCGACGATCTCGACGCTCACCGCGTCCGAGGCTGGCACGCCCTCCTCGGCCGGGGCGCTCGCGGGAGTCCGGTATGCCGCACCAGTGACCGCGCCGACCTCACGGGCCACGCCCACCATCGAGAGGCAGTCCGGACGGTTCGGCGTCACCTCGAGTTCCAGGACCGTGTCCGAGAGCCCGTAGTATGCGGCGAACGGCTGTCCCACGGGGGCGTCGGCCGGCAGTACGAGCAGGCCGCTCGCGTCCCCGCCGACCTCGAGCTCGGTCGCCGAGCACATCATCCCCTGCGACTCGAGCCCGCGCAGCTTCGCCCGCTTGATGGTCAGCCCGCCCGGCAGGGTGGCCCCCACGCACGCCACGGGCACCTTGTCGCCAGCCACGAAGTTGGTGGCTCCGCACACGATCTTGAGCGGCTCAGCCGCGCCGACGTCGACGCTGCAGTAGGAGAGCTTGTCGGCATCGGGGTGTGGCTGCTTGTCCAGCACCTGCCCCACCACGACACCCTCGAGCGCCGCCCCGAGCGTATGGACGGCCTCGACCTTCGTGCCGGTCATGTCAAGCCGGTCGCACAACTCCTCGACGGGTAGCGTGATATCGACGAGCTCCTTGAGCCATGTGAGCGATACGCGCATCGCGGTTCCTTCCTGGTAAGACGGCCGTCCGTGCAGGCGGCCGGGCGTGTCTGGCGACCGCCTGGCCGAAGGGTGGATCAGAACTGGTGCAGGAAGCGGGTGTCGCCTTCGATGAAGTGCCGCAGATCGGGCACGCCGTACTTCAGTCCGGCGATCCGCTCGGCCCCCATCCCGAAGGCGAAGCCCGTGTACTTCTCGGGATCTATGCCCACATGCCTGAACACGTTGGGGTCGACCATCCCGCAGCCGAGGATCTCGAGCCACCCCTCGCCCCCGCAGGACCGGCAGCCGCTGCCGCCACAGATGCCGCACGACACGTCGACCTCGGCCGATGGCTCGGTGAACGGGAAGAAATGCGGGCGCAGACGCACCCGGCGGTCGGGTCCGAACATCTCACGCACGAAGTGCTCGAGCGTGCCCTTCAGGTCGCCGAAGGTGATGCCCTCGTCGACCACAAGTCCCTCGACCTGGGTGAACTGCGGCAGGTGGCTCGGGTCAGCGACGTCGCGACGGTACACCTTGCCTGGCACGATCACATAGATCGGAGGCTTCTGGGTCTCCATCACGTGCACCTGACCGGGGCTCGTATGCGTGCGGAGCAGCACATCGCTCTCGCCCTCCACGACCGCGCGATCACCGGAGAGGTCCTTGACGTAGAACGTGTCCTGGAGAGCGCGGGCCGGATGGTCCGCGGGATGGTTCAGTGCGGTGAAGTTGTAGTAATCGAGCTCCACCTCGGGTCCTTCGGCCACCCGATATCCGAGACCGGAGAAGACCTCGACGATCTCGTCCACGACCTGATGCAGCACGTGCTGATGTCCGAGCGGTCGCGTTCTGCCGGGCAGTGTGACGTCCACGGCCTCGGCGGCGATACGTGAAGCGCGCGCGGCGCGCTCGAGCTCCGCACGCTTCTCCTCGAGCGTGGATTCCACGGAGCGGCGCACCTCATTGGAGACGCGCCCCGCCTCAGGACGCTCCTCGGTGGACAGGCCGCCCAGACCGCGGAGGATCGCCGTCAGCGAGCCCTTCTTCCCGAGGAACCCGATGCGGACCGCCTCAAGGTCCTCGAGCGTCACAGCCGCACCGGCCGCCGCCAGTGCCTCGGACTCGAGTGCCCGCAGTTCGTCACTGATCGCCATCACTACCTCGCTTCTTGACTACGAATGAAGAAGGGAGCCACTCCGTCCTCATCACAAGGACGGGAGCGACTCCCGCGGTACCACCTTGCTTGGCCAGCACACTGCCGGCCCGCCTCACTCCGCGCATCTCGCGCGGACCGGGATCTGCTCCCGGCTGCCCGGTAACGGGGGCTCCGGCTTCCCTACTCGAGCGGCATACCCTCGGGATGCCGATCATTCAGGTCGCGGCTGATGGAGTGAACCGTGTGCCTGTCGCCCGGGGCCCTCGCAGTCGTTGGGGCCCCTCCCTGGTGGGCGACGTGTGTGGCCACACGCCTCTCCGTCATCGCCTCATCTGCGATTGGAACGACAGTCTAGCATCACTCTGAACGGCTCACCAGCCGCTCGGCCGCTCGGCCGACGGGCATCACGGCGATCACGGTCCCGCGCACGCTGTCGCCGTCCACGGGAGCGGGGTCCGCGTCCGCGTTGGCGTCACCGCGCATCACCAGCGATCCGTCGGGCCGCACGCGCATGACGCGATGCACCACGAGCGTCCCGTCGTACCGGAAGACGACGAGGTCTCCGCGCACGGGCTCATGGCCTATGCGCCGGTACACGATCAGGTCCCCGGGATACAGCGCCGGCTGCATCGATCCGCCCTCGACGTACAGCACACCGTGTGACCAGCCCAGCGCCACCACCACAAGGGCAAGAACGCCCTCGGCGACGCGGCGAAGCCAGGTGTGCCAGGCGCTATCGGAGCTGCTCTGCGTCGACATAGACCGATGCGCGCACGTAGTCACCCTGGAGATCGTTCCCGGCCGTCGTCGGCAGACCGACGGAGTAGGTGATGGTGGCAGAGCGTCCCGCATCTACCCGGATCGGGTCGGTCTTGAGCGTGGAGAGTGGGCCCGAGTACAGCTCGATTCCGTTGCAGACGGCACGACACTGCAGCGCCGTCCAGAAGTCGGTGATACCCGCCTTCTTCGCCGCACTGGTCACGGCCTCACACCCGATGGTGCCGGTGTTCGTGATCTCCACCGTCTTGCTGACGGTCTCCCCCGGTGCGAGCCCGTCGATCATCAGCGCCGATGATGTCGGCTCGACCGAGACCTGGAGCGTTCCGGCGGTGATCATGTTGTCCTTCACCTCGGTCTGAGCCGTGAAGTACGCGCGGGCTCCTCCGATGGACAGGACCGCGGCTACGATCGCCGCGTACGCGAGCATTCGTTTCATGGTAGTCCTCCTCGTGGATGGCCACCGAGGGAGAGTGGCGTCGGTTGAGTGTGCGGGGCCCCCGCACGTGCATCTTCGCCCACACCGGTAAACGCCCGGTCACCGGGGGGTTCCCGGAATCTACCCGATTCGCGAATGCCCACTCAGAGCCGAACGCAATGAGGGCCCGCCATGATGGCGAGCCCTCACTCGATGACGCCTGTCCGCGACGGGAACTACGCGCTCTGCGCAGCCTTCGCGGCCTCGGCGAGCTTGGTGAACGCGGCCGGATCGTTCACGGCCATGTCCGACAGCACCTTGCGGTCCAGCGTGATCTCGGCCTTCTTGAGACCGTTCATGAACACCGAGTACGACAGACCGTTCAGACGAGCTGCGGCGTTGATGCGGGTGATCCACAGACGGCGGATCTCACGCTTCTTGTTGCGCCGGTCACGGTACTGGTACTGCAGCGAGTGCTGCACCTGCTCCTTCGCGCTTTTGTAGCGGCGGCTACGATCGCCGTAGTACCCGCTTGCCTGCTCGAGAACGGTACGGCGCTTCTTCTTTGCGGTGACTGCACGCTTCACCCTGGGCATACTCGATCACTCCTTGAATGACACGCGAGCTTCGGACTAACCGACGCCCAGCTTCTGCTTGATGACCTTCACGTCCGCCTGGTCCACGAGACCGTCCTGACGGAAGTTGCGCTTACGCTTCGGGCTCTTCTTCTCGAGGATGTGGCTCTTGAAGGCCTTCGCGCGCTTGATCTTGCCGGTGCCGGTGAGCTTGAATCGCTTCGCGGTACCCTTGTGGGTCTTCATCTTGGGCATGTCGTCTCCTATTCCGTCGCGGCCGGTTCGCCGGCGGTGTCGCTACCCGCGTCGGCCGGCGCCGCGTCTGCTGGCGTGGACGTGCTCGCGGGCGCGGCATCCGCGGTCTTGGTCTTCACAACGTCCTTCTTGTGGGGCGCCACGAGCATGAACATGTTGCGGCCCTCGAGCTTGGGCTTGGATTCCACGAATGCGAGTTCCGTGATGTCGGCCTCGAGGCGCTCGAGGATCGCGAGTCCACGCTCGGCATGCACCATCTCACGGCCACGGAACATGATCGTCACCTTGACCTTGGCGCCCGCTTCGAGGAAGCGCACAACGTGCTTCTTCTTCGTCTCGTAGTCGTGCTTGTCGATCTTGGGCCTGAACTTGATCTCTTTGATCTCGACCCGGGTCTGGTTCTTGCGGGCCTTCTTGGCCTTCTGCTCCATCTCGTACTTGTACTTGCCGTAGTCCATGATCTTGCAGACCGGTGGCTCGGCATTCGGCGCTATCTCGACGAGGTCGAGACCCTGCTCGTCGGCCATGCGGAGCGCATCGGAGATCATGAAGATACCGAGCTGCTCGCCGTCATCCGAGATCAGGCGGCACCGCTGTGCTCTGATCCGATCGTTGAGCCTGGGCTCTGTCGTGCTGATACGCTCCACCTCCGTCAGGCGGGGGCCTTCGCTGCCCCGTCATCAAAAAACGTCCCGCGGCTCTGCCGTCGGGACGTGTGAACGAACGAAGCGCGATGCGCCCGTTCGGACTCTCGAACCAGACAGCCGCACACTCGTGCGCCGGCGGGTGGGGACCATCTCACCCGCAAGGGGCGGGGTCCCACTTGAACGATATCCAGTTGTAAGCCACGTGAGTATAGCGGGCGACCCTCGAACTGTCCAGCGGCCGGGCGGGCGGGACATCCCGTACACGCGCTCTTGCCGACCCGCCGGTCCGCGGAATGC
>CAZSUO010000099.1:1359-6949 GCA_964610065.1 uncultured Coriobacteriaceae bacterium | reverse complement strand
TATGATGAGTCAACGAAGGTGACGTTCGACGACATTCTTAGATGAGGCAACGGGGCCCACCCGAAACGAAGGGGTCACTCCTCCATCGCGTCGAGCACCTTGGCGAACTGGGCCTTGTGTGAGGCGATGATGTCCCCGGGCGTGCCCCAGGACTTCGCCCTGCGCGCGAGGATCTCGACCGTTGCGACAAGGTCGGTCTTGTCCGGGTCGTCCCACGAACCGCCCACCTCATTGAGTGTGGCGCGAATCGCCCCGCTCACGCTCTTGCGCACCGCGCCCTCGTCCCAAGAGGTGCCCATGCGCTGCTTCATGCGCTCGAACGTCTGGTGCTGAGCGCAGTAGAAGCACTCCTCCAGTAGCATTCGCGCGCGAACGCCGTCGACCGCCACGAGATCCATCACTGCCGGACGCCAGTGCCCGAACTCATCCGTCGTCATGTCCGCCACTCCTTTGCCGGTGTGTGTTGGTGGTGGCATGGATACACCCTATGGTATCGGCGGTTCGTGAAGCAACCTTAAGCGCCAGCATGATGAGCGGTCTGTGCGCCGAGGACAGAGCGGCGGGTAGCGGTCGGACGGGGTGCGCAGCGATCCTTTCGCACGCGCGGTCTGTGCGCCGAGGACAGAGCGGAGCGCCCCGTCCGACCGCTACACCTCCGCGTCCGCCGCCAGTAGGACTGCGTCGGCCACCTGGCGCAGCGACATGCGACGATCCATGGCGAGCTTCTGCAGCCGGCGGAACGCTTCGTCCTCCGTGAGCCCGCGGGCCATCAGCACGCCCTTGGCGCGGTCCAGGACCTTGCGCGTCTCGAGGCGCCCGGCGAGGTCGTCGACCTCGGCCTCGAGGGCCCGCGCCTCGGCGAACCTGCTCACGGCCACCGTCATCGCTGGCACGATGTCCGCCCGGGTGAACGGCTTGACCACGTACGCCATCACACCGGCCCCGGTCGCACGCTCCACATACGACTGCTGTGAGAACGCGGTGACCATCACGACCGGTGCGAGCCGCTCCTCGCCGATGATCCGGGCAGCCTCGAGCCCGTCCATGCCGGGCATCTTCACATCCATGAAGACCACTTCGGGCATAAGATCGCGCGCCTTCGCGATCGCCTCTTCGCCGTCGCGCGCCTCGCCGACGATCTCGTGACCCTCCTCGGTCAGCATCTCGCGGAGGTCCATCCGGATGAGCGCCTCGTCTTCAGCGATCAGGACACGCATGCTCACTCCTCATCTGGCGCCGTCAGCGGCACCGACACCGTGACCACGGTCTCCCCGTCGGCGTCGAACCGCAGTGTCCCTCGCAGGTCATCCTCGACCACCGTCTTCACGATCGCAAGGCCGAGGTGCGACGACGACTCGGCGTCGAAGCCGGGCGGGAGGGCGGCTGCGCTGTCGCGCACCGTGAGCACGACCTCATGGTCCCCCCGCTCGAGCGAGACGGCGACCGTGCCGTGCCCGGCCGGCCCTACGCCGTGCTCGATCGCGTTGTGGACGAGCTCGGCCACCACGAGCGCCAGGGAGGTCGCCACCTGCGCGGGCACCAGGCCGGTCTCCCCCTCCACGGTGATGCCGATGGCGCTGTCGGAGCCGGTCAGGCCCCGTCTGACCATGTCGACGACCGTGGTCGCCGCTGCCGCGAGGTCGACAGACTCGTCTGCCGAGGACGCGAGCATCTCGTGTACGACCGCCATCGAGGAGACGCGCTCCACCGCTTCCTCAAGCGCACGAGCCGCCTCGTCGCTCGAAGAACGGCGCGCCTGGATGCGGAGCAGGGAGGCGATCGTCTGCAGGTTGTTCTTCACGCGATGGTGCACTTCGCGGATCGCCATCTCCTTGACGTGCAGCTCCTGCTCACGGCGGACCGCGTCGGTCACGTCCTCCACGAGCACGAGCGCGCCATCAGCGAGCCCGATGGTGCGGTAGCGCAGGCTCCGTCCGCTGACCGCGACCGTGATCCCCCGCGCACTGTCGGTCCCCAGCACGGGGGCCACGGCGGTGAGTCCTCCGGGTGTCGCCGTCGCCAGACTCCCTTCGAGCGCCCCCTCGAGACCGGCGAGCCGAAGGATGTTCACGGCGTTCGGGCTCGCGTAGGTGATCACACCCTGCACCGAGACCTCCATCACGCCGTCGCCCGCCAGGCGCGTGGTCGCATACGGAAGTGCGCTCTCCAACTCGGTGAGCGGCCCTGCCTGCAACCGCTCGAGCACCAGGCTCGCAAGGCGCATGAACGCGATCTCCATCTTGCCCGGGGCCTCGGCCACGGGTTGTGCGACATGGCGAACCGCCACAGCGTACGGCTGGTCAGCCGGACCGATCGGATAGCCGGTGGAGGTGAAGGAGATGCCGCGGCGGATGCGTCGGCGGACGCTGCACGCCGGGGCGCCGGTCTCCAGGGCGTCGTAGGCTTCCGGCTCGTCGGTCCGGTCGACGATCTGACCCACGCGGCTGAGCGGCACCGCCGACATCGCGGTCATCGGACGCGCGTCGGCGACCACGAGCAGCCCGCCCTCGTGGGGCACGAGCAGTGTCACGTCGCCATAGCCCAGGTCGGCTGTGAGCTGCAGGTTCGCCGCCACGTTCTCCACGTGTGCCCGTACCGAAGGGTCCATGCGTGCGTATGCCGTTGTGACATCCATGCGATGAGTATACGGCCACAGCCGGTGCGTGGTGCAGCGCCGACCATCCGCGTATCGCGACCGCCGGGCGGTCGTTCGCCGCCCGCACTCATCCCCGGGCCTTCACGAGCCGATATCTCTCATGACCACCGAGTGTGACCAGGAGGATTGCATGAAGCGCACGGCCCAAGAGCACGACAGCACCTTCGATCGGTACATCGCGCGCGAGCACCAGCTCGATATGCTCGGATACACGGTCGTGATAGTGCTCATCGCCATCATAGGTGTGCTGCTTGTCATGGTCCTCTCGGAGGTGGCGCCGTCGGAGATGTGGCTGTTCCGCAGTCACACGTTCCGGGTTCTCGCGCCCGGGCTGATCCTCGCTTTCCTGATCTACCTGTACGACCAGCACACGCGACTTCGGCAGGCGATGAAGGCCGCACACCAGGAAGTACAGGAGGCGCGGGAGGAGATCAAGGAGGGCTACGAGCATCTGGCGTTCGCCCTCGACGCCGCCACCACGGTGGCTGACCTCAGCCGTGGCGAGAGTCTCGACTCGCTGCTCCAGAACGCGGCCGAGCACTTCGGCGCCGACGCCGCAGCCCTGGTCGATGACGACATGCAGATGTTCGTCATCGAGTCCGCGGATGCTGCCGCCGCGGAGCGTGCGATGAGCAGCGCGGCAATGGAGGCGGTCACGGCGGGAACGCCGCTCACCGTCTCCGGTGACGGCGCGGACGGCAGCGTGATCGCGGTGCCTCTCAGGGCGAACGGCCGCCTTGACTCGGTCGCCTGCGCATGGCGCGCCGAAGGCGAGTTCGAGCGGCAGCAGCTTGATGGCCTGCAGCTCGTGGCTCGCATCATGGAGCTGGGCTCCAACAACCGTCGACTCCTCGACGAAGCGCGCGCCTGCATGGAGGGCACGCTCCGTACGCTGGCTGACCTCGTGGACCTGCGCCAGCCTGAGTACTCGCAACATTCGACGCTGACTGCTGAGCTCGCCGTCGAGGTCGGGCGCACGATGGGTCTAACCACCGGCGACCTGGAAGACATCCGGGTCGCCGCCCTGCTGCACGATGTCGGCATGCTCCAGGTACCGGAGGAGATCATCAAGGCGGCTCGTCCGCTGACACCCGAGGAGATCGCCACCGTCCGGCGACACCCGGACGCCGGCGCCGAGATCGTCAAACGTGGCAACCTCGCCCCCCGTATCCAACATGCGATCAGGCATCACCACGAGCGTCTCGACGGCACCGGCTACCCTGCGGGCCTCAAGGGGCATGAGATCCCCGTGGCCGCGCGCGTGATCGCGGTCTGCGACAGCTATGTGGCCATGACCGCCGAGCGGCCGCACCGGCGGGCCCTCGCACCCTCCGAAGCGGCGAGCCAACTGGTGCAGGGAGTGGACAGCGCATACGACCGCAATGTGGTCCACGCGCTGCTCACGATCCTGAGCGCACGGCACAGTGCGGCAAGCGCCGGGCTCCAGCCCGCGATCGTCTAGTCACAGGCGTCACTGGCGACCCGATAGCTCACCGGTGCGCGGACACCCGATGGACCGGCCTCCCGCAAGCGAGGTCCGGTTTCGCGTATGATGTGTGGACGGGGATCACTGGGGGCCAGGAGGGGCACATGTCGTTCGCCTCAAGCATGACCTATGTCTATGCATACGTCGTATTCGTGTGTGTGTACCTTGCGGGCAGTCTCGTGCTTGTGACAAGCGCGATCTCGGCATCCTCAAGGCTGTCGCGCACTGAGCCCGGTGCGGCTGGCGACACCCCCCGCGCGGCCGGGCTGGATACCGCACTCGGACACGGGCGACGCCTCATCGACTACACCCAGGCCGCCACCGCGCTCCCCCTCGTCTACATCGTGGCGAGCGTGCTCCTGGGCTCACTCGTCGCCCGGTACCCCGGCAGCGCAGGTGTCGTCAACGTGGTCTGGATAGCACTGACGGCTGTCTGTGGTGGGGCGAGCTTGCTGCTTGCCGTGGTCGCATACAGGGAATCCGCGCGCCTCGCGCCCCCGGCCTCGACAGGGACGGACGCCAGGGTCACGGCCGAGGCCCTCCAGAAGACCGCGCTTCGGCTCGGCGTCAGTTCGGCACTCCTGCTCGTGGTCGCAGCGTTCACGCTGCTGAACATGTGGTCGGTGCTCTCTGATCTCGGCACGCTGAGATCTGCGGACTTCCTCCTCTAGCCCGTCACGGTTACTATCTCTCAGAAGAGTCGTACGCCCCCAAGCCCGGGTGGCGGAATGGCAGACGCGGAGGTCTCAAAAACCTTTGAGGGAAACCTCGTGTGGGTTCGACTCCCACCCCGGGCACCAATACCATCACACGCGGGCTTGCAAGGAGGACACGCATGGGCGAGACGCTGCGCACCTTCGTACAGGGCCTACCAAAGGCAGAGCTGCACCTGCACCTTGAGGGGACGCTCGAGCCGGAGCTCATGTTCGAGCTGGCCGCGCGCAACGGCCTCACCCTCCCCTACGACTCCGTCGAAAGCGCACGCGCCGCCTACGAGTTCTCCGACCTGCAGTCGTTCCTCGACCTGTACTACGCGGGTTGCTCCGTGCTCATCACCGAGCAGGATTTCTACGACCTCACCTGGGCGTATCTCACCCGCGCCGCCGCCGAGAACATCCGTCACGTCGAGCCGTTCTTCGACCCGCAGACCCACACCGAGCGCGACGTGCCGTTCGGGACCGTGCTCGCGGGCATCCTCCGGGCGCTTGAGGACGGACAACAGCGTTACGGGATCACCTACCGTCTGATCATGTCGTTCCTGCGAGACATGTCGCCGCAGAGTGCGTCGCTCACGCTCGAGCGGGCGCGGCGGTACGGGCACCGCATCGCGGGCGTGGGGCTCGACTCGGCCGAACTGGGACATCCCCCCGACGACTTCGCCGAGGTCTTCACTGCCGCACGCACCGCTGGATACCGAATCGTCGCGCACGCCGGCGAAGAGGGGCCGC
>CAZSUO010000099.1:0-1349 GCA_964610065.1 uncultured Coriobacteriaceae bacterium | reverse complement strand
GTACATCACCGGCGCACTCGACGTGCTCGGGGCGGAGCGTATCGACCATGGCGTGCGCTGCCTCGAGGACCAGGTACTCACAGCACGGCTCGCGATGGACCGCGTGCCGCTGACGGTCTGCCCGCTGTCGAACGTCCGGCTCAGGGTCGTTCCAGACATGGTGAGCCATCCGCTTCGGGCGATGATGGACGCCGGGCTGCTGGTCACGATCAACTCCGATGACCCGGCGTACTTCGGCGGTTATCTCGTGGAGAACTACGTCGCGGCGGCCGAGGCGCTGGGTCTTTCCCGGACGGAGCTCATCGGACTCGCGGCCGCATCGTTCCAGGCGGCGTTCCTCGATGAGGGCACACGGCAGGACCGGATCGCCGAGGTGGAGGCGTACGGCTCGAGACACGCGTCGTCCTGAGCAGTACGCGATTATGCGAACACCTGTTCGCTTTCTGGCGCCGATGGTGCTAGCATCGGGGGGTACCACACCCTCGCACCGGAGCACTCATGAGTACACGCCTTCTATCCGCGCCCGAATCGCTCTTGCGTGACCTGAACGACGAGCAGCGCGCTGCGGTCACACACGATGCCGGCCCGCTGCTCATCGTCGCCGGCGCGGGAACCGGCAAGACCACCACGCTCGCCCACCGTGTGGCATACCTGATCGCCAGCGGAACGCCCGCCGGGCGCATCCTCCTGCTCACTTTCACGCGCCGTGCCGCCGACGAGATGCTGCGCCGAACCGACGACATCCTTCGTCGTGCCGCGCGGGATGACGACGCGTCGACCGACCACCTTGCTGGAGCGAGGGTCTGGGGCGGCACGTTCCACGCCGTAGCCGCACGGCTCCTCCGCATCCACGGCGAGTCGATCGGACTTCCACCGGGGTTCACGATCCTGGATCGTGGCGACTCCGAGGACCTCATGCACGCCGTGCGCACGGGGCTTGACCTCGGTGCGGGCGCACGCCGCTTCCCGCAGAAGGGCACCTGCCTGGACATCTACTCGCGCTGCGTGAACGCCGCCGAGCCCCTCGACCAGGTGCTCGAGACACGCTTCCCCTGGTGCAAGGAGTCCGCCGAGGGGCTCACCCGGCTGTTCTCGGCGTACGTGGACCGCAAGGAACAGGCGCACGTGCTCGACTACGACGACCTGCTGCTGTTCTGGCGGGGCATGCTCGCCGACGAGGCGTTGGGCGCTGTCATCCGCGACCGCTTCGACGCGGTGCTGGTGGACGAGTACCAGGACACCAACGCGATCCAGGCGGACATCGTCGGGCTCCTGCGGCCAGACGGCCACGGGCTCACGGTCGTCGGCGACGACGCGCAGGCGATCTACGGCTTCCGGGCCGCCACCGT
>CAZSUO010000098.1:0-7131 GCA_964610065.1 uncultured Coriobacteriaceae bacterium | reverse complement strand
ATGGCGCCGAGGTTGGGCATGTCCAGGCCGCCGACCGCCTTCGCGGTGTTGCCCAGCGTGTTGGAGCCCACGTCGCCGTACTCGGCGGCGTCCGGAAGCGCTCCGGCCCCGACGCTGTCCAGTACGAGCACGATCGCCCGCGGCCCACGCGCACCTGCTGTCATGACGCCTCCGCCCGCTCGGCTACACGATGACCCGCATGACCTCATCCAGTGAGGTGATACCCGCGCACACCTTGAAGAACGCGTCTTGCCGCAGCGTCTCCATCCCCGCCGCGAGCGCCGCCGCACGGATCGCCTCCGAGGGCGCCTCGGCGAGGAAGAGCCGCTCGAGCTCCTCGTCCATGGCCATGATCTCGAAGATGCCGGTACGGCCGCGGTACCCGGTGCCGAAGCACTCGTCGCAGCCCTCCTCATGCGCCTGGTACACCGTCTTGGTGCTGAGCTCGTCGGCCTCGACCCTGAAGGCGCTCAGGTACGCCTTCGTGACCTTCACGGGCTCTTTGCACGCGGGGCACAGCTTGCGCACGAGCCGCTGCGCGACAACGCCGATAAGCGCGCTCGACGCGATGAACGGGGCGACCTCCATGTCGGAGAGCCGGGTGAGTGCCGAGGGGGCGTCGTTGGTGTGGATCGACGACAGCACGAGGTGCCCCGTGAGCGCGGCGCGTGTGGCGATTCCGGCGGTCTCCGGGTCGCGGATCTCGCCCACCATCACCACGTCGGGATCGGCGCGCAGCACGGTGCGCAGCAGCGTCACGAACGTGAGCCCGATGTGCGGGTTCACGGCCATCTGCGTGACGCCCTCGATCTGCAGCTCGATCGGGTCCTCGATGGTGATGATCTTGCGCTCCACCGAGTTGAGCTGCTGGAGACTTGCGTAGAGCGTGGTCGACTTGCCCGAGCCCGTGGGGCCCGACACGAGGATCTCGCCGTAGGGCTTGGAGAGGAAGTGCTCGAGCATGGCCCGGTGGTGCTCGCGCATGCCGAGGTCCTCCACGGTGGGCTGCACGGCCTCGTGGTTGAGCAGGCGGATGACCACGGTCTCGCCAAAGGGTGTGGGAAGCGTGGCAACACGCATGTCGATCATGCGGCCGTCGATGAGGATGCCGATGCGGCCGTCCTGCGGGCGCCGGCGCTCGGCGATGTCCATCTCGGCCATGACCTTGATGCGGCTCAGCAGGCCCGCGCGCGCGGACACCGGCACGGTGGCGACCTCATGGAGCACACCGTCCACGCGGTACCGGATACGCACGTTGTGCGGCCCGGGCTCGATGTGGATGTCGCTCGCGTTGTCGTGCGCGGCCTCGCGGATGAGCTGGTTCACGAGCCGGACCACCGGCACGTCCTCGTCACCGATGGCAACGACCTCTTCTTCGTCCTGTGCAGCGGCAAGGTCCGCGATCTCCTCGAACGCGTCGGCCGAGGTGACGTACTTGTTGATCGCGTACTCGATCTGCGACGGCGTGGTCACCACAGGCACGACCTGCCGCCCGGTGCGCAGGCGCACGTCGTCGATCGTCTCGATATCCAGCGGGTCGGCCATAGCGAGGACCACGTCGCCGTCTTTGAAGCCGATCGGGATGGCCTGCAGACGCCGCGCAACCCGCTCCGGCAGGTACGACGCCGCGTCGCGGTCAACCGGATACGTGGTGAGATGCGTGTAGTCGAGGCCCTTCTGCTCGGCAAGCGAGCGGGCGATCGTCTCGGCGTCGGCGATCTGTAGCCGCACCAGCACCTCGCCGAGCTTGCCCCCCTCATCGGCCTGGGACGCGAGCGCCTCGCTCAACTGCTCATCAGTAAGCACGCCCGAGCGGACGAGCACTTCACCAAGGCGCTCCCTCTTGAACTCCACGGATCACCTCTTCACCGGCGGCTGAGGGCGTGGATGTACCAACGCCCCGATGCGCCAATCGTAGCAGAAGCGCGGCGTCCCTCACGGGGCACCGCGCTTCGGTTCTGAGCGTATGGCGTGTTAGCGGAGCGAGTCCGAGAGCACCCGGCCAAGCAGCTTGGAAGCAACCTCATCCGAGCGCGGCATGGCGCCGTTCACGAGGCGCTTCGCGCTCTCGATACGGTCCAGCCGAAGGTCGGGAGTGCAGCACAGCATGTCAACGATGCCCGCAACGAGGTCGGGGTCCGCCGAGGGGATCGACGTCCGCACCGGGGCGCTGACAGCCTGCTGTGTCCGGAGGCTCTGCACGACTCTGTGCACTTGTTCGTCTGAGATCATCATGCTCAGGATATCGGCAGCGGTGTGGTCGACCTTGAGTGCCGCAGTTACAAGAAATGACAGGCGGTCGGTGTGTGACGGCGGCCACGTACGGCGTCATAACGGTCCCGGGAAAAGGGAGAGCCCCAAGGCCGGCACCTTGAGGCTCAGGGGTAAGGGGTTGCCGAAGCAACTCTTGACGGAAGTATACCCTCGCCCTCGCCTGCTATGCAACCGTTCCTCAGGAAAATTCACACTTCGGTGAGCCCCTACGCGCCCCGCTCGGCCTCGAGCTCCTCGATCCGCTCCGATACCTCGAGCCACTCGGCTTCGAGCGTGCCGAGCCGCTGCTTGACCGTGGCGTAGTCGGCAAGTGCGGCGTCAAAGGCGGCCTTGTCCTCGTAGATGCCCTGATCGCCGAGGACTTCGAGCAGTTCGTCGTGGCGCGCCTGCACGGTAGTGAGCTCGCGGTCGATTGACTGCAGCCGCCGACGAGCGTCTTTGGTGCCCCGGTAGAGGCGGTTGCGCACCTCGGCCTCGGCGCGCTTCTCCTCACGCGACTTCGGGGCGCCCTCGGCCGGAGCGACACCAGTGTGGGCACCGCCACCGCGGCGAGCGCTGCCGGACTCCGCCGCTCCCCCGTCTCTGGGTGATGGCGAGGCCTGCCCGCGCCCGGCCGGCGCCTGGCCGCCCGGGGAGTCCGCGCCGTCGCGCTTGCGCAGGTAGTAGTCGTAGTCGCCGTCGAGCACGGTGGCCGACCCGCCGCGCACGTCGGCCACGCGGTTGGCGATGGAGCGGATCAGGTGGCGGTCGTGCGTGATGAGCGCGATCGTACCGGTGTACTGCGCGAGGGCGTGCTCGAGCACGTCCCGGCCCTGGATGTCGAGGTGGTTGGTGGGCTCGTCGAGGCACAGCAACGACGCCGGGCGTACCAGCATCTTGGCGAGCGCCAGACGGGCCCGCTCGCCGCCGGACAGCACGCGCACGAGCTTCTTCACATCGTCACCGTGGAACAGGAAGGTGCCGAGAAGTGTCCGCGCCTGCTCCTGCGTCCAGTCGGGGGCCGCGAGCAGGAGCTCGTCGAGCACGGTGTTGCGCAGACCGAGCGCCTCAAGCTGGTGCTGCGCGAAGTACGCCACGCTCACCTTGTGGCCGAGGCGACGCGAGCCGGCATCGGGCTCGAGCTCGCCGGCGAGCATGCGCAGGAGCGTGGACTTGCCCGCTCCGTTGGGGCCCACGAGCGCGACCTTGTCGCCACGATAGAGGCGCACGGTGAGATCGCGGTAAACGACGTTGTCGCCATACGACTTGGACACGTCCTCCAGCGCGATCACCTCGTCGCCGGTGCGCTCGGGCTGCGGGAAGCTGAAGCGGACCTTCTTGCGCTCCTCCGGGATCTCGATGCGCTCGATCTTGGCGAGGGCCTTCACGCGGCTCTGCACGGCCTTGGCCTTGGTGTCCTTGTAGCGGAACCGCTCGATGAACCGTTCCTGATGCTCGATCTCGCGGTCCTGCTGCTTCTTGGCGGCGATCAGACGCTCGCGGTTGACGGCCTTCTGCTCCTGGTAGGCGCTGTAGGTGCCCTGATAGGTGGTGATCGTGCGCAGCTCCAGCTCGGCCACGCGGTTCACGAGCCCGTCCATGAACGAGCGGTCGTGGCTCACGATCACGATGGCGCCCTCGTACGCCTTCAGGAAGCCCTCGAGCCACGTGACGCTCTCAAGGTCGAGGTGGTTGGTGGGCTCGTCGAGCAGGAGCACGTCGGGCTCCACCAGCAGGATCTTGGCGAGCGCCACACGCATCTGCCAGCCGCCGGAAAGCTCCGCTACATCGCGTGCGAGGTCGCTCTCGCGGAAGCCGAGGCCGGTGAGCACCGCGCGAGCCTCAGCCTCAACGGTGTAGCCACCCATGTGCTCGAAGCGGTCGCGCAAGCGACCGTACTCGGCGAGCAGCGTGTCGGTCTCCTCGGCGGACGCCGAGGCGAGCTCCTCCTCAAGGAGGTGGATGCGGTGCTCGAGGCCGCGCACGCCAGAGGCCACCGAGAGGACCTCGTCGAGGACGTTGGCGCCGTGCATCTCGATGGCTTCCTGCTTCAGGTAGCCTATCGTGGCGCCCTTGGCGGTGATGATGGTGCCCGAATCCGGCTCCTGCTCGCCTGAGATGATCTCAAGGAGCGTGGTCTTGCCCGCGCCGTTGGGCCCCACGAGCGCGATGCGGTCACGCGCGGATACGCGCAAGAACGCGTCCGCGAACAGGACGCGCTCTCCGATGGTCTTGGTCACATGGTCGACGGTGATGATCACGTGAGACAGTCTACCAGCACATGGACCCGCACAGCGCGGAGCGTGCAGGCTGATCGGTGCGTGGGATCGATCGTGCGTATGGGCCCGGGTCTGCATGCCCGGTGCGCACGGTGCCGTACAACCGCCCCCACTAGTTGGGAAGCGCGCCCTCTGTGGGATCAAACCGCGTCGGCAGGTCGGCGATCCTGGCGATGAACTGCATCAGATTGGCATGGCAGGCGAAGACATCGTCGGCGGACGCGCCCCACTGCAGGGAGCGCTCGGCGAGAAGGTTCGCGACCTGGGTGAGCGTGGCGCGAGATGGACGCTCGAAGTTGCCACCCACCTGCTTGAAGGCGAGTCGGACCATCGTCTCCACCGCGGCGACGCCGTCGGAGCGCCGGCCGAGCGCACGCTCCTGCTCGGCGAAGCGTTCGCTGTTCTCGCTCGCAAAGCACCGCACCAGATGCTCACGGACCTCGAATGGACTGACGGGTTCCGCGACCATCACCGACCACACCTCCAACCGCAGCTACGCGAAGGACCTATCGGCCAATGGATACACCGGCACATCTTCGTTCATCGGTAAACGACCCCTGCAACTGTGTGACGCTCTTCACAGATGCCCGAAGTATCTGAACTATTCTGAATGGCTTGGGATCACGGAAGGCCGGCACTAGGCCGACCCTCCGGATCACGCGAACGTGCCGCAACTAGCGATACAAAGCACCGAAGCTCGACTCGGGCGATCCAGGCTCGGGATCGCCATACGAAGAGGCGTCACAGCCTGCAGCGGCCAGAGCAAGCGCGAGCGAGCAGACGATTGCGGCAATCAGAAGCACGAACCTCCGTGAACGCATCGGGCCCTCCATTCGAACGCGATGACCGGACTTGTGCTGAATGTACCCACGCGGCTGAGGCGAACACACCCGAGGGCTGCGCATGGCGGCGGATACCCGCGTTGTCGGACCCGCTCCTGGTCGGCACGCCACGTGGTGGAATGAGCGCGGCTAGGGAGCGGGACGGACAGGCATGCCCGCGAACCGTCGGTGAACTTAGCGGATACGCTAAGTTCACCGAGCGCCTGGCAGGGAGTGCGGCAGCGGGCCGCGCATCGGGGGGCGCATCTGGCGACGTAGCCGGTGGCGAGGGTAACGAAGGCCCCTCCCCCGTGGTGCGGGAGGGGCCTTCGTTCCAGAACCAACCAGTGGCGTGCGCCCCGGTACCGCCGCTACTGGAGCAGTTGCACCACGTGCGCCCTGATGGCGGCAGGCACAACGCCTGTGCCGCCGAGGAAACGCACCTCGGTGATCGTCGCCTTGTTCACGCTGAGAGCGGTCTGCACACCGCCATGCAGGTAGCCGGGGTGCACAAGCAGCATGACCGAATCGCTTGCGCCCTGAAGCGCACCGCCAGCAAGGGCGTCGGGGAAGTCCTCGCCCGTTGCGATGGCCAGATGGTCCCAGCCAAGGCCTGCCTGGGTCACGCCGTACGTTGCCACCGCCACCGCGGTTTCGTAGCGGTTGGCGCCGTAGAGGCGATCCACGTCGGCGTCGCCGAAGGTCGCGATGAGCTTGGTCTCAAGCGCTGCGGGCACAACACCTGTGCCGCCCAGAATGACCACCGAGGTGACACCGTCGCCGACCATGGTGGCCACAAGCGGGTCGTGGGTGACCGCACTGGGCTGTGCCAGGTAGACGGGCCAGCCCTTGGCGGCGGCGACTGACGATGCGCCAAGAGCGTCCGGGAAGTCCTCGCCTGTGGCTACGAATGCCCTACCGCTCCAAGCGCTCCCCTGCTCGGCTATAACGCGCTCGGCGATCGCCTGGGCGGTCTCGTAGCGGTTCGAGCCGAAGATGCGCTCAACGTCCGTGACGCCGGGAAGCGCGTCGAGCGCTGCGTAGACATCCGCGCTCACGGCGCCCGTGCCGCCGAGCACCACCACACGACTCGCGCCGAGCCGTGCGATCTCGGCCTTCACCGTACCATTCAGCGTACCGGGCTCGGTGAGCAGCAGCGGCGCATCGAGCACACCGGCAAGCGCGGAGCCGCTGATCGCGTCGGGGAACATCCGTGCAGAGGCGATCAGCACGTACTCGGAGCTACCGTCCGAGAAAGCGAGCCTTGATGCCTCGATCGCGGTGTCGACACGGCCGGCGCCGGCAACCGGGGTCACGATCAGCCCGACCGGCGTGCCGGCGGTCACCGTCACGGTGATCGTCTCGGAGGCGGAGGCCTCCCCGTCGCTCACGGTGATGGTGATGTCGTGCGCGCCGACCTGTGTGTCCGTGGGCGTCCAGGTGAAGAACCCGCCAGCGGTGATGGCGGCACCCGCCGGTGCGCCCTCGCCGAGCGAGTAGGTGAGCGTGTTGGCTGGCAGGTCCGCGTCTGTTGCGGTCGCCGAGAATGCGAGCTCGCTGCCCTCCGCGATGCTCTTGTTGCCGATCTCGACGAGCACGGGCGCTACGTTGACCTCGGCTACCGTCACAGTGATCGACTCAGAGTCGCTCAGTGCGCCGTCGGAGACCGTCACGGTGATGTCGTAAACGCCCGGTCCCTGGGCCTCGGCGGGCGTCCAGGCGAAGACCCCGCCGGCGGTGATGGCCGCACCGGCGGGTGCGCCCTCGCCGAGCGAGTA
>CAZSUO010000097.1:4166-7186 GCA_964610065.1 uncultured Coriobacteriaceae bacterium | reverse complement strand
CGAGACGCCGCCAGCCTCCACGGCGCGCTTCACCGCGGCTTCGGCCTCCTCGAGACGAAGAGGATCGCACGTCTCGACGTGCGACACGCCGAGCGCCTCGAGCACGGGCGCGATGGCGATCCTGGCCGCCACTTCGCCCTGCGCGGTGCGCCCGAGCCCCGGGTGCGTCTGGTGGCCGGTCATGGCGGTGGTGGAGTTGTCCAGCACCACGAGCACGATGTCGGTGCCGTTGTAGACGGCGTTCACCACACCGGGAATACCGGTGTGGAAGAAGGTGGAGTCGCCGATGAAGGCGAAGTGCGTGGCGTCGGGCTCGGCCCGCTCGAGACCCTGCGCGATCGTCACGCCCGCACCCATGCACAGGCACGTGTCCACCATCTCCAACGGCGCCGCGTTGCCGAGCGTGTAGCAGCCGATGTCACCCGAGAAGACCGCCTTCGTGCCGCGCATCGCGCGCTTGACCGCATAGAACGACGCGCGATGCGGGCAGCCCGCACACAGCACCGGAGGGCGTGCCGGAGGCTGCGGGGCGCCAGAGCACGTGGGGACCACAGGTGCGTCCACACCGAGCAGTGCCGCGATCGCCGCAGTCACCGACTCCACGGTGTTCTCACCCGCGCGCTCCACGTGTCCGCTCCGCTTGCCGAGGACCGTGACCTGGATCCGCCGCTCGGCGGCCACCATGAGCAGCTCACGCTCTATCACCGGATCGAGCTCTTCGAGCACGAGCACCTCCTCGAGCCCGCGAAGGAACCGTTCCGCCAGGTCGGCGGGGAACGGATGGGGGGTGCCGACCTTGAGGACACGGCAGTCCGCACCGAGCATCGAGAGCGCTTCGCGGGTGTAGGCGTAGCTCACACCGCCGGTGGCGATCCCGCGGGTGACGGCGCGTGCGGGGCCGTGGTCGATAGCCCCGCCGCGCACCTCCTCGACCGTGTTGAACCGATACGACGACAGCTCCGCGGCCAGCACCGGCAGCCGCTCCTCGATCGCCTTGTGATTGACGTACGAGAGTCGCGGGAAGATCACCCAGCGCGACCCCTTCTCGAACACGCCGGCACCTGGCTCGCGGGTGCGCTCCCCCACCTCGATCGGCGCGTAACCGTGGCATACGCGCGTGGTGGGCCGGAATAGCACCGGGGTGCCAAGGCGCTCGGACAGCTCGAACGCGTCCTGGATCATCTCGAACGCTTCCCCGGGCGAGACCGGATCGAACACCGGGAGCTTCGCATAGCCCGCGAACGTACGTGTGTCCTGCTCGGTCTGCGAGGAGATGGGGCCGGGGTCGTCGGCAACCACGACGACCATACCGCCCTTCACGCCTATGTACGCGAGGCTCATGAGGGGGTCGGAGGCCACGTTGAGCCCCACTTGCTTCATGGTCACCATCGATCGCACGCCGGCGTAGGCGGCCCCCGCGGCCACCTCGAGGGCCACCTTCTCGTTCACCGACCACTCGGCATAGATGTCGCCGGGGTTGCGCTTCACCACGGTTTCCAGGATCTCGCTCGACGGCGTGCCCGGATAGCCCGTGACAACACCGACGCCGGCGCGGATCGCGCCGGCGGCGATGGCGTGGTTCCCCATCAGGAGTTCCGGACTCACTTGACGGCGAACCCCCCGTGCTTGCGGAAGTGCGCGGCCAGACCGCCGTCGGCCAGGAGCTGCGCCATAACGGGCGGCAGCGGAGCGAACGGGATCTCCGTGCCCTGCGTCAGGTTCTTAAGCACGCCGCCCTCCAGGTCGAGCGAGAGCTCGTCACCGTCGGCGATCAGGTCGGTGTCGCACTCCACAACCGGCAGACCGGTGTTGATGGCGTTGCGGTAGAAGATGCGCGCGAAGCTCTTGGCCAGCACGGCCTTCGTGTTGGAGTGGATGAGCACGAGCGGCGCCTGCTCGCGCGACGAGCCCATGCCGAAGTTCGTGCCCGCCACCAGGAAGCCACCCTCGGGCTTCACCTTGTTGTAGTAGTCGGGGTCGAGGTCCTCCATGGCGTGCACGGCCATGGCCTCCATGTCGGCCGACTTGAACTTGTACTTGCCGCTGATGATGTAGTCGGTGTTGATATCGTCGCCGTACGTGAACGCCTTCGCGGTGATGGTCATCGTCTACTCCCCTCCCTGGTAGTACTTCCGGGGGTCGGTGATAACGCCCTCGATGACGGACGCGGCGACCGTGGCAGGGCTGCCGAGGTAGATGAACGCGTTGCTGTTGCCCATGCGGCCCTTGAAGTTGCGGTTGGCGGTGGAGATCACGTTCTCGCCGTTGCTCGGCACACCGTTGTGGGTGCCCACGCACGGACCGCAGCCCGGGGTCACGAGCACGGCGCCCGCCTCGACGAGGTCCTGGATGTAGCCGGCCGCGATCGCGTCGAGGAGGATCTGCTTGCTCGCCGGCGCCACGATCAGACGCACGTCGGGGTGTACCTTCCGACCCCGCAGGATGTCGGCCGCGATCTTCAGGTCCTCGAGGCGCCCGTTGGTGCATGTGCCGATGAAGCCCTGGGCGATCGGCGTGCCCGCGACTTCCTCGATCGGGGAGACGTTGTCGACCGCGTGTGGCTTGGCCACCTGCGGGCCGATGGCCGAGGCATCGAACACGATCTCCTGGGCGTACACCGCGTCCGCATCTGGGTCGACCGGCGCGGGGGCGCGATCGCCGCGGCCTTCGTACCAGGCGAGCGTCTTCTCGTCGGCCTTCATCAATCCGGCCTTGGCGCCGACCTCGATGGCCATGTTGGAGATCGTCATGCGCGCGTCCACCGAAAGCCCGTCGATGACCGGGCCGTGGAACTCGAGCGCCATGTAGGTCGCCCCGTCGGCACCGATCCTTCCGGCGAGTGCGAGGATCAGGTCCTTGCTGAAGACGCCCGGCTGGAGCTCGCCGTTGTAGGAGACCTTCAGGGTGTCGGGCACCTTGAACCACAGCTTGCCGGAGGCCATCGCGGCGGCGCCGTCGGTGGAGCCCACGCCGGTGGAGAACACGTTCACCGCACCGTATGTGCACGTGTGGCTGTCGCA
>CAZSUO010000097.1:0-4066 GCA_964610065.1 uncultured Coriobacteriaceae bacterium | reverse complement strand
AGCGGCGTGGTGCCGTCCTGCCCCATCACGAAGTCGACTTCGGCGACGACGATGTCGCCGGCGTACGAATCGGTACCCGAGTGTGCCGAGAATATCTTCTCGGCGATCGTCTTGCCCGGAATCGCAACCACCATCCCTCTCGTCAGAACCTTCGGCCCCGCGCTGGCGCTACTCGCCCGCCGTGCGCTTCTCGGCCTTCCAGTCGTTATAGATGTAGATCAGCTCTTTGTCGAAGAGCGCACGCTTGAGCTCGATCGCCATGGTGCGCACGCGCGGCAGGAGCTCGGTGGCCACCTCTTTGGTGACCTCGATGCCGTACTCGTGGAACTTGAGTTCGAGCGCTCGCGAGCCCGAGTGTTTGCCGACGACGATCTGTCGCTCCAGGCCGACTTCGCCAGGGGCGAACACCTCGTAGGTCTTGGGGTTCTTGATGACGCCATCGGCGTGGATGCCGCTCTCGTGCGCGAACATGTTGGTGCCGATGACCGACTTCCACGCGGGGATCTGGCGACCGGCGGCCTTCATCACGTACTCGCCGATCTCGCGGAACCGCGTGGTGTCCATCTCCAGGTCGAAGCCCTCGATGTACTTGAGCGCCATCACGACCTCCTCGAGCGCCGCGTTGCCCGCGCGCTCACCAAGACCGCCCACGGTCACGTTCACCCAGGTCGCCCCGGCATGGATACCCGCGATTGCGTTGGCCACCGCCATGCCGAAGTCGTTGTGCGTGTGCATCTCGACCTCGAGCCCGCTCTCCTCGCGAAGGCGCCGCACGACCTCGTAGGTGCGGAACGGCTCCATGAGCCCGATGGTGTCACAGAAGCGGATCCGGTCGGCGCCCTCGGCCCTGGCGGCCTTCGCGTACTCCACAAGGAAGCCGATCTCCGTGCGCGACGCGTCCTCGGCGTTCACCGACACGTACAGGTCGGGGTCCTCGGCCTTCGCGAACGCCACGCTCTCGCGGATCGTGTCGAGCACCCACGCACGGTCCTTCATGAGCTTGGTCTGGATGTGGATGTCCGAGGTGGCCAGCGAGATAGCGATCGCGTCCACGCCGCAGTCTATGCTGGTCTTGATGTCACCGGTGTTCGCGCGGTTCCATCCGAGCACCGAGGCACGGAGCCCGAGGTGTGCGATCTCCTCGATGGTGGCCTGCTCGTCGCCACCCATGGCGGGGATGCCCGCTTCGATCTGGTCGACGCCGATCTCGTCGAGCAGCTTCGCGATGCGGATCTTCTCCTTGTTCGCGAAGACCACGCCGGCGGTCTGCTCGCCATCGCGCAGCGTGGTGTCATCGATCCGCACCCTCGTGACCCCGAGTGTGCTGTCGACCGGAAAGTCCTTGGCGAGCTCGCGTTCCACCATCGCTCCTTCGAGTTCGGAGGCGGCAACCTCTGGCGCCTCGACCGCCCGTGCGCGACCATGGTACGAACGCGGCGCGCAACGGAAGTGATAGTGTACGGCACTGCCACGGCATGCGTCCACGCGAGAAGTCACGTGTAACACAATCGCAATAAAGCGGTGTTCGGGTCGTGTGATGCACATTTTTCGTATATCCGCACGTTAGAGGGCCAGGGACGCACATGCATATCAGGGACGCCTGCGCGGCGGATGCCGCAGCGATCACGGAGATCTACAACCATGCGGTGCTCACGACAACGGCGAGTTTCGATGTGGAGCCCAGGAGCGTCGAGGACCGCGCGCGGTGGCTCACCGGCCGCTCTCCGCTCCATCCCGTGATCGTCGCCGAGGTCGACGGGGGCGTCGTCGGCTGGGGCGCGCTCTCACCGTACTCGGAACGTCCCGCCTACGCCGCAACTGTCGAGGTGTCCGTCTACATCGCCGAATCGTATCGCGGTAAGGGCGGCGGCCGGGCGCTGACCCGTGCACTCATCGACCGTGCGCGTGTGGCCGAACTGCACGTGCTCCTCGCCCGCATCTGCACCGAGAACGCGGCAAGCATCGCCATGGTCCGCTCGCTAGGATTCACCGACGCGGGTACGATGCACGAGGTGGGGCGCAAGTTCGGCCGGTGGCTCGACGTGGTCACCTGGGAGTACCGGGTCAATGATGGGCGCGTTGCCAGCGGCGGTTCAGGGGACACACATGGTGAGAGCCCCGGCTGCCGGAAGGAGGAAGCCCGATGAAGGCGTACGTGGATCGCGACCTCTGCATCGGCTGTGCGCTCTGCGAGCAGACCTGCCCCGAGGTCTTCCGCATGGGTGAGGACGGCCTGGCGATGGTCATCGACGAGGATCCCCCGATCGAGACCTACCCGGACATCGAGGCGTGCGTAGAACTCTGCCCCGTGAGCGCGATCAGTGTGAGCGCCGTCTGAGCTACCCTCGACCGCCGGTCCGCGCCTCGAAGACCTGCACGTACAACTCCTCCAGCCGGCTCACCACCGACGGGAGAGCGTGCTGGCGAACGTCCTCGCGACCCGCCGCACCCATGGCGCTCCGCAGCGCGCCATCCGCGACCAGGCGGTCCATCACCGCAGCCAGCGCGAGCGCGTCGCCGGGATCCACCAACAGCCCGGTGCGTCCGTCCTCCACCAACTCAGGGATCGCGAGCGCCCGGACCGCCGCGATAGGGAGCCCCGCACTCATCGCCTCGAGGAGCACGATTCCCTGCGTTTCTATCGTGCTCGCGGTCACGAACGCGTCGTACTCGCGATAGATGCGGCCAAGTGCCGTGCGGTCCATGAACCCTCGCATACGCACCCGCTCGGCGATGCCGAGCCGCGTGGCGACGCGCTCCAGGTGCTCGCGCGCCGGACCATCGCCCACGATGTCGAGCGTGAGTCCCGGCTGGCGCTCGAGCAGAAGTGCAAACGCCTGGAGCACCACATCGACGTTCTTCTCGTGGCCGAGTCGCCCCGCGTGCAACAGCTTCCCGGTGGGTGCGTACGAGGTCTTGGGCGTGACGAGTGTGGTGTCGATCCCGTTGCTCAGATACTCCACCGGGGCCGTGACGCCGTGCTCCTCAAGCGCGTGCTTGAGCGTGACCGACGGGGTGATCACCAGATCGGCGCGGTTGTACACCGTGCGCGTGAACTGCCATGCGAACCGCGCCGTGATCTCCGGGCGTTCCTCGGCGGCTAGTCCGCCCATCACGTCGTCGGCCACCGCCATCACCTGGTCGATCGCGCTCCTGCCGCCACGGATCAGCCCCGCGAGCTGATGGAACATGCCGGAGGCGAACATCCGCTCGTACACCATCGAGTCGATGACGCGGTCCTGGAGGCTGTCGAGCCTGAGAAGGCGGTGCGGCTCCAGATACTGCATGAAGTCCGGGATGTACGTGTGGTAGGTCTCCACGATCGGTAGTCGCATCATCCGCGCCGTGGCCAGACCGACCACACCCACTGAGAGCGGCGTGTTGATGTGCACGAGATCAGGGCCGAAGCGCCGAAGTGTGGCCGCCACCGAGGCCATCGACGGAAGCGCCAGACGTGTGGCCCGGTTCGACGACACGCTGAAGCTCCGGTACCGCTTGATCTGCACATGCGGCACCACGTGCAGGATGGGCTTGCGGTACTTCGGACAGATGATCAGGAGCTGGTGACCGCGCGCGCCAAGGAGCCGCGAGTGCGAGTCGATGCTCGTGACGACGCCGTTCACCTCGGGCAGATACGTGTCTGTGAAGACCGCGATACGCATGTGTGCCCCGTCAGTCGCGCTGCGCGGTGCCCGGGTCGGCGTCAGGCTCAAAGTACCGGGCGAACTCCAGCGGGAGCGTGGACGCGTCGAGACCTTCGACCTGCGCGCCGAAGTCGTGCGAGTCGAACGTGTCCCAGAACACCACGCGCTGGTCGGCCAGGTCGCCGGCAGCCGCGTCGGCCACAAGCGCCGCGAACGCCCTGCCCGTGTATGTGCCGTCCAGCGTGAGCCCTTCACTGTGCGCCAGTGCGACCGCCTCCTCGGCGGCCGGGAGCGGAGTGCCGTACCCGTCACCGTAGTAGCCCTCGATGAGACGGGCGCGCGGCGTGATCTCGATGGTGCACGAGCATGAGGTGTCCATGGCGCAGATCAGGTCCCGGGTCTCCTCGATGAGCGTGTCGAGC
>CAZSUO010000096.1:0-7366 GCA_964610065.1 uncultured Coriobacteriaceae bacterium | reverse complement strand
CCGGCCGTGGTGCTACGGTGGATTCCTGCCAACCCCCTGAGTAGAGGTCCTTGATGAATCCTGTCCCGTCGCCGGCCCGCAAGCCCTTGATGAAGCCCGCCATCGTGGAGGCCTGGGGCGCCGGTCTGCTCCGCAGGCACAACTGGCTGCCCAACGCCGCTGCCGGCCTGGTCGTGGGCGTGGTGGCCATCCCACTCGCGATGGCGTTCGCGATCGCAGCCGGCGCAAAGCCCGAGCAGGGACTATACACTGCGATCGTGGCGGGTCTCGTTGTGACGCTCCTCGGCGGCAGCCGGGTGCAGATCGCCGGTCCCACCGGCGCCTTCGCGGTGCTGCTCGCCGGCGTCACCGCACAGTACGGGCTCAGCGGCCTGCAGGTGGTCACCCTGCTGGCCGGCGCCATCCTCGTGGTGTTCGGATTGGCGCGCCTCGGAAGCGTCATCAAGTTCATCCCCGAGTCGGTGATCCTCGGCTTCACGGCCGGTATCGCCGTGGTGATCTGGACGGGGCAGTGGCCCAACTTCTTCGGGCTGCCCGCCACCACGAGCGAGCACTTCGCCGGCAAGCTCGTCGAGATGGTGGGCGCGCTTCCCGCACTCGATCCCACCACCACGCTCCTCGGCGTCGTCAGCGTGGTCGTGATCGCGCTCTGGCCGAAGATACCGGTCCTCGGCAAGGTGCCCGGACCACTGGTCGCCCTCGTGGGCGGAACCGTGTTCGTGGCTCTCGCGCATCCAGCGAGTGTCGCCACTATCGGCTCGGCGTTCGGAGGCTTGCCGAAGGGACTGCCCGCTCTCACGCTTCCCCACTTCGCGTGGAGCGATCTTCCCGACCTCGTGCGGCCCGCGTTCGCGATCGCGCTCCTCGGCGCTATCGAGTCGCTGCTTTCGGCGACCGTGGCCGACGGTATGACCGGCACGAAGCACGACTCCAACCAGGAACTCCTCGGCCAGGGCGCCGCCAACATCGCCGCCTCGCTGTTCGGCGGATTCGCGGCCACCGGGGCGATCGCTCGCACCGCCACCAACATCCGCCACGGAGGCAACAGCCCCATTGCCGGCATCTTCCACGTGCTCACAGTGGTCCTCGTACTGGTGGTGCTCGCACCGCTCGCCGCATACGTGCCGCTCGCCACGCTGTCGGCGATCCTGTTCGTGGTGGCGTTCAACATGAGCGAGGTCGGGCGCATCGTGCGGATCGCCAGGCGTGCACCGCGCTCCGACGTCGCGGTCATGCTGATCACACTCGCGCTCACGGTCTTCGCCGATCTCGTAATCGCCGTGGAGGTGGGCGTCATCCTGGCGCTGCTCAACTTCTTCCGCCGGATGACCGCGGCTGTGGGCGTGACCGAGCTCGACACCGGCGCCACTGCCAGCACCGAGCAGGTCCCCGCCTTCAGAGACGTGCTCGTGTTCACCATCGACGGCCCGTTCTTCTTCGGCGCCGTGGATCAGTTCGAGTCGGCCCTTCTGCACACGAACACCGAGCCGCGTGCGGTGATCGTAAGCATGGAGAACGTGCCGTTCATCGACCTCACTGCGCTCGCAAGCCTCCAGGACACCATCGAGCAGCTCCGCAAGCACGAGGTGACCGTGGCGCTCTGCTGCACCAAGCCCAAGGTGGCCGAGCGCATCGAGAAGGCGGGGATCGCCGAGGGACTGCCGCTACCCGCCACCGCCACGCTCGAGGACGCCCTGCGCGCGGTGGGCCAGCGGACCAGCCCGGCCACGTAGGGCCCCGGGCCCGTCCGGCAGGCAGGCGCCGGTACGGTACGCGGCGTGCGCTAGAATAGGGCTCTGGCTGATTCGCTATCAGTCGCGTCGATACTGTCCCCGACCGAGAGGAGCATCCCTGTGAGCATCAAGGGCACCCGTACTGAGCAGAACCTGCTCAAGTCGTTCGCCGGCGAGAGCCAGGCGCGCACGCGCTACACCTACTTCTCGAGCGTTGCCAAGAAGGAGGGCTACGAGCAGATCGCGGCCATCTTCATGGAGACCGCCGAGAACGAGAAGGAGCACGCCAAGGTCTTCTTCAAGTACCTTGAGGGCGGCATGGTGGAGATCACCGCCATGTACCCGGCCGGTGTGATCGGTACCACCGCCGAGAACCTGCTCGCCGCCGCCGATGGCGAGCGCGAGGAGTGGGGCGAGCTCTACCCCGAGTTCGCCAAGATCGCCGAGGAGGAGGGCTTCCCCGAGATCGCGTATTCGTTCCGCGAGATCGCCGAGGTCGAGGAGGCCCACGAGGCCCGCTACCGTAAGCTGCTCAGCAACGTGGAGAACGGCACTGTCTTCAAGCGCGACACGGTCGTTCGCTGGAAGTGCCGCAACTGCGGCTACATCCACGAGGGTCCCGAGGCCCCCGAAGAGTGCCCGGCCTGTGCCCACCCGCAGGCTCACTACGAGATCTTCGTCGAGACGTACTAGCGTTGGGTGACTGTCAGTCCGGTGGGCACGCGTTCGGCCTGCGGAAGCGGAACGCTTAGCTCACCGGACTGACTGCTCGTCACACCCGGTCAGCTACTCGCGCCACATCTCTGGCAAGTCGAGCGGCGGCGCGACCTGTAGCGCGCCCGGGGCGCCGATGACACCGTCGGCCAGCTCGAGGACCTGCCATCCCCACATCGGCTCGGCGGGGTGCGGCGGGCGGATGCCGCTCGGCCCCGCGTCCACGAAGCCGAAACGCCCGTAGTACTTCGGATCGCCGAAGACCAGCATCGCGATCTCGCCGCTCTCTCGGGCAAGCGCGATCGCGGCCTCCACCAGTGTGGTGCCCACGCCCTCGTTCTGTGCCTCGGGAATGACCGCGAGCGGTGCGAGCAGCAGCAGCGGAAGACCCGGCTTGCCGTCGTCGCGCTCAAGCCACACGCGCGTGAAGAGCGCGTGGCCCACAAGAAGGCCACCATCCTCGGCAGCGAACGACAGCGAACCCACGAACGACTCGTCGAGCATCAGATCGCGCGCCAGGTCCGCCTCGACATCGCTGCCGAATGCCGCGCGGTGCACCGCGGCAAGGGCTTCCGCTTCGGCGGCTGCCGTCGGCCGGATGATCATGATCGCCCCTCCTCGATCGGTGACACCTCGTCGTCGGATGCGCTTGATGACGCGACATGCGGTGCGCATCCCGGCAGCACGAGCCTGAACGTGGACCCCACGCCGAGTTCGCTCTCGACCTCGATGCGACCGCCCAACACCGTTGCCAGGTTCATGCAGATCGATAGGCCGAGACCGGTTCCGATGCCTGCCCGGCGGCGAGCGTCGACGCTCTGCCAGAACTCGTCGAAGAGGTACTCCATCTCAGCATGCGTGATCCCCTTACCTGTGTCGCGCACCTCGATCAGCGCGCCGTCCTGGATCGGAATGAGCGCCACGGTGATAGCGCCGTCGTCGGTGAACTTCAAGGCGTTGCCTACCAGGTTGAGCAGGATCTGCCGCACGATGCCCTCATCGGTGTCGAGCGTCAGTGGCACCGCGGGGAGTTCCGCGCGTAGCGTGTTGCCTCGGCCCGCAGCGAGTCCGCCGAACGAGTCGAGAAGCTCACGGACCAACGCGGTCAGATCGACGTGCTCACAGGTCATCTTCACGGCGCCTGACTCGGCCTTGGACAGGTCGAGAACGTCGTTGATCAGCCGATGCAAACGCTCAGCCGATGATTGGACATACCGCACCTGCTTCTTGTGCTCGGCATCGAGGCCGGTAGGATTCGCGAGCATGAGACTCGAGAACCCGAGTATCGAGTTGAGTTCATTGCGAAACTCATGACTCATGAACGCCAGGAACTCGCTCTTGGAGCGGCTGATGCCCGCGAGGTCCTCGTTAGCCTGCTCCAGCTGCGCGGTGCGCTCCTCCACCAGTGTCTCAAGGTGGTCCTTGTGCTGCTCAAGCTCAACCTGCGCCCGCTTAAGGTCCCGCGTGCGCACGTTGACCTGCCACTGCGAGACCACGATCACCACCACGGCCAGGAGCAGGGCGAGCGCGACCCCGACAAGCCAGCGGAGCGTGGTGCGCAGCATGCGCGCCTCACCGCCATCGCCCGCATAGTGCGCGAGAGTCGTGTAGTACACGGAGCCCGGCTGGTCGATCCATCGGGTGAGATGGCGGTCGATCGCCGTGAGGAGCTCGGCATCTGCCCCCTGCCCGACAGCGTAGTGGAGCGAGCTTCCGCCGAAGACGATGGGGGTCTTCTCGAGTCCGTACTCCGCTGCCGCATAGTCGCCGAAGAAGTGGTTGGCCACCGCGGCGTCCGCATCTCCGATCGACGTGAGCTCGAATGCGCTCCTCAACGAGTCGGTCGGTACGATGTCGACATCGATACCAAAACCCTCGGTGATCCGCGCGAGTGCATCCTCCTGGATCGATCCCGAGAGCACCGCGATGCGCATGCCTTCGAGGTCCGAGATGCCGTCAACACCGCCGCCATCGGTCATGTAAACGTACGACCAGCTTTCCGCGACACGCTGGCGGTTGAAGTCGTACTGCTCGTCACGCTCGGGGGTGTAGGCGACATCGGGCATGAGGTCTATTTCGCCGGAGGAGAGCCTGCTGAGCCCCTCATCCCAGGTCCCCGGAACATACTCCAGCTCCCAGCCCTCGTCTTGCGCAATGGCCTCAAGGAGCTCGATGAAGATGCCCGACGGCGCGCCATTCTCGTCGAGGAAGACCTTCGGCTCGTTCTCATACACACCCACCCGAACGATGCGCGAGGCGGCGTGAGCCGGAGCCAGGACGAGCAAGCCGAGCAGCAGCGCTAGCGCACAAGCGAGAAGCGATGTCTTGGGATGCCTCATAGTGCGGAGTCGCTATCATCTCGGCTGCGTGGACGTACTAGAGTGTACCCCCCTGTGGTGCCTTCCGTTCTGCCCGAGAGGATCTGTCTTCGCTGGAAGAACCTGGCGATGGCTACGCTCTAGCCGCGCTTCGCCTTCTTGCGCTCGTTCTCGGTCAGGAACCGCTTCCGCAAGCGTATGTTCTGCGGCGTGACTTCGACGAGCTCATCGTCCTCGATGTACTCGAGCGCTTCTTCCAGCGTAAACGTGATCGGCGGGGCCAGGATGATGCCCTTGTCGGCCGAAGACGCACGCATGTTGGTGAGCTGCTTGGCCTTGGCCACGTTCACCACGAGGTCGTTGTCCTTGGCGTTCTCGCCCACGATCATGCCCTCGTAGCACATCTCGCCGGGCCCGATGAACAGCTTGCCGCGCTGCTGCAGGGCGTCGAGCGCGTACGCCGCTGACTTCTCGTTGGACATCGCGATGAGCGAGCCGTTGATGCGGCCGCCGATGTCGCCCTGATAGGGGCCGTACTCGAAGAAGTGATGGAAGAGCGTGGCCTCACCGCGGGTGGCGTTCAGGATGCGGGTACGCAGACCCATGATGCCGCGAGTCGCGATCTTGAACTCGAGGTGCACCTGATCGTCACGCTGCACCATATCGGTCATCTCGCCGCCACGGCTGCCGAAGATCTCGATGACCTTCCCGGCGTACTCGCTCGGCACGTCCACCACGGCCTGCTCGACCGGCTCGAGCTTCTTGCCGCCCTCGTTCTTGATGATCACCTGCGGACGGCCCACCTGGAATTCGTAGCCTTCGCGACGCATGGTCTCCATGAGCACCGAGAGGTGCAGCACGCCGCGACCTGCGACCTCCATGCCCGTCTTGTCCTCGCTCTCGGTGATGCGCATCGAGATGTTGGATTCGGCCTCCTTGAGCAGCCGCTCCTTGATCTGGCGACCGCCCACGATCGTGCCCTCGCGCCCCACGAGCGGGCTCGTTGACGCCGCGAAGACGACCGACATCGTCGGCTCCTCCACGTGGATCGGGTCGAGTTGGACCGGCTCGAGGCGGCAGGTGAACATGTCACCGATGTCGGCGTCGTCCACGCCCACCACCGCGATGATGTTGCCGGCATGCACCTCCTGCGCCTCGGCACGACCCATGCCCTCGAAGGTGAGGAGCTGCTTGACGGTGGCCTGGTAGCGGCTGCCGTCGTTCTTGATGACGAGGATGCGCTCGCCGGAGTGCATCGTGCCCGAGAACAGGCGCCCGATGCCGATGCGGCCCACGTACTCGGAGTGGTCGATGGTGCACACCTGCATGGCCACCGGCCCGTTGGGGTCGACGTCGGGGCACGGCACGTGCTCCACGATCGCGTCGAGCAGCGGCAGCATGTCCATGTTGCCATCCTCGGGATCGAGGCGAGCGTACCCGTTGACCGCACTCGTGTAGATGATCGGGAAGTCGAGCTGGCTGTCATCCGCACCGAGCTCCACCATCAGGTCGAAGACGTCACCGATGACCTCCATGGGGCGCGCCCCCTTGCGGTCGATCTTGTTGACGACCACGAGCGGCTTGAGACCGTGCTCGAGCGCGTGACGCAGCACGAAGCGTGTCTGCGGCATGGGGCCGTCGAACGCGTCGATGATGAGCAGGCACCCATCGGCCATCTTCAGAACGCGCTCCACCTCACCGCCGAAGTCGGCGTGGCCCGGCGTGTCGATGACGTTGATCTTGATGTCGCCGTAGCGCACCGAGATGTTCTTGGCGAGGATCGTGATGCCGCGCTCGCGCTCCTGGTCGTTGGAGTCGAGCACCTGGTCGACCACCTGCTGGTTGTCGCGGAACACGTGGGTGGCCTGGAGCAGGCGGTCCACGATGGTGGTCTTGCCGTGGTCGACGTGAGCGATGATCGCGATGTTGCGGATGTTCTCGGCGCGCATGGGGACTTCTTCTCTCTCGGAAATGCAGCGGTACAGGGTAGCACGCCGAGGGGGTTGTTGTCTTAGCGTCTCGAGAGCGTATTGACCCGCTTGAGTTCATGACTATAATCCTGGTCATGACCGAAACACGTTCACTTGCCGATGTGAAGGCGCACCTCTCCGAGATCGTCGATCTTGTCGAGGAGCAGCACGAGCGCGTCATCATCACACGGAACGGTCGCCCCGCGGCAGTGCTTGTGAGCCCGCGCGACCTCGAGGCGGTGGAGGAGTCGCTCGCTATCCTCTCGACCCCCGGTGCGCTCGAGCAGATCCGTGCCGCTGAGGACGACATCTCGGGCGGTAGCTTCCTCACGGCCGCTGAGCTCCGCGCGAAGTACCTCACGCGAGAGTAGGACGCGTGCGCTACGAACTCCAGATGGCGCCATCTGCCGAACGGGCGCTCGCGCGCCTTCCCGAGTTTGCCGCGGCCGCGATAGTCGAGTTCGTGACCGGACCTCTTCTGGACGCTCCCGAACGTCTCGGGCATCCGCTCGTTTTCGAGCTCCAGGGATACCTCTGCGCGCGTCGGGGTGCCTACCGGGTCGTGTATCGCGTCGTCGACGAGCGATACGTGCGAGTCGTGAGGATCGACCACCGGGCCGACGTGTACCGC
>CAZSUO010000095.1:2875-7525 GCA_964610065.1 uncultured Coriobacteriaceae bacterium | reverse complement strand
TGCGTGCGCTGTGGCCACCCGTTGCACGCCGCTGCGCAACGGTGTCTACTACGCGGATACAGGCATCACGGGGAGGGGACGCCGATGATCAGGAAGTACGTGCTGGGGACCAGGCCGCAGTTCCTCACGCTTGCGGCGGTCCTCGTGCTCCACGGCAGCGCGCTCGCCGCGTGGCATGGCGCGGTGCACATCGGGCACTCGCTGCTTGCGGCACTCGCGCTCGTCCTGCTGCAGGGCAGCGTGAACGTGCTCAACGACTGGCATGACTGGAGCCGGAGCGGCATCGACCACGCCACCCGGCAGACGCCGTTCTCCGGCGGGAGCGGTCTGCTGCCGCGTGGTGAGATGGAGCCCCGGTCCGCACTCGCGCTCGGCATCGGCACGCTGCTCGCGGGGGTGGCGATCGGGCTCTACCTCGCATGGGTCGCCGGGTGGCCGCTGCTGGTACTCGGCGTGGCTGGCGCACTCTCGGTGGTGCTCTACACGCCGCTGCTCACCCGAATCGGTCTCGGCGAGATCATGGCCGGACTCGGCCTTGGCGCGCTCCCTATCGTTGGCACGTACTACCTGCTGACCGGCACGTTCGACATAGCGGCGTGGGTCTCGGGCATCCCCGCCACGCTGCTCACCTACAACCTGCTGCTGCTGAACGAGTTCCCCGACGCGGAGGCCGACCGGGCCGGCGGGCGCCATCACATGGTGGTGGTGCTCGGGAAGCGCCGTGCGAGGTGGCTCTACACGGCGGTCGAGGCCGGCACGTTCGCATCGATCGTGGCGGGTGTGGCGGCCGGCGTGCTCACCCCGTGGGCGCTCCTCGGCCTCATCGCACTGGTCCCTGCCGTGCGGGCGATCCGCGTCACACTCGAGCGTTATGATAGCTTCGAGGGGCTGATCCCCGCGCAGGGGGCGAACGTGCAGGCCGTCCTCGGCACGAACCTGCTGATGGCGGTCGGGTACGTGGTCGCCGCACTGCTCGGATAGCCGCGGCCCCAGCGGAGGTGTCTGATGGTCAAAGCGCCGCTTGAACCCGCGCTGAGGGTACGCGCGCATCTACTGATACACGGACTCGTGCAGGGTGTGTACTTCCGTGCCGGCACCGCCGAGGTGGCGCGGGCCCGGGGCGTGACCGGATGGGTGCGCAACGCCGCACAGGACGTTGAGGCCGTGCTGGAGGGTCCGCGCGACGCCGTGGAGAGCGTGATCGCCTGGTGCCACGAAGGGCCGTCAAGGGCCGAGGTGGAGGGCGTGGATGTCGTATGGGAGGAGCCCGAGGGGCTTCAGGGGTTCACGGTCCGGCACTGATCGGGCTTCACGGGCACGCGCCCGGGAGCGGCGACCGGGGGAGCTGAGACGATGACTGGCGAGAGCTCGAGCGCATCACGCGGGAGGTGGCTCGTGGCCGCACTGGCCGCGCTTGCGGCCGCCGGCGCCACCGAGGCGGCAAGCAGGTTCATCGCCTCCCGGTTCCCCACACGTCCCGCCGCGCCCGACCTGCTGTTCGAGCTGCTCCCCCACGTGCCCAGGGCGAGCTACATCACGCTCGTGACGATCACCGCGATCGCTCTCATCCTCGCCGCACACCTGATCCGCACGGCGCCCGGCCGGGTCCCGGAACTCATCACGGTGGTCGCCGTGCTCTACATGCTCCGGGCTGCGATGATCGTGCTCACACCGCTCGCCCACGCCCGTGATGGCTCGCTGGTCACGTTCCCGCTGTTCGAGAACGGCCTCTTCCCCTCGGGACATACCGCGGTGGCGCTGCTGCTCGTGTGGCTCACGAAGCGTGATGAGGCTGGCATCGGCAAAGTGGTCGCGATGGCGTTGCTGCCGGTGATGATCGTGAGCATGCTGTTCTCACGCGGTCACTACTCGATCGACATCGTGGGCGGTGCGCTGCTCGCGTACTTCGTCTGGCGCGAATGGACCGAGGGGCGGCTGTTCGACCCACTGAGACGGCTCGTCACCTGACCCGCGGGCGTCCGGCGCCACCGGGCTCACGCCGCCCGGCGTGCTTCCAGGCGTTCTCCATCAGGACGAGCACCTGCCCGCCGGGGAGACGGTCGAGTGAGATGGCCAGCACCATGCTGCCGCGGCGCGTGGGGATGAGGTCGGCGCGCGCGTAGTGCGGCTCGCCACCGGCGGCGACCCGGCCGATGGCCTCCGCGATGCCGAGCTCCGCGGCCATGGGCACGGCCGCTTCGACCGGGGCTCCCACCGCAACATCCGCGGCGGCGCCACGGGCCGCCTCGTTCGCCCACAGCACGGTCATCGTGGCCGGGTCTATCACCACCGCGCGCGTTCTGATCGGCCCGCCTTCGTCGGCTCCACCCATGGCGCACCTCCTCCGAGGCAACCGTAGCACGCGGCGGTGCGACGTGCCGGAGTGCCGGTTGCCGGAGACGCTGCTCTCGACGCATGCAGTCGCCGCAGGACCCGCGGCACTGACGCCACGCGATGATTGCGCGCTCGACGCACATGCATGAGGAGCCCGCCACGGCGTAGAATCGGTGTACCCGGGTCGGCCGACCCGGGACCGACCTCCGGGAGGCCCCATGTCCGCCATGAAGCTCGCAGGGCTGTTCGCGCTCACGATGGTCGCTTTTCTCGCGGTCGACGCCGTCTGGCTCACCACCGCCACGCCACGGCTCTATCGCCCCGCGCTCGCGTCACTGCTTGCCGACAAGCCGAACCTCGTCGCCGCCGGCGTCTTCTACGCGATCTACGTGGTAGGCGTGCTCGTACTGGCCGTGATACCCGGCGTACAGGCCGGCTCCCTCGGCGAAGCGCTCTGGCGCGGCGCGGTGCTCGGCTTCGTGGCGTACGCTACCTACGACCTCACCAACCTCGCCACACTCCGTGACTGGCCGATCCACATCACGCTGATCGACCTGGTCTGGGGCACAGCGCTCACCACGGCCACGGCTTTCGCCGGGTACCACGCGGCGTTGTGGCTGAAGATCACCGGATAGGCTGCGACAGGCGCTCGGGTAAGATAGGTTTACGGAACCTCGCCACCGCGAGGCCCCGGTACGATGCGTGTGGAGGGGTGCCCGCGATCGGCTGCGGTGCGCCATGACGCAGGGGGTACACGATGGCTGGCGGTTCGAGGCCCGTAGGACGGCAGAAGCGCGTGGGGTCCGGTTCAGGTGGAGGCGTCTTCAAGCGCGGAAGCGGGCTTGGGAAACGGACCGGCGGTCCCGTTGGCAGCTCGAGCGGCTACTCCGGGCGTCCGAGCGGCTCCTTCGGGGCATCGGGTGGTACCGGGCCGCTCGGCGGCGCGCCACAACCGGATGGCCCCGTGCCGAACCGCGGGATCCCCCTCGGCGGCGGCTGCCTCAAGCTCGTCCTCGTCGGCCTGGCGATCCTCTTCGTGCTGTACTTCCTATCCAGTCTGTTCGGCGACGGCGGCGGTATGGACTTCCTCGTGCCTGTGGGAGGTCAGTCTGGGCAGGGCTTCGTCCCGCCATCGGAGACCGCCGCGACCACGTACATCGATCGCGGCCCCTACGACGTCGATGACTCGGTGTCCAGCCTCGCGCGTCCCAAGCGCACGGTACTGAAGGGTGACGGCACCGACACCGTCACCATCATGGTCTACATGTGCGCCACCGACCTCGAGGCGCGCAGCGGCATGGCCACCGCCGACCTGAACGAGATGCTCCACTCCGACATCGCGAGCAACGTGAACGTGATCGTGGAGACCGGCGGCGCGTCGCGGTGGCAGAACACCGTGATCAGCAACACCACCAATCAGCGCTACCAGGTGACCGAGCAAGGGCTGCGCCCGCTTGAGAAGAACCTCGGCAAGCGCTCGATGGTGGACCCGCGAACGCTCGCCGACTTCATCACGTACTCCGCGAGGAACTTCCCGGCCGACCGCTATATGCTCGTACTGTGGGACCACGGGGCGGGCTCGCTCAACGGCTACGGGTATGACGAGTTCTTCCCGCGCGACACCATGACGCTCGCCGAGGTGGCCAGCGCCCTGAAGGCCGGTGGCACCGCGTTCGACATTATCGGGTTCGACGCCTGCCTGATGAGCACGGTCGAGTCGGCCGTGGTGCTCGAGCCCTACGCCGACTACATGATCGCGTCCGAGGAGGTCGAGCCCGGGATCGGCTGGCACTACACCGGCTGGATCAGCGCGCTCTCGGCCAACACCTCGATGCCCACCACCGACCTCGGCAAGAAGCTCATCGACGACTACGTTGCCGAGGTACGCACCCGCGTTCCGCGCAGCCAGGCCACGCTCTCGCTCGTGGACCTCGCCGAGCTCAAGGGCACCGTCCCGACGGCGCTGGCGGCGTTCTCGTCGTCGACCACCGAGCTCATCGATGGCCAGGAGTACCGTCAGGTCTCCGACGCCCGTGCCGGAGCCAAGGAGTTCTCACCGCAATCGCGGCTGAACCAGGTCGACCTCATCCACTTCGCCGAGAACCTCGGCACGCCGGAGGCCACGGCGCTTGCCGACGCGCTCCGCGGCTGCGTGAAGTACAACCGCACCTCCACCAACATCGCCAACGCGAACGGACTGTCGGTGTTCTTCCCCTACGGCGGTCTCGGCCAAGTGGGCTCGATGCTCGACGCGTATGAGCAGATCGGCATCGGGGACGAGTATCGCGAGTTCGTGCGCAGCTTCGCCTCGGTATC
>CAZSUO010000095.1:0-2775 GCA_964610065.1 uncultured Coriobacteriaceae bacterium | reverse complement strand
AGGCCGACGGGCGGCGGGTACTCTCGCTCACCGACGAGCAGTGGGACATCGTGCAGTACATGGAGATGAACGTGTTCGTCGACGACGGCGAGGGCTTCATCGACCTGGGTCTGGACAACGTGTACGAGTTCACGCCAGACGGGGACCTGGTGATGGAGTACGACGGCACGTGGCTCGCTCTGAACGGTCACATCGTCAGCTACCACCTCGTGAGCGAGGACCGCGACGGCGACACGTACACGATCCGCGGACGCGTGCCGGCGCTGCTCAACGACGTGGCCGTTGACATCATCGTGGTGTTCGATGACGAGAATCCGTACGGGCGGGTGCTCGGCGCTCAGCGCAGGTACGACGCCGAGGCGGAGACGCCGACGATCGCCAAAGGGCTGATCGACATCGTGGCGGGCGACCGCATCGACTACCTGTGCGACTACTACACCTACGAGGGTGAATACAGCGACACGTACATGCTCGGCGACCCGTACACGGCCACCGGCACCTGGGAGATCGAGAACCTGCCGATCGACTCAGAGGCCTACCAGATGACCTACCGCATCACCGACATCTACGGCAACAGCTTCTGGACGCCCGCGGTGAGCGACTGAGCGGCCGCCGACCGGTGCACCGCCGCGCCGCGTGCCGCACCGTGCACGCGGTGTTACACTCAGCGACATGCGTTACCGCCTGACCATCGCATGCGCACTCGTTGCCGCTCTCGCCCTGGTTGCCGCCGGACCGGGAACGACATCCGCGCGCGCCGAACCGCTGGCCGAACAAGTCGCCGTTGACCGGGCCGCGCTCGACAGAGCCGTCGCGTCGTACGAGTCGGCTCAGCGGGTGGCCGCGGACACCGGAGCGAAAGTGGCCGAGGCCACCGCCGCACTCGACGCGGCCATCGCCGAACAGCAGCGCTGCGAGGCGTACCTGCAAACGCGCGTGTCATCCCTGTACCGCACAGGCGAAGGCGGGATCCTCATGCTGCTCCTGGGCGCGGAGAGCCTCCCCGAGCTGAGCGAGCGACTCGACCTGCTGACGCGTATCGCCGAGCAGGACGCACGGACGATCCGCGACCTCAAGAGCGCGCGCAACCTCGCCGAAGGAACGGCACGGGGCCTTCTTGACTCACAGGCCGAGCAGGCCGAAGCCCTTGAGGCGCTTGAAGCCGAGGTGACCCGGGCGCGCGCCGAGTTCGCGGCGAGCGAGGCGGCGCTCAAGGAGTACGAGCAGCGCCAGGCGGCCGCGGCCAAGGCCGCACGGGAAGCCGCCGCACAGGCCAAGACACCCGCCCCCACCTCCCCGACACCACCGCCAGACACCACCGGTGACGGGGAGTGGCAAACGGCCGTGGCGTCGCACTACAGCCGCACTTTCACCGGCCGCGGCGCGAGCGGGAAGCCCATCGGCCCCTACACCATGATGGTGGCGCACAAGACGCTGCCCTTCGGCACGCTCGTGGAGTTCGAGTACCGGGGCAAACGGGCGGTGGCGAGCGTTGAGGACCGCGGGCCGTACACCCCCGGTCGCGTCTGGGACCTCGGCCCCGGAGTCGTACGGGCGCTTGACTTCAACGGGGTGCACGAGGTGCGGTACCGCATCGTGTCGCGCTAAGGGGCGCCCTTACCGGAGCGGCTCCTCGGTCTCGTACACCACGCCCACGGCGGGACCCACATGGATGCCCACCACCGCGTGGATCGGCACGATGGGGACCTTCCGGCCAACCACAGGCTCCACGACCTCAGTGGCGAAGCGCTGCGCCTCCTCGGCATCGGAGATGTACTGCACCGCCACCTGCCGCAGCCCGGACTTCTCGATGTCGCGCTTCATGATCGAGACGACCTTCGCCCAGGCCGACTTCCCGCTGCGCCCCACACCCGCGATGCCGGTGACGCCCTTCTCGGCGGTGAGGATCGGGACGATGCGCAGCATCATGCTCAGCAGCGCCGAGGCGCCGGTGATCCGCCCGCCGCGACGCAGGTACTCGAGGCTGTGGGGCGTGAACAGGAAACGCGTGCGGCGCATGGTCTCCTCGGCGGCATGACGACACTCCTCAAGCGACGCTCCCCCGGCCGCGGCTTCCGCCGCAGCGAGCACGGCATACCCCTCCTCGAGGCTGTTGGACAGGCTGTCCACGATGCCGATCCGGGCATCGGGGGACTCAGCCAGGATGTCCGCTATGGCCGCTTCGGCCGAGGCGACGGTGCCGCTCAGCCCACCCGAGATGAGTACGGCGAGGACTTCGTGACCCCCGGCGAGCAACGCCCTGAATACCTCGGCGAACTCGGCGGGTGACGGCTGCGAGGTGGTGGGAAGCGAGTCCATGTCGGCGAGGCGCGCGTAGAACGTCGTGCTGCTGAGCTCGTCTTCTGAGAGCTGTTCGCTGCCGCTGTAGACGTGGATCGCCACGGTCGCAATCGCGAGCCGCTCCTTGTCAGCCGCAGTGATGCTCGCCACCGTGTCGGTCACGATCCGTACAGCCATGGTTGCCGCCTTCGCGTCGCGGGTCGCTGCCTGTGCAGAGCATAGCAGCAGGCGGGCTCATCGCGGGATGAGCGGAACAGCTATCCGCGCCGGACGGTAGGATATGCCGATGTGCGGTCAGTCCGCCATAAGTTCCCGGGCGGCGGCCGTCACCGCAAGCCCGCCGAGCGCCGTTTCGCGCAAGGAGACCGGCAGCGCGCGGCCAACGCTCGCGAGCGCCTCGGCCACCTGGTCGAACGGGATCGCGAACCGCACGCCTGCGAGCGCGAGCTCGATCCCGGTGAGCGCCACGGCGGC
>CAZSUO010000094.1:0-7554 GCA_964610065.1 uncultured Coriobacteriaceae bacterium | reverse complement strand
GCTCACCATGGCCATCGAGGGCTGCTCGGAGAGCCTCGACCCCATTCCGATCATGGACCGCTACCTCGATGCCCCCGACGGCAGCGAGCAAGAAGACGGCGACCCGGAGACCGAGTGATGCGCCCCTACAGCGTGATCGGCAGGCTCATGGAACGGTGGATCGGCCACTACTACATGCTCGAGCACGGGGACATCTGAGGTGGCGAACCCGCGTCGCACCGCGACCATCATGCCGTCGGTGGCGGCCATCGAAGGCGACCCCGGCCCATTGCTGCCCCACTACGTGATCCCGCTCGACCGGCCGTGCCTCTACAAGTGGATCCCGGGGGACGCGACGACGGTCGACCACTACCGCGTCCTCGGTCACACGGGAGGATCGGCAGGTACGTGGCAACAGGTCGGTCAGACCGGCGTGCTCATCGGCTCGGTCCAAGGCGCCGACCTGACGAACGCTGACGCATCGCTCACCGTAGGCGCCGGACGTTTCCGGGTGCTCCCGGCGTCGACGCTCTCGGCCAACCGCACAGCCACGCTCAGCACGACGGGCGCCATCGAGGACGACGAGATCACCATCACGCGCCTCGACGTCGAGGCATGGACCTACGCCATTGTGAACGGCGGGGCCGGAGGCGGCACGCTCACCACGCTGCCAGCCTCACAACGCTGGTTCGCGACCTTCTACTTCGACGGCACCAACTGGCTGCTCAAGGCAGCCGGACAGATGCCGTAGCCACGCCCTGGCGAAGCAGGGGCCATGCACACGCGCCGCAGCTCGGCGCGCGAGGAGAAACGCATGCCGAGGTTCTACGTAATCAAGGCGGTGCCTGGGTGCGCCGTCGTCGACCCTCACGACCAACGCCCGGGCCGGTTCATCGGCCGCGCCGGAGGCAAACTCAACGGCGAGCCCGTCGAGCAACTCGTGCAGCACGACCCGCACACGCTCGACGCCATCGCCAAGGGCGACCTTGAGCGCGTCGGCGAGCCCGTGATCGCGGAGAGCCACGCGGCGGCGGCGGCACTCATCGCCGCACGCAAGAAGGCACCGGCCCCGAAGAAAGGTGACGCGCAATGACCCTCCCCGGAATCGATCCCCTCGACCCGACCCCGAGTGATCGCCGGTCGATTGTGCTCGCCGCTGGCGAGTCTGGCGCGCCCAACGCGGAGCGCAACGTCGTCCTGTACGGCAACAAGACCTCGGCCGGCAGCGAGACGGTCAACGTCGTCGACAAGACGTCTCCGGTCGCCGACGACGCAGACGCTCGCGCACGAGCAGGCGCTCGGAGCGAGCTCTACTGGATGTACCGCACCTACATGCAGGTCGACCCTGGGGCGACCATCTACCTGGGTCCGGTGGCGGAATCCGGTGGTTCAGCCGCCTACGTCGACTTCGTGATCGCTGGCGGAGCGACGGCCACCGCCAACTCGACGCTCATCTTCACCATCCTCGGTGTCGAGTATAGCGTCACGGTTACGAGCGGGGACACGGTCAAGAACGTCGTCGACAACTCGGTGGCTGTGCTCAATGCGGCCGAGGACTCGTGCCTCCCGATCGTCGCGTCGAACACCGGGCCCGACACAACCGTCCGCATCACCGCGAGCCAGAAGGGGCCACGACATGGCGCGTTCCTCGGAGGCGCTGGCTTTGGTGTCCGGGCGGAGTTCTCAGACGCCTGCACCCTGACCTGCACCAAGAGCGCCGTCACGGCAGGCGTGACCGAGGACGACGGAACGACCCTGTTCGCGAACGTCGCTGGCAGCGAGTTCTACTACCACGTGAGCCCCTGGATCACGGCCTCGCCGTCTGGCACGGACAACCAGATCGGCGAGCTCGTCGAGTTGGTGCGCGCGCAAGACCAGCCCATCAACGGTAAGGACCAGATCGTCATCAGCTCGTTGCGCGGCACGAACGGCGCCTCCATCACGACGGTCGCCGCGGTCAACAGCTGGCTTTGCCACTTCGCATGGCAGGAAGCCAGCGAATGGATGCCGGGCATGGTCGCGGCCTTCTACGCGGCCGTGAAGCGTCGCAACGAGGTCGCCCACCCCTGCGCCAACTTCGCGGGCTACACGGTGACCGACGAGACGCCGTGCCCCATCCCGCCCCAGGCGCTCACGGCGGACTACCCGACGGCCGTCGAGATCAAGGCCGCGCTGAACAACGGCTTCTGCCCGATCGCCGTCAACAACCTAGGGAACACCTACATCGTCCGCGACGTCACGAGCCGCTGCAAGAACACCGCCGGTGACTACGACTACCGCGCGCGCCCGGGACACCTGCGCTCCGCGATGGCCTTCTACTGGCTGACCATCAAGCAACGGTGGGCAAGCCAGAAACGCGCGTTCGTCGACGACGACCCGCCCCCGGGGACGATGCCCACGCCCAACACCACGACCCCGTCGTTGGCCAAGGGCATGGTGCAGAAGGTCATCGACGACTTGGTCGCTGGCACCCCGTTCGGACTCTACAACGGCCCGATCCTCGCCCCGAGCCAGGCCAAGTGGATGAAGGACCGCGTGGTCGCCACCAAGATCCCGGCGGGGATCTCGATCTCCAGCCAGGTCAAGGCGGTCGAGCACCTCTACAAGTCCGAGACGACCATCAACGAGGCGAGCGCGTCGGGCTGACGTCTGCGCTGAAAGGACGCGAACACAATGACGATCTACACCGCAGACGTTGGCTACATCGAGGGGATCCTGCTCGCGCAGAACACCTCGATCAAGGTCAGCCTCGAGACGCCAGACGAAGACGTGGCGACCATTCCGCTCGGCTGGGACGGCGAAAGCCCAGGCCCGCGCAAGGTGGTCATCACGTTCGAGAACGCCAGCCCGGCGAGCGGAGACGACTTCGACGCATGGGAGGCGGCTCTCAACGCCACCTACGTCGAGGTCATGGTCCAGCAGACCGGCACGGGGAAGACGCTCAAGACGAGCGGCTACCTGCGCAGCCCAAGCCGCGACAGCGGAGTGGGCAAGGCCGTGAATCAGAACTTCGAGTTCCACGGCAAGCCGGCCAAGTGGGAGTAATCCCGCGTGGGCCGCGGCTTGGCCTTCGAGCCGCCCCGCAAGTTTGACCCGGGGCGGCTGTTCCGCCTGCTCGCACATCCCGATCGGCCCCGGCTGCCGATCTCACATCGCATTCGTGGCGCGGAGAACGTCCCGCTCGAAGTTCGGGCACCGACGTGCTGTGAATTCCACGAAGCACTGGAGGCCCCCGAACATCCGGACGGGATGCCTTGGCGCGCCATCATCGCCGCGACCGTATGGTCCGGTGATCGGCGCGCCTTTGGCATTTCTGGGGTCTCAGTCGGACAGCTGACCGAGGCCGAGTTCAAACACCTGCGAGACCAAGTGCGGAAGGCGCTCGACGTCATCGCGCCCATGGCTGGCCGGTGCAATGAGCCGGCTTGGATTGCCGCACTCGCGCAGGGGGCCGCGCACACGTTCAACCGCCGGCAGACCGGGCTCATGGCGGCGAGCAGGGACCTCGTGATCGGCTACTCGTCGAGCGTCCGCATGTTCCGGCCCGACCGCTACTACGGCAAGCCGCTCGCCCAGCTGACCGATGGCCAGGTGATGGCCTACAGCGCCGCCTGCGATCTGATCGATAAGGAGCATGGTTGATGGCTGACCTCCCGATGAGCACCATCGAGCTCGCGCTCGAGCACCGTGATCGCACCTACTACCAGCACGACGTGGCGGGAATCGTCGGGCTCAGCGGGGAGGTGCACGCCATCGACTTCCGAGCGCCAGTCAAGGACGACGAAGACGACGCAGTGCGGGCGGCGCGCAAGTACGTGGCCGAGCGGTGCGCCGACGACCCGGGGGCGCAACTCGACCCGGACATCGCTCCCGACGCGAAGCTCATCGAGATCCTGTGGCGCTGCTGCTTCCAGCCGCTCAGCCCCTCCGACAAGGAGCGGGCGGCGCGTGGCGAGAAGGTGCACCGCTACCCGACGTTCACGGTCGGCCCGAAGTGGATGCGCAAGCATCTGACGAGCGACCAACTCGCCGTGCTGTTCAACTTGCTGACCGGATTCCAGCGACACGAGTCGGTGCTCGCCCAAGACCTCGACACCGACCGGGTGATCGCGCTCGCGCGCGGGGCCGTCGCGGCAGCCAAGACCGACGTGCCGGACAAGATGCTGGCCCAGCTCTCGCGCGACTTCCTGGTCGCGGCGTTCATTGTGCTGGCCGAGCTCTACGTGGCGGCGGTCGAGCCGGAGTCGACGACCGATGGCGATGTACACGGTTGACGCCTCAGACGTCCACAAGATGACCGAGAAGGCCATCGCGGAGCTGCGCTCCATTCCCAAGCGCATGCTCGAGATCGGCAAGTGGGGCGCAGCCTACGAGCGGCGCACGCACCCCTACACGAACAGGACCGGCAACCTGCAGCGCTCGACCCAAGCCCACCTCACGCGCATGGGCGCTGACGAAACGTGGCTCACGATTCGGATGGACATGTTCTACGCGAGCTACGTCAACGACCTTGGCTACAGCAACATCGACTACGCGGTCGGCCAGGTGAGCGGCTTTCTGGCGGATATGTTCGGCAGCATCGGCAGCGCTCTGAGGTAGACCATGCCCGCCATCGTCTACCACTTCAGCGAGCAGGGAGCGAAGGCTGTCGAGGCCGCGTTCAAGAGCATCGAGGCGAAGGCTGCCGCTGCGGAGAAGGCACAGCGCGAGACCGCCAGGTCGGCAAGCAAGACGTCGTCGATTCAGTACGGGCCGACCCGTCAGACGATGTACGCCAAGCAGGCGAGCGAGGAGAAGGCGCTGGCCCGTCGTCGACTCGACGACCAGAAGGCGCTGCAGCGAGCTGAGCAGAAGGCATCGAACGAACGCACCCGCATGGGACGGCGCGCTGCGATCGATGAGGCGCGCCGGCAGCGAGACCTCGACCGAGCCAGGGTCGAGGCCAACAAGCGACAGGAACACGAGCGAGCCAAGGCCGAGCGCGATCACCGTCGCCGCCAGGAGAAGACGATCCAGCAGGCGCAAGCGTCCCAGAGCCGCATGCGCTCTACGGCCGCCGGCATGGCGATGGGAGCCGGCCGCTGGGCGATGGGCGGCATCGCAGGCATGGGCGCCGCTGGCGTGGGCATCGCAGGCATGGCCCTGCGCAAGACCTTCAGCCTGCAAGAGCTCGCCTCGAAGGTCTCAACGCAGAGCCGCCAGAAGGGCGAGAAGGCGGTCGACCCGTCGGTGCTACGCCGGGAGTGGGAGAACGCCGCGATCTCCGCCCCTGGTGCGACGGCCGAGGGCGTGGGTTCCGCCGTCCAGCAGATCGTGACCCGCACAGGCGAGTTCGGGATCGCCCGCTCCTGGGAGAAGGAGCTGGCCACCATCATGGCCGCGACCGACGTCGAAGGGGCTGCGCTCGGCGACGCGCTCTCGACGATGTTCCAGAAGTTCGACATCAAGAGCGTGGACCAGATGCGCGAGGCGGTTGCCTCCATGGTCATGCAGGGCAAGAAGGGAGCGTTCGAGCTCTCCGACGCCGCGCAATTCATGGGCGAAGTAGGCGCCGCCGCAGCTCGGTTCGGCGGCTCGATGCAGGGGCCCGAGGGTCTGAAGACGCTGGGCGGGATGATGCAGATCGCCCGCCAGTCGACTGGCAGCGGGGCCGAGGCATCGACTGCGGTCGAGACCATGTTCCGGCAGCTCGTCTCTGCGAGCGACGAGATCAAGAAGAAGACCAAGGTCGACGTCTTCAAGGACAAGGGCAAGACGCAGACCAACGACTTCATGGAGCTGATCCCGAAGATCATCGCAGGAGCCAAGGGCAACCAGTCCACCCTGCAAGGCATCTTCGACGCGCGCGGCATCCGCGCGGTCTCGCCGCTGATCGGCGAGTACAACAAGGCGGTCGACGAGGCGCGCAAGGCCGGGCTCAAGGACAAAGAGGTCCAGGCCAAGGGCATGGCCGCGGTCTCGGCGATGATGAAAGACGCCATCGAGACCGGCTCGTCCTGGGACGACGTGCTCACAGACGCGGCCGACCGGGCGAAGAGCTCGGGCAACAAGCTGTCCGCGTCCTGGGAGATCGTCTCGTCCACCATCGGCGGCAAGGTCGAGCCGGCGTTCGCGGGGCTCGTCGGCAAGCTGGCAGACTGGGTCTCGCGCGACGACGTGCAGCTTGCGATCGGCGAACTGGCCGCGGCCATCGCCTACGGCGCCGAGGACCTCGGTAGCGCGTTCGGCTGGCTGATGGACAAGCTCATCGCGCTCGGCCTGGTCGATCAGAACGACGTCAGCCAGAAGAAGGCTGAGCGCGCCATGGCCAAGGCGAAGTCCGACGTCATGGCCTACAACCCGAGCGACGAAGAGACCGCGGCGCTGCAGACCCTCTACAAGACCTACGCTGGCGAAGAGGGCATGACCCAGGAGGTCTTCCAGCGCATGGCCGAGACCGAGGGCGTGCGCGGCAAGCTCGCGGCGACCTACTACAAGGGCGCCAAGATCACCGAAGCCGCGCAGGGGGTCACTATGGGCGGGCGCGCCGACGCGATCTCTGCAGCCCCGACCGGGGAGGGCGGCATTGCTGGGTCGATCGCCGGGGCTCTCTTTGGGCTGCCTGGCATGATCATCGGCGGGCGCTTCGGCGAGAAGCAGGAGGCCCAGAACCTCGCCACCCCGGCGCAGCGCAAGGCTCAGGCGCAGCAACAGGCCGACATCGACGCGGCTGCCGCCAGGCTCGAGGCGCTCACCAGCGCCGCGCAGAACGCGACGAAGGCGCTCAACGGACTCGAGGCGAAGCCAAGCATCTGGCCGTTCTGATCCATGGCAGTCGAAGTCACCCCGAACAGCATCATCCACGGGCTACCCGTGGCGGAGTGGCGCGGCGAGGTGTTCCCGCCGTATGACGTCGCCGGATTCTCGTTCTCGCATCGGCAGGCCGAGGCGTCGTTCTTTGGCATCGACGAGTCGGCCCACATCTGGGGCGGGATGAACTCCACGCCGATGCAGTTCCGCCTCTACTTCCTGAACACGCTCCTGCCAAACGCCTTCCCAGACAAGTGGTCCATCTGGCAGGAGCTGCTGTTCGACGGCAACCCGGGCAAGCTCAAGCACCCGCTGCGCGGCAAGATCGACGCCGTCGTCATGGACGGGGACGTCAAGCTCGAGGCGAAGACCACGGCGGGAGTCATCGTCGACGTCCGTTTCAGCAGCACGCTGGTCGACCCCAACAAGGCGCAGTCGCAAGCGATCATCGACGTCTCGGTGGCTGCCGTCGCCGCTGCCGCGAAGGACGCCATCGACAACGCCGAGCTGAACTTCCCGAGCGGCGAGCCGGTAACGGACCTGTTCGACATCCTCGCCCAGCTCGACAGCTTCCTCTACTCGCTCGACCTGTCGATGCAAGGGACGCTCAACCAGTGGGAAGGCAAGCTCTCCCGGTTCATCGACATCATCCACGGCCAGTCGGTTGGCACGAAGAACTGGGCCGCGGGCACGCTGCTGATCCAGCTCTGGAACATCTGCGAGGACCGCCGGGCGATGCTAACCGGCGGCAACGCGCGGCCGACAGCGCAGGGCGTCACGGCGAGC
>CAZSUO010000093.1:1772-7687 GCA_964610065.1 uncultured Coriobacteriaceae bacterium | reverse complement strand
GCGCGGCGGAGATCCAGACTCTGGCGGTGACGCCCACGCAGCAGGGCATGGGTGTTGGACGGAGCCTGCTGCACGACGCCGTAGCGGCGGTCGGGCGGCACGGCTGCCGCTGGGTGACGATCGCGGTCAGCGCATTGAACCGCCGAGCCGTGGCACTCTACCTCGACGCCGGATTCCAGGCCGAGGACATCCGCGTGTGCTGGGAGCGTCGGCTCGGCTAAGCCCATGGGGCACGGTGACAAGGGGTGCTCCCGGCGTCGACCCCCGCTCCATCGTAGCGCTGTGATGCCGTGCGCCGAGGTGTACGCATCCGGTGTCGACTCACGGTATGCTTGGCGCGAGCATACGGGTGAGGAGGAGCAGGGTGGACGAGCGTCTGCTGTCAACCGAAGCGGTGCAGCCCGATACCGGGGCGATCGTGTGGACGTACCGTGTCCCGCTCCTCACGAGCCGGTTCATGCTGTGGGACTTCGTGCGCGTCATCGCGCTGTCCCTCCTCGTGATGTTCGTCTTGGTCGCGGCGGCGGGATGGCTTGCCGAGGGCGAACTGGTGATACTGCCGCTGCAGGTCCTCGCCATGGTCGGTGCGATCATGTTCGCCCTTCTGTTGATCGCCGCACTCCTGCTGGGCAATCACATGACCATGACCTTCACGGTGGATGCCGATGGCGTGGCGTACGCTTCGGGATCACGGGAGCGGAAGTGGAACCGTGCGGCGTTCATCATCGGCGCCCTCGCCGGTAGCGCGAGCACCGCTGGCGCCGGGCTGCTGGCGTCATCGAATGAACAGGGCGGGTGGGAGTGGGTCGATCTGTATGCCGCGCGCTACTTCCCGGCACAGCACGTGATCTCACTCCGCAACTCATGGCGGACGGTGCTCCGTCTGCACTGTACGGCCGAAGACTACGGGCGGGTCCGCGCTGCCGTGGAGTCGGGGCTGGCGAGCGGCGATGCCGAGCGGGCGACCAGGGCGCCTGAGGCCCCGCGTGCGCGCCGTCCGTTTCGCGACTATCTGGTGATCGTGCTGGTGCCTGTGGTCGCGGCTGTGCTCGTCATGGCCTGGCCATGGCTCCAGTACGAAGAGGGGATGCGGATCCTGGTGTTCGCGCCGCTGCTGCTCATCGGTGCGGCGCTGGCGCCCAGCGGCTGTCTCGGCCGTGCTCTGGCAGCGTTCTCGCTTGTCCTGACCCTGGTGGTGGTGTACTTCACGGTGCGCGAGATGGGGCCGGTGCCGGCTGGCGTGCTGTCAGGCGAACGGTTCTACGGGTGGGAACTCGATACAGGGTTGCTCGCAGTGACACTCGTCGCGGAGGCGGTGCTCGTGGGACTTGCCGTGTGGCGGTTGTTCGGCCGCACCCGTGTGGAGGATGACGACTGAGCATGCGCGTGACGATCGCCGATGTGACACCCGAGAGCCGGGACGTGTTCGTGCGCTACACGATCGAGCACGGGCCGGAGCACGACGAGTCGTTCTCCCGTGCGGAGGACCTGCTCGCGTTCGACCCGGGTCACGAACCTGCCGTGCTCGCGTACGACGCGCGCGGAGAGGTCGTCGGCGCCGCGTCGATCATGTGGGAGGGCTACGTCGAGAAGTCCAGCGCCCGGTTCCGCATCCTGCACGCTACCGACTACATTGCGTACCCGCTGCTCATCGAGCGTGCCCTTTCGCAGCTTTCGGGAGCCACCAAGCGGGTGTTCGCCTTTCTTCCCGCCACTGACGACAATGCGGTCATGGCAGTCGTCACAGCGGGATTCACGACCACCCGCCGCTCGTTCGTGCTCGAGCATACTGATCCGGGTGCGGCGCCGATCACCGCTCCTCCCGCCGGCATCACCGTAGGTCCGGCGACGCCGCTCATGGCGGGGATGTGGGCGGAGGTGGTGAACTCGGCGTTCATGGACTTCCCGTGCCGCCACTTCATGAGCCTTGAACAGGCGCGTGTGGTGCTGCCACGTTCTCGTGTCATCGAGGCCGGCACACTCATCGCGCGCCGTACGGGGGTTCCTGCGGGTGTCGTGCTCACGGTGACGGATCCCGATGACCGTACCGTTGCCGAGATCGAGACGCTTGGCGTCGTGCCCTCGGAGCAGGGGCATGGACTGGGGCGGATGCTGCTGGCATCGGCGCTTCGGGCGGCCACTGATGCCGGAGCGGCAACGGTCAGACTGGCCACACTGCCGGTGGATGAACCCATGCTCGGGCTCTATCTCGACATGGGATTCAGCGTCGTCCGGACACGCGACTGCTGGGAGGCGGATCGCACCCGCTAGTCTGTCGAAGAGGCTCACTGCGGGCAGTGCCGCACCTCGCCACGTGAGCGTCGTGACCGCCGGTCAGCACCGGCGCCAGCCTCGGCTATACTTGTACCCGGCGCTCGTACCGAGTCCGCCGCATGCCGGATCACCCGGCTGTCAGGGTGCCGTGTCCCAAACAACCGGAGGTCCCGATGCTTGATGGCCGCTATCTTCGCGACAACCTGGACGCCATCCGCGCTTCTATGGGCGCGCGCGCCGGAAGCTGGGACTTCGATCGGTTCGTGGAGCTCGACGACGAGCGGCGGCGTCTGATCGGTGAGGTGGAGAGCCGCCAGGCGCAGCGCAATGAGGCGTCCAAGCGGATCGGTGAACTCATGAAGGCCGGACAGCGCGACGACGCGGAGGCAGCGAAGGAGCGCGTCCGCGTCATCAACGAGGAGATCGCCGCGCTCGACGACCAGCGCGCCGCGGTAGACGCCGAGGTCCGCGAGATGCTGCTCACGATCCCCAACGTTCCTCACGAGAGCGTGCCCGCCGGAGCCGACGAGAACGACAACGTCGAGGTACGCAGATGGGGCACGCCCCCCGAGTTCGGCTTCGAGCCTGTGGCGCACTGGGACCTCGGCCCGGAGCTTGGAGCGATCGACTTCGAGCGCGGCGTGAAGCTCGCCAAGAGCCGTTTCGTGGTGCTGGGCCGCGATGGCGCGCGCCTCAACCGCGCGCTCATCAACTTCATGCTCGATACCCATGGCTCTCGTGGCTACCGCGAGTGGGCCGTGCCCGCGATGGCCAACAGCGACACGCTCCTCGGCACGGGCCAGCTGCCCAAGTTCGCCGACGACCTCTTCCACACCGATGAGGGGCTCTATCTGATCCCCACGGCCGAGGTGCAGCTGACCAACCTGCACCGCGACGAGGTGCTCGAAGCGGCCGACCTGCCCCTCCGCTACGTGGCGTACACGCCGTGCTTCCGTGAGGAGGCGGGAGCGGCAGGGCGCGACACGCGCGGGATGATCCGCGTGCACCAGTTCGACAAGGTGGAACTCGTGAAGTTCGCCCGGCCCGAGGAGAGCATGGACGCGCTTGAGGGCATGGTGACGGACGCCGAGTACATCCTGCAGCAGCTCGGTCTTGCGTATCGCACGATCGTACTCTGCACCGGTGACATGGGGTTCGGTGCGGCGAAGACCTACGACATCGAGGTGTGGCTCCCGAGCTACAACGGCTACAAGGAGATCTCAAGCTGCTCGAACTGCTGGGACTTCCAGGCGCGCCGGGCGAGTATCAAGTACCGCGACCCGGGCGAGTTCAAGGGCTCGCGGTTCGTGCACACGCTCAATGGCAGCGGACTTGCCGTTGGCCGCACACTCGTTGCGGTGCTCGAGAACTATCAGCAGGCCGACGGCTCTGTGGTGGTCCCGGAGGTTCTCCGGCCGTACATGGGAGGCCAGGAGCTCATTCGAAAGGATGCACGATGAAGCGGACACTGGCACTCTTCGTCCTCCTAGCCATGGGGCTCGCGTCACTCACGGGTTGCGGGGCCGAGAGCACGGAGACCGAGACGGAGACCCCGGCGGCGGCGGCGGACCCCGTACCGCTCGAGGGTTTTGACGCGATGCCGGAGGATGGCGCCGGTGAGAGCACCGCGGCTGAGATGGCGATCACGGCGATCGATGTCCTGCCGGCGGCCGAGTTCACAGCCGAGGATCGCGAGGCCCTCAAGGCCGACAGGCGTTTGATCGCGTACCTCGTACAAGGAGAACTCGATGGGCAGGCCGCGCTGTTCGAGGTGCGGGCCGATGGAATCGCCCACAACATCTATGGCTACGGTCGCGCCTTCGACAGCGGGTCGATCAGCTGGAAGCCCGTTGGCGAGATGAAGAGCCCGCGTGTCGAGCCACGCAGCGAAGGCGAGCAGATGGCGGTCGCCGCTGTTGATGAGGCCATGCGGGACGCGTTTCCGGACGGCGGGTTCACGCTCGGCGCCAGCGGCTACAGGTTCGCGTTCGTTGCCGAGGGCCTGAGTCCGGTGTTGGTCGAGGTCGCGGCGGACGGCAGCACTATCCTGTCCGTCAGCAGATAACTCCCTCGTCGGGATCGGGGATCGAGATCTGCGGCAGGAGTCTGTCCGTGGAACGCGCCTCCGGTATCGCCACGCCTCTCCTCGAGCCACGGGCTACCCACGCAAGCGAGACCGACATCAGGTGGTCGATCACGATGGTGTCGAGCTCCTCCCACATGAGGTGGACTCCGCATCGATCCGAGCGGTCGCACGCGAGCGGATTGCGGGCGCACTCTGACAACGAGAACTCGGGCTCGCACGCATAGATGATCTCAGCCATGTTGATCTGCTCGGCGGGGCGCGCCAGCGAGAGCAGCTTGTTGTTGAAACCGCCCGTGCTGATCAGGGACGCCTCGGCCAGAAACGCCGCGATCGTCGCACCGAAGCTCTCCGGGACGTCGGCGAGCGCGCAGACGTCGCGCAGCGACAACGATGCGCCTGACGGGAGCTGCCCGAGTTCATACATGATGCGAACGGCGTAGTCCGTTCGACGTGTGATAGCCATCGATCCCCCATGCTCGCCGGTTCGGCAGTATCCCCGTGTCCGAACCACGGTGCATCATAGCAGGGGGTTCGTGCGCGGAATACCGTTACCTGCTAACGAATCGCAGTTTCTGGCGAGCGGCACGATAACAAGTGTGAGCGGCGTCACATGTTGCGACAGGCGCGGTTACTTGTCGATCTCGGCGAAGTGGGCCTCGTACCTGCCGCCCTCGGCTTTGGCGAACGTCTCGTACGGCGGTATCTCGTACACGCGCAGACGGTTGTCGAGGAAGTCGCTGAAGATGAGCAGCCTCCCGTCGTCGCTCACGTCGAGCGCGGTAGGCTGGTTGCCGGCGATCAGGGCGTCGAGGGGCTCGCCCGTGATCGCATCGAACACGAGGATCGACCCCCATTCGGGGCCGGGGAGGTAGTAGCTCTTCGCGTTGTTCTCCCCACGGCAGCTGACGAACAGCATCTTTCCATCCGGTGTGAGGTCGATGGTGTTCGGCTTCTCGTCCACGTCGAGGAACTTCGTCGTCTGGCCGGTTCTCATGTCGTGGAGCCAGATGATGTCCTTGTTCATGTCGGAGATGTACATGCGTCCCGTGCGCTCGTCGGCAACGATGTGTCGGAGCGCCCCGCCATCGGCGAAGAGCGTCGTGATTTCACCGGTAGAGAGGTCGATGCGCTCCAGGTCGCCGGAGTCGAAGCCTCCCACGTACAGCGATCGGCCGTCGTCTGTGGCATACATGCCCCGCGGTGTGTTGGACACGCCGATGCGCTTCACGAGCTCGCCGGTGGCCAGGTCGATGATGGACACGTCGTCTCCCGACCAGTTGGACGCGTAGAGCGTCTTCTCGTCGGGTGAGAGCTCGACCCACTTCGTCCACGCGCTGCCGGTATCGAACTCCCGGAGCACCTGGCGCGTCTTCACGTCGATCTCGAAGCACTTGGCCGTTTCCATCTGCGAGGTGTATGCGAGCGTCCCCGTCTTGTTGAAGATCACCTCTACGGCGCCGTGTTCACCGATGTCAACGCCGCCGAGCAGCTTGCCGGTGCGCGGATCGAATATCTGTATCGATGGTGGCCCGTTCAGGATGCTGGTCCACGCCTC
>CAZSUO010000093.1:0-1672 GCA_964610065.1 uncultured Coriobacteriaceae bacterium | reverse complement strand
CCCTCACGTTCGACCACGATCGGGAACGCGCCCGGCTCGAGGTCCTCTATCTCGAGCGTCCCGGTGGCGGCCACCGAGCCGTTGAACAGGATCATCGCGTCAGACGGCGTGACGGTCACCTCCAGGCGTGCGGGGCGGGTGAGGATGAACGCGCCCAGCGCGATCGCGGCGACCAGCACCAGTATGAGGACTGCGATCGTGCGCTTCCGGCCGGCTGTTGCCGGCCGTCGTGGCCCTCTGCCTCCGCGCAGCGCATGCGCGCGGCGTGATATGTACTGTTCGCGACGGCTGCGCTGCGGGCGGGCGACACCGCGGGCGCTCCGGTTCGCCACAGAGCGTGCCGGCTCGATGGTGCGGTACTGGCCGTGGAACGTCTTCTTGGAGCCTCTTCTTCGGCTCCCGTACTGGTCCATCGTCACTCTCCATCGCACGTCACCGTGCACGGCAAAAGGGCGACCCTGTGGGGCCGCCCTTCTGGTGCGGGTGTGATGTGTGATGCTGTGGGCATGCTCCCACGTGCATCTTACTCGAGTTCGAACACCACCGTGACGGTGGCGGAGACTTCGAGCTCGCCGGTCTCGATCGGCACCGACCAGTCCTGGGCCGCAGCCATCTTGGCATCGCGGTACAGCACCGGCACGTTTACGCCGGTCTCGCTGATGCTGAGCACGTCACCTACCGTCTTGCCGGCTGCCTTGGCCATCGATTCGGCACGGACGCGCGCGTCGGCCACGGCGAGCTCGATGGCCTCGCCGCGCTTCTCCTCATCGTCGGTGAGTGTGAACGCGGGGCCGTTGATCTCGTTCGCGCCCGCCGCGCTCGCCGCGCCGATGACATCGCCGATGCTCGCCATGTCGCGAATCTTCGCGCGTACGGAGACGGTGGCACGGTAGCCGGTCACACTGGGCTTGTCGCCCTCGTAGGAGTACTCCGGATACACGCTGACGTTCGCCGTTTGGATGTCCTCCTCGGTCACGCCCGCGTCCTTCACGGCGGCGTTGATCGCGGCACTGAGCCTCGACGCCTCTTCGAGCGCGGTGCGAGAATCCTCGGAGCGGACCGACGCGCCAAAGGTCATCTCCGCCGTGTCCGGGGAAGCGGGCGTCTTGCCGATCCCGCTCGCGGTGGCGGTGGGTAGCGCTGCGTTGTCAGCCGATACGATCTTGGTCGTGCAGCCGCTCAGCGTGAGCACGCCGAGGGCAAGGGCGAGCGCGAGCACTGTCTTCGGGTTCATGGTTCCTCCTCCTCAAGCGGGCAGTGCCCGCACTAGTGGCACTGTCGGTAAGACGCGCATGCGGGCGCGGTGGTTCGCAGGGTCCCACACGGTCTCTGGACAGCAGAAGACCCCGCACGGTGTGCGAGGTCTTCGAGGAGTTTGTGGCGCGCCCTGCAGGATTCGAACCTGCGACCTTCTGATTCGTAGTCAGACGCTCTATCCGGCTGAGCTAAGGGCGCGTGTGCGTGAGCCTCAGTATCCTGCCTGCTCACGCTGAAGATGTCAAATGGCGGAGAGTGAGGGATTCGAACCCTCGAAGGGGCTATTAGCCCCTTACTCGCTTAGCAGGCGAGCGCCTTCAGCCGACTCGGCCAACTCTCCGCTTGAGAGAAGCGCCGCCCATTGTAGCAGGGCGAAGCAGGTGCGTCACCGTGAAGATGGTGGACCGTGCCGACG
>CAZSUO010000092.1:2161-7694 GCA_964610065.1 uncultured Coriobacteriaceae bacterium | reverse complement strand
TTCGATGAGATCGCGTCGGACATCGAGACGCAGCTCGTGGCTGGAAGCGGGGTGGGCGTCTAGTGGCACGCGAGTACACGACGACACGCGACATCGTGGGGCCGCTGCTGCTCGTGGAGCGGGTCATCGATGTGACGTACAACGAGCTCGTGGAGCTCGAGTACCCCGATGGCACCCGCTCGCTCGGCAACGTGCTCGAGGTGGATGGCGACAAGGCGCTGGTGCAGGCGTTTGCCGGAACGAGCGGCGCGAACCCCTCGGAGACCAAGGTCCGCTTCCTCGGCAGGGCGCTCGAACTCGGCGTGAGCAGGGACATGCTCGGTCGGGTGTTCGACGGCCTGGGGCGCCCGCGCGACGGCGGCCCCGAGATCATCCCCGACGAGCGGCGCTCGATGTACGGCGAGCCGATCAACCCCACGGCTCGCGACTTCCCCGATGACTTCATCCAGACGGGTATCTCGTCGATCGATGGCCTCAACCCGCTCGTGCGCGGCCAGAAGCTCCCGATCTTCTCCGGCGCTGGCCTGCCGCACAACGAGCTGGCCGCGCAGATCGCGCGCCAGGCCGCCGTGCTGAACCGCAGCGACGACCCGACGAAGGTGGGAGAGAAGCTCGAGGGCGAGTTCGCCGTGGTGTTCGCCGCCATGGGCATCACCTTCGCCGACGCCGACTTCTTCATGACCGAGTTCCGCAACACAGCAGCCATCGAGCGCGCCGTGCTGTTCCTCAACCTCGCCGACGACCCCGCGGTCGAGCGCATCAACACGCCGCGCATGGCGCTCACCTGCGCCGAGTACCTCGCGTACACGTGCGACATGCACGTGCTCGTGATCCTCACCGACATGACCTACTACTGCGAGGCGCTTCGCGAGGTTTCGGCCGCCCGCAAGGAGGTCCCCGGCCGGCGCGGGTATCCAGGTTACCTGTACACCGACCTGGCGACGATCTACGAGCGCGCCGGGCGCATCAAGGGGGCAAAGGGCTCGATCACCCAGGTGCCCATCCTGTCGATGCCCGACGACGACAAGACGCACCCGATACCCGACCTCACCGGGTACATCACCGAGGGGCAGATCATCCTCGATCGCAGCCTCCATCGCTCGAACATCTATCCTCCCGTTGCCGTGCTGCCGAGCCTCTCGCGTCTGAAGCAGAAGGGCATCGGTCCCGGCAAGACGCGGGAGGACCACGCCGACCTCAGCAATCAGCTGTTCGGCGCCTATGCGCGCGGCATCCAGGCCAAGGAGCTCGCGGTCATCCTCGGCGATGCGGCGCTCTCCGACAGCGACAAGGCGTTCGTGAAGTTCGCCGACGCGTTCGAGGACCGCTTCATCCGTCAGGATGCGCACGAAGAGCGCAGTGTGGAGCGCACGCTCGAGATCGGCTGGGAGCTCATGGCGCTCCTGCCGAGGGCTGAGCTCAAGCGCATCAAGGACGAGTACGTGGCGCGCTACCTCAAGGAGCCTGAGGAGTCGTGAACGAGCGGATCGCCACGATACTGAGTGCGGGACTGCTCCTGGCGATGGTCGCGCTGATCGCGTACCAGGTGTACATGCTGAGCTGGACCAGGCGGACCACCGGGTCGATACCCCGGCCCGTCCTCGTCCTGCGCATCATCAACATCACAGCGCTGGCGGCCGGCACGGCGGCGATCCTGTGGGTGCTCCTACCGTGAGGATGTGACGATGCCGCAGATCCGCGCGAATCCCAACCGGATGGAACTGCTCAAGCTGCGACGCCGCGGCGCTGTCGCCCGACGCGGTCACAAGCTGCTGAAGGACAAGCTCGACGAGCTCATGAAGGAGTTCCAGGCCCGTATCGGCGCGAACCGCCGGCTGCGTGCCGAGGTGGAGCGCGACCTGCGCGCGGCGTACTCGCAGTTCGCCATCGCGCGCGCCGAGGCGGGGCAGGCGGTGCTCGAGCCGGCGCTGATGGCCGGCGCGCCCGGGCGTCTCCTCGGCGTGGACGAGAAGAGCCTCATGAGCGTGACGGTGCCGGTGCTTTCGCTCGATGAGCTCCCGGAGCCGGGCGGCTACTCGCTCGCCACGACGCCTGCCGTGCTGGACGCGGGTCTGTCGCGGCTCGCCGCGGTGGCGCCCCGGTTGGTCGAGCTCGCCGAGCGCGAGAAGGCCATCGAGCTCCTGGCCGCCGAGATCGAGCGCACGCGCAGGCGTGTGAATGCGCTCGAGTACGTGCTCATCCCGTCGGTTGACGCCACCATCCGCGACATACAGATGAAGCTCGACGAGGCCGAGCGCAGCAACCTCACCCGGTTGATGAAGGTGAAGGACATGATCGCGCAGCAGGAGGCCGAGGAGCGGTAGCGCTTGCCGTGGGGGGGCGTGCGCTGCGACGTCTGTTTGGGATGGCTGGAACCGCTCCGTCGGCTAGTCGGCCACGAAGAGGAATATCTTCACTGTGGTCCCCTTCGGCACCATCGTACCGGCCTTTGGAGTCTGGTATGAATCCCTGGTCCAGTCGGGACTCCACTCCACGACCGCCTTGAGCCCGACCCTCTTGAATCCAGCGATGATCGCCGCCTCGGTGCGCTCCATCGCCTTGCCAAGACCGTACTGCTCGTACTCCTCGTCGGTCATGGGGGTGTTGTCCGGGAACGACCTCCAACTCGGCACCTTCACCAGCTCAACGCCGGTGGAGACGACGATCTCGACCGTCGATCCGGGAACGAGTTGCTCGCCCGCCGCTGGGCTCTGCGAAAGCACTGTGCCCTTGGCGGCAGCGTCGTCCTTCTCTGTGCGCTTGACCACGAATCCCGCTTGCTCGAGGGCAGCAATGGCCTCGGCATCCATCTTGCCAGTGGCTGTCGGTACCGGCACGGGCTGCGGTCCCTTGCTGATGACGAGTCCAACCGGCGTCCCCTCGGGCACGCTGGTCCCCGCCATCGGATCCTGCGACAGCACTGTGCCTGCCGGCGCCGTGGCGGCGTAGCTCTCCGTCACCGCACCAGGCGTTAGGGTGGCCGAGGCGAGCGCCGACTCGGCATCGGCACGCGTGAGGCCGACAAGCCCTGGAACGGCGGCGGGCTCTGCGCCAGCCAGGGTTATGCCGACGGCGGAACCGCGCCGTAGCCGTTCGCCGGCATCGGTGGTCTGTGCGATGACGGTCCATGTCGGCTCTGCCGACGCGGGATCGTAGGTCGTCTCTCCCAGCTCGAATCCAGCGCTGGAGAGTGCAGCCTGTGCCTGGACGGGATCGAGACCTGTCAGCCCGGGCACGAGTGGGTTCTGCTGAAGGAGCCACGCCACACCAGCAACCGCGATGGCCACCACGAGCGCCGCCACCGGCAGCACGATCTTCCATGGTACGCGCTGCTGTGGAGAGGCGGGTGGCGGCGCGTCGGCGGCCAGCGGCTCCGTCACCGCGGCCCCACATGAGATACACAGACGCGCGTTCTCCGGGAGATCGTTTCCACAGGTGGAACATGTGCCGGGCATGGGGCCTCCTCGGATCTCAGCACGGATACGCCGCGCGGTGTGCCACTGAGAATGCTAGCAGCCACGCGGATATGACTCCACAGGGAATGCCGACGAGGTACCTTCTGGCGACCGTTCGGCATGCAGTTCGGCCGTTCATCCGCTTCTTCTCCGCGCCTGTCGCCCGGGGGTGTTGCTCGAACTCAAGTCGCCGCACTCATACGCCGATTAAGGAAGTGTCAGGATGAAGAGACTAGACACCTGGCATCCAGTCCGGCCCAACGGCGGCGCCCCTCCGCTCGGAGGGCCGGATGGCACTCACAAAAGGCCCCGCGGCAGCCGCTGCGGGGCCTCACACATGTGCGGCGACACGATCGGCGCCGGTGGGCGCATGGCTGCCGACGCCGATCAGCCGGTCTGTCCAGTGAACGCCCAGCGCTCGAGCAGCAGGGAGGGGGCAAGCACGGCGCTGCCTTCGCTGCCATACAGCTGACGCTGCGAGCCGATGGCGCCGACACTCGAGAATGCCGACAGCACACTCTGCGTGAACCGGAGGTTGCGCACCGGCTCAGCAAGACGGCCGTTCTCGATCATGAACGTGCCGTCGCGCGTCATGCCGGTCAGCACGACACGCATCGGGTCCTCAACGTTGACGTAGTGGAACCGCGTGACGTACACGCCGCGTTCGACCGAGGCGATCATGTCATCGGTCGAGGTGTCGCCGGCGGCCATCTCAAGGTTGAGCGGCAGCGGCCCGTACGCGTTGGGGGCGGGGAGCGCGTGGCCTGTGTTGTCGCGCCCCAGCAGGGCGGCGAAGTACGAGTCCGTGACCGGACCGATCGCGATTCCGCCTTCTATCAGCGGTGTGCGCCTTCGCGGTTGTCCCTCGTAGTCGAAGCTGATGCCGACGGTAGCCGGCGAGAGCGCGTCGTCGTAGATGCTGATGCGCGGGTCGACTACTCGCGATCCCTGCGCATCGATGAGGAACGAGCTTCCCTCGGCGAACGCCTTGGCGCCGAAACCCAGGTAGCCGAGGAAGTCGATGAGGTCCGCGACCGCCTCCGGCGCCAACACGACCGTGTAGGTGCCGGGTGTGAGCTCGATGGCCCCTTCCGAGCGCTCGGCGATCGTGGCGGCGTGGCTGCCCAGCTGCGCGGGCAAGAAGCCACGGGCATCGCGGCCGTAGTATGACGACCAGCCACTGGCGTGGGGGCCGTTCATCGACAGGACGGTGGCGCGAAGATCGTCCGTATGCGTTGCGGCGTCCACGCCGTGTGTGTTGGAGACTGCTGTGAGCGTGTCGTTCACAGCGACCGTGCCGGCGGCGACGAGCCCGCGTGCCGCCGACTGGTCGAGGATCTCCTGGGCGGCCTCGGCGCGCTCTGATGGACCGTAGGCGTCGAGGAGCAGTGGCGTGCGGGAGGGTATGGACAGTTGTCGCGGTTGGGGTAGTCCGGGAAAGTCGCTGTCGTGCGGTGCGTGGCGCGCCGCTTCCGCCGCGGCGCCCGCACACCGCACGATGGACTCGTCGTCGAGCTTGTTGGTGCTGGCCACGCCGGTACGTGAGCCAAGCACCGCACGTATCGACAGCTGGGCGTCGTCCTCGGCAACGTTCTGGTGGATACGGTTGCCGGCGAACCGGGTGAGCGCCGAGTACCGTGAGACCACGACCGCTTCCGCCGCGTCTGCCGGGGTCGTGTGCGCTGCGCGGTCGGCGATACAGCGGATGTCGTCGAGCGACCGGTTCATCGGGTCACCCCCACCTGGACGTCGCGGAATCTGGCGGGTGCGGCACCATGCGCAACATGGGCGACCTGCATCGGCTCTCCCTTGCCGCAGTTGGGAATGCCCCATACCTGCCAGTGGTCGCGGTTGCACACCGCATCGCACGATCCCCAGAAGCGTGGCGTCACGCCCGTGTAGTTGGGGCTCTTGATCATGCGGCCGAGCGTGCCGTTCTTGATCTCCCAGCCGATCTCACACCCGAACTGGAAGTTCAGCCGTTTATCGTCGATGGACCACGAGTTGTTGGTCTCAACGTAGATTCCATCCTCCGTGTCGGCGACCAGGTCATCAAAGGTCCAGTCGCCCGGCTCCAG
>CAZSUO010000092.1:0-2061 GCA_964610065.1 uncultured Coriobacteriaceae bacterium | reverse complement strand
CCGTAGCGCAGCGTGCCGAGGTCGGGGATGCCCACCCACGACGTGCCGGCGAACGCCGCCTCATCGCCGAGCACGCGATCGAGCTCGGTGGGGTGGCCGATCGACTCGTGCACCTGGAGCGCCATCTGAGAGCCATCGATGATGATGGTCTTCTCACCCGCGGGGCACGGCGCCGCCGTGAGGAGCGCCGCCGCCTGCTCGGCCACACGGGGCGCGTTGCCCGGCAGGTCGAGGGCGAGGATGGCCTCCCAGCCACCCTGGACCGCCTGGCCCCCGAGGTTGTTCGGGTATGAGCGGGGGAGCATCTCCCCGTCACCGATGGCGAAGGCCGCGATGCCCGCCTGCGACTCCACATACGACTGCTCGATGAGCGAGCCCTCGGTCGAGCCGAACACCTTGCGCACCGCGATGAAGCCCATGCTCGCACTTGTGACGCGGACCTTCTCTTCGACCCGCAGCACGTCATCCGTTAACAGCAGCAGGGCGAGCTTGTCGTCCAGGGACACGGCGAAGGGATCGATCGAGCATGGGCCCGTCCAGGTGTCGGTGAAGCAGCCGACCGGTGAGAGCGACACGGGGGTGCTCGCGGTGGTCGCAGCGGCGCGGGCGAGGGCCACCGCCTGGCGTGCGGTGTTGACGATGCCGCCCGGCGTAAGGTCGGACGTAGCCGCGAAGCCCCAGGCGCCGTCCGCGATCGTCCGGATGCCGATCCCGAGCGATTCGCCCGACTCGATGCCCTCCACGTGTCCGGTCCGCACCGACAGGCGCTCGTGGCGGGTCTCTACCACACGGGCGTCGGCGTACGTCGCTCCCGCAAGAGTCGCCGCATCGAGCGCGGCGGCTATGTGCTCCTTCATGCGTCCTCCCGACCGTGTCCTGATCGCCACGGGGGCAGAGACGCTACCTGGCCGCCGTCGCCGGATCCGTGACCGCACCCCAGATTGGTTCGGTGCGGTACTCCCAATCATAGCGCCGCGCGCCCGCGTAGTCTTTTCGGTCCGCAAGACGGGACAGCTTCACGAAGTCCCCGGTGCGTGGCGCGTGGATGAAGTACCCCGCACCCACGTACATGCCGACGTGATAGACAGGCGAGCCGAAGAAGACCGCGTCGCCCGGTTGCAGGGCCGACGGTGCGACGCGCTCACCGAGCTGGAACTGGGAGCCGGAGTAGTGCGGCAGGCTCACGCCGTGTTGGCGCATCACGTACATGACGAGCCCGGAGCAATCGAATCCACGGGGTGATTCGCCGCCCCAGAGGTAGGGGACGCCGTGGTACGCGAGCGCGGTCTCAACCGGTGACCCGGGCTCGACGACGATACCCGCCCGATTCGCGCCGGTCAGGACCTCGCGCAGCAGCTCGGCCTCGGCAAGCTGGCGTTCGGCGGCCTGGTCATCGAGCAGCTCGAGCAGCTCCACTTGCGTATTGGCGAGGAGCTCCTCGCGTTCCTGGATACGCAGCATGACTTCGATCTTGCGGGCCTGAAGTTGGAACTCGAGGGAGCGGGCCTGCTGTTCGTCCGCCTCGGCCTCTCGTTCGGCCTCGGCGATCAGGTCGCGCTGCGCCTCGAGTGTGGCGACGATCGAGGCATCGCTCTCGCCCATCATGTACAGGTAGCGGACCCGGGCGACGAAGTCCGAGATCGATTTGGCGCCAAGCAGGATGTCGAGGGACGACAACTCACCGTTGCGGTAGATGTCGCGTGCCCGTTCTGAGAGCGTGTCCTGCTGGAGCTCGAAGGCGAGCTCGGCGTTGGCCAGATCCTTCTTCGTGGTCTCCAGGCGATTGGTGATGGCCTCGAGTTCCACGACGGCCTTGTTGTACTCCTCGGCGGCGATGGAGAGCTCGCGGTCGAGTGCGTCGAGCTGTGCCTCGAGCTCGTCGAGTTCCGCCTGCTTCTCCGCGAGCTTTGCACGGAACGCGGCGGTCTCCGCGTCGGTGGGTTCCGGGATCGGGCTGTCAGCGGACGCCGGGGCCGGGCTGGCTGTTGCCGGCGCCGACGGAGCGGGGGTTGCCGTGGAGGCGGTGGAGGGGTTGGCGAGTGCGGGGGATGCGAACAGCAG
>CAZSUO010000091.1:0-7771 GCA_964610065.1 uncultured Coriobacteriaceae bacterium | reverse complement strand
CGCCAGAGCGAGTAGACGACACCGGCGGACACGAAGACCACAAGGACCGGCGCGACAAGCGCCATGATCGAGAGTACGAGCGCGCCCGCGTCCTCAGCGGCGCTCACCACGGGCGTCCCCACTCCGGCGGTGGAGACGTTCACGGCCGGCCGGGCGGTCGCCTTCACGGCATGCACGCCACCTGCCAGCACCACGCCGGCGAGCACGAGCAGCCACGGACTCACATCGACCGCGCTGCCAGCGGCGGCGACCGCCACGATGCCACCCGCAGCGGGCCGAACGAACCCCTGGATGGCGTCGTTGACGTGATCGACCGCGGGGACCTTGTCAGCCACGATCTCCACCACGAGCAGCACTGCGATGACGGCGATCATCCACCACTCGCCGAGGATGCTGAACGGCTCTTTGAGCTCGAGCCACTCGAAGCGTTGGGCGACAGCGACCACAAGCAGCGGGATGTACGCGTTCAGACCTGCCGGGATCGACAGGCCGAGGCCGGTGAGCAGCTCCACGTGCGCCTCCTTACGTGCGACAACGTGGGAAGCATAGCACCCTGCGCACGATTCGTGCTCAGGCCTCCCCGTGGACCAGTCGCTCGAGCGTGGGCAGATAGGCCTCGCGCAGCTCGGCAAGCGAGAGGTCGACCATCCCTTCAACGCGCAGGCGGTCGCCGCCAACAGTACCGATCTTCACGCACGGGGTGGCGTGCGTTGCGGCGAGCATCCTGAGCGCCTCGAAGTGATCGGCCGCGACCGTGAGCACCGCGCGGCCCTGCGATTCGCTGAACAGCGCCGCAACACCCGGCAGCTTCTCGCTGAGCTCGACCGTGGCGCCCAACCCGCCGGCGATGCAGCACTCGGCGAGCGCAACGCCGAGACCGCCCTCGGAGCAATCGTGCGCGGAGTGCACGATACCGGTGTCGATCGCGGTCACCAGCAGCTCGCACAGGAGGCGCTCGGAGACCATATCGACCTTCGGGGGTCGTCCTGCGACCAGATCATGCTCGACCTTGAGGTACTCACTGCCGCCGAGTTCGTCCTTGGTGTCACCGAGCACTACGATCGCGTCGCCCTCCTGCTTGAAGTCCATCGTGCAGTTGCGCGACACGTCTTCGAGGATGCCCACCAGGCCGACCGTGGGCGTGGGATAGATGGGCTGACCAAAGCTCTCGTTGTAGAAGCTCACGTTGCCGCTGATGACCGGCACGCCGAAGGCCGTGCACGCGTCGGAGAGGCCGCGCACGCTCTCGTAGAAGGTCCAGAAGACCTCGGGCTTCTCCGGGTTGCCGAAGTTGAGGCAGTCGGTGATCGCCGCTGCCCGGCCGCCGCTGCAGGCGACGTTACGGGCGGCCTCAGCGAAGGCGATCTGCGCGCCGGTGTACGGGTCGAGGTAGCAGTACCGGCCGTTGCAGTCGGTGGAAACCGCGATACCGCGCTCAGTGACCTCGCCGCGTCCAGTGTCGCCGATGCGGAGGACCGCCGCGTCGGAACCGGGCACGACCACGGTGTTCAGCATGACCTGATGGTCGTACTGCTCCCAGATCCAGTGACGCGAGCACACGTTGGGGCTCGCGAGCACCCTGAGCAGCGTGTCGCCGAGCTGTTCTTGCGTTACGGGATGCTCGAGGGTGCCCGGATCGAACGCCTGCACTTCGTCGAGATAGGCCGGACGCTCCTTGGCCGGGCTGTACACGGGAGCATCGTGCGCGAGTGTGGCCGCCGGCATGTCGGCCACCTCGGCCTCACCCTCACGGACCACGAACCGGCCGGTGTCGGTGACCTCGCCGATCACGGTCGAGCGCAGCCCCCAGCGGGTGCACACCTCGTGGACCGCCTCGAGGTTCTCTGGTGTCACGACCGCGAGCATGCGCTCCTGGCTCTCGGAGACCATGTACTCGAACGGCTTCATCGCCTCTTCGCGGGCGGGGATCTTCGTGACGTCGATGTCGAGGCCCACACCGCCGCGAGACGCCATCTCACTCGCGCTCGATGTGAGGCCGGCGGCGCCGAGATCGCCGAGTCCCACGAGCAGGCTCTTGTCCAGCAACTCGAGGCATGCCTCGATCAGCAGCTTCTCCTCGAAGGGATCGCCAACCTGAACGCTCGGACGCTTGTCCTCGGCCTTCTCGTCGAACTCCTGGCTGGCGAGAGTGGAAGCACCGCCGATGCCGTCGCGCCCGGTGGTCGAGCCGATGAGCACCACGAGGTTGCCCGGGCCCGCGGCGACCGCGCGCGTGAGCTTCTCCTCGCGCATCAGCCCCACGGCCATGGCGTTGATGAGGCAGTTGCCCTCGTACGCCTCCTCGAAGTACACCTCGCCGCCCACTGTGGGGACGCCGAGGCAGTTGCCGTAGCCGCCGATGCCCGCCACGGCGCCCTCGAACAGATAGCGCTGGCGTGGGTTGTCGAGCGTGCCGAAGCGCAGGGAGTCCAGTGAAGCGATGGGGCGTGCGCCCATCGTGAAGATGTCGCGGATGATACCGCCCACGCCGGTGGCCGCGCCCTGGTACGGCTCGATTGCCGAAGGGTGGTTGTGCGACTCCATCTTGAAGGCCACCGCCCAACCATCGCCCACGCTGATGACGCCGGCGTTCTCGCCGGGACCCTGCAGCACATGCTCGCCTGTGGTGGGGAACATGCCGAGCGTCTTCCGCGAGTGCTTGTACGAGCAGTGCTCACTCCACATCAGCGAGTACATATAGAGCTCGGTGATGGTGGGGGTGCGGCCGAGGATGTCCACGACCTTCTCGTACTCGTCGGGCTTGAGACCGAGCTCAACGGCAAGCTGCGGTGCAAGTTCGGGCGAAAGATCTGGAATCGGCATGTCGCGATGCTCCCCGGGCAGTGACGGCTGGTGGTGGCTCGATTGTAGCGGAAAGGACACGGCCATTACGGTCCGTCAGGCTCATTGACGGCATCCATGGCGGCCATCTGGGCCATCTTGCCAGTGAGACCGTCAAGGCGTGCGCGATTCAGGATGGCGCCCGTTGCGGGATCGACCTTAACCAGCTCACCGGAGTCCCACCTGATGGCGAACACCCTGTCGCCGAGGGCAGCGATGCTCGACACCGAGCCGCCTACGTCGATGCGCCGGAGCTCCTTGAGCGTTGCGCGATCCAACACGATGAGCGGGCCGCCCGGGTCCGCGGGGTTCTGCCCGATCGAATCCCGGAGCACCAGCAGATCGCCCACGCTGATGATCTCGGCGATGCCGTCATCGAGGCCCTCGACCGTTCCTGTGGTGATCACGCCGAAGTCGACAGCCGAGACCCTGCTGAGTCTCGCGGAACGTCCCTCCGGGGTCACGAGCAGCAGCGAGTCGTTGCTGTCGCCGTCCGGCGCGATGAGCGCCTCGTCCTCGCCTGGAGCGACCATGTCCGAACTTGAGAGATCGAGCGCTGTCCTCCGGACAGTGTGGTCGGGAGACACCACGTCTGCGCCTTCCGGCCCCACGGTCCAGAGCGATCCGGCCGCCACCAGCAGCCCGCCGTAGGCGTTGGCAACAAGCCCGTGCGCCGCCACCGCTCCCGTCGCGAGATCCACTCGTGTGACGGGTATGCCACCGGCGCTCCAGATACCGTGCGACACCAATACGGTGTCTCCGCCCGCCGGCTCCACGAACCCCGGATTGGGCTCCGGTAGGTCTATGTAGCGGACCGTGCCCCCTGTGCGCAGGTCGATGACGGCGAGGGCATCGTCTGCGTCATCGCCCACGCCCCCGCACTGCGCCGTCACGAACACTCGCGATCCTGTAGACGCCAGGGGGTCGGTTCCCATGGAGCGCAACCCGACCCGCTTGATCACCGACAGGGTCTCGGGCTCGACAAGGACGAGCTCATCCGGCGAGTACGAGAGCACGGCCAACACCGGGCCTTCGATCGGCCGTCCTCCCATGCGACCGGCGCACCCCCCACACACCAGAATCGCGAGCAGTCCCGCGACCGCCACCGACCGGCATATGTGCCCTCCGCTCACAGCTCCCCCTCTCACGCAGTGACCCCCGCGCCGCGTTACGACGCGCGACGCGGGGACTTCCGCGCGCTACTCCGACATCGCAAACACCGAGGTCTGACTGTCGTTCACCAGGTCGACCGGCCACACCCAGTAGCCGCCGTCGGCGTCAAGATCCACACCGGCCTTCAGCTTCCACCCCACCCATGGCAGCTTGCTGCAGTACCACCGTCCGTAGTCGGTCTTTGAGGACGCGATGTTGTACGGCTCGCCCTTCTGCAGCGAGCAGTAGGTGACCACCGCCGGGCCAGACGCCACCTTCGACGGCACCCACAGACCGTACGCGCGGTCGTACGCCCGGTACTTGGCTGGCTGCTCGAGCTGCACGCCGTTGACCGGTGTCGTGTTCGCACTCCAGATGCAGTAGGAGTAGATCCCTCGTGACGCACTGTAGAGGGCGTCGGACCAGCACCCGGCGTGGCCGAATGTGGTGCCGAGGACGACGATGATGTCACCCGTATCGAATGACGCGAACGAGATCAGATTGGAGCCGTCCCCCGCCTTCCCTCCCGCCCCCGGTGGCGCCACATCGTCGTGCGGGATGACGGGCGGTTTGGGGAGGTCCCACTGGCGAGGCGCCGTTCCATCCGGATGCGCTCGCTTGGCCGTCCCCGCGCGCTCGCGCACGGTTCCGGCACCACGGGCGCCCTCTCGAGCCATCGCGCACGCGGGTACCGCCGCACCCGAAAACACGATCGCCACCCCTACCACAACCGCGAGCGCACGTACCAGCCTCATCACGATCCCTCCTCACAACGTCGAGAACCTGACGCTGTGAGGATGGCACGGACCGCTTCCGGCACTGTGCCCGGAAACCTTACCTTGACCTCAACGCAGCAGCTCAGAGGCTGTGCGCGAGCCGATTCGCGACGGCGGTGAAGAACGCCTGGCCATCGGTGCCTCCGGAGAGCGGGTCAACCACGCGCTCGGGATGCGGCATCAGGCCGAAGACGTTGCCGCGCTCGTTGCAGATGCCGGCGATGTCGTCGAGTGCGCCGTTCGGGGCGCTGCCGCCTTCGGCGGTACTGCCGTCGGGCTCGCAGTAGCGCAGCACCACCTGGCCGTTGCCACGCAGCCGCTCGAGCGTTTGCTCATCGCAGATGTAGTTGCCCTCGTTGTGGTTGACCGGCACGCTCACCACTGTCCCCGCGGGCAGGTCGAGCCACTCGCACGCGCTCTCCTCCACACGCAGCGATGCGGGCTTGCAGACGAACTTCAGCCCGGTGTTCCGCAGCAACGCACCGGGGAGCAGATGCGCCTCGGTGAGGATCTGGAAGCCGTTGCAGATGCCGATGACCGGACCGCCGCGCTCGGCGAATCGCACGACCTCGGCCATCACGGGCGAGAAGCGCGCGACCGCGCCACAGCGGATGTAGTCGCCGTAGCTGAAACCGCCCGGAAGCACGATCGCGTCGTAGCCCGCCAGATCGGTGTCGCCGTGCCAGATGTAGCCGGCGTCAAATCCGAGATGCCGCACCGCATGGACCACATCCTGCTCGCAGTTCGAACCGGGGAACCGCACCACTCCAAAGCGCATCGCCTACGCCTCCCCGACGGTCTCGATGCGGTAGTCCTCGATCACGGGGTTCGCGAGCAGCTTGTCGCACATCTCGCGCACCCGCTCCACAGGCGTGCCGTCGGCAACCTCGAGCTGGATGTACTTGCCGATCTTCACCGAGGAGACCTCGTCATAGCCGAGGTTCACGAGCGCACGCTCGGCGGTGGCGCCTGGCGGGTCGAAGATGCCCTTCTTGTACGTCACGTAGATCTCGAAGCGTGCCATCAGGCGGCTCCTCCCCTTAGCTGTCGCGCCCGCCGGACGCGGACGTTGATACACCATCAGCACCGGACGAAGTGTCCGGGAAGTCGACATACAGTCCCTTGCGATCCTCCGCCTGCTTTGCCGCAACAGCCGCGCCCAGCTTGCGCCGGCTAAGCCACATGACACCGAGGCCGAACACCCACGCGGCGATCGACGCGTACGCTACCACAGGCGTGTCGTAGTGCACGTCCGTGACGGCCGCCGCCGAGGAACCCACGCGCCAGAAGCTCAACAGGAAGCCGACGACTCCGGCCCCGGCGACCGCCATGCCCGCCCAGTAGAGATACAGGTACGCACGGACTCCTATCGGCACGTGGCGCAGGCTCACTCGCTAGCCTTCCCGCTCTTGGTGTCACCGTCGGAATCGGCGGCGTGCTTCTGCTCCTTCTTGGACGGCTTCTTGCCCATCGACTCGATCAGCTGCTTGCGCAACCGGCGGATCACCACCAGATCGATGGTCACGGCGGTCATCGAGGCCGCCAGCACCACCATCGCGATCACACGCTGGGTGCCCTCGCTCTCGCGGAGCTCCGGCACCAGATAGCCGAGGGCCACGAGCGCGATGCCCGTGAGGAGCAGCACCCACCACACGCGGCGCCACTTCTTGATCTCGGGCGAGGTGGGGAGTCCGGCCCAGTCCTTCTCGGGCCCGGAGGAGGTCTTCTTGGTGGTATCGGCCTTCACCGTCTCAACGGTTCCCTGCTTGCGCACGGGCTTTGCCTTGGCAGCGCTCTTACGCGTGGAGCCGATATTGGCGCCCTTGCGATAGCGCTCGTTGCTGTAGCTGCGCTGAGACACGCGCTCAGTCCCCTTCCGGCATGAACGGTTCGCCAGTGATGGCCTCGTAGGCCTCGATGTACTTCTCGGCGGTCATCGTGATGACATCCTCGGGAAGCCCGGGCGCGGGGGGCTGCTTGTCCCATCCGCTCGCCTCGAGCCAGTCGCGCACGAACTGCTTGTCGTAGCTCGGCTGCGCACCGCCGGGGCGGTACTCGTCGGCAGGCCAGAATCGCGAGCTGTCGGGCGTGAGCACCTCATCGATCAGCGTGATCTCGCCATCCACCATGCCAAACTCGAACTTCGTGTCGGCGATGATGATGCCTCGTCCGGCCGCGTGGTCGCGGGCGGCGCCGTAGAGCGCGAGCGACGCGTCGCGCAGCCGGGCGGCGTTGTCGGCGCCGACGATCTCGACCATCTGCTCGAAGGTGATGTTCTCGTCATGATCGCCCACGGCCGCCTTGGTCGACGGCGTGAAGATCGGCTCCGGAAGCTGGCTCGACTCCATGAGTCCCTCGGGCAGCTTCTGACCGCATACCGTGCCGTGCTCGCGGTACTCTTTCCACCCGCTGCCGGCCAGATAGCCGCGCACGATGCACTCCACCGGGAAGACCTCGGCCTTCTTCACGATCATGAATCGGCCGCGCAGGGCTTCCTCATACTGCTCGAGCGACTCGGGCAGGTCGCACGACTCGGCGGTGAGGAGGTGGTTGGGCACCACATCGGCCAACAGCTCGAACCAGAAGAGCGACAGCTTGGTGAGCACCTCGCCCTTGTACGGGATCGGGTCGGGCAGCACCACATCGAACGCACTCAGCCGGTCGGTCGCCACGATCAGCAGCGCCTTCCCGAGGTCGTAGATGTCACGGACCTTGCCCTGTGCGGAGGGCTTCAGTTCGATGGGCTCCACGCGGCGTCCTTTCGGGGTTTGCTTACATCGCGCCGAACGCCACCGGGGGCGCGGCTCATGCGTGCATTGTAGGCGATACCGGGGCGCCGTGCGGGGCGTCTCGCCCGCGCTCGCACCGCCCTACCGCGGCAGGCCCATCCTGCGGAGCGCCTCGGCGTCGATGTCGTTCCCGGGTGCGAGAATGCCCAGCAGGTCCAGGTATAGATCCGAGAACGGATCGGTCGACACGTACGTCACGATGCCGGGTTCGCC
>CAZSUO010000090.1:845-7827 GCA_964610065.1 uncultured Coriobacteriaceae bacterium | reverse complement strand
CCTCCGCGTTCTTCACCTCACGCGCCGGACTGGCGGCGGACACGGTGCCGGTGGTCGTCGTGCCGCCCGCAGCGGGAGCCGTCGGCGCAGTGACATCACTCAGGATGTCCTCAGCCACATCGACTGCCAGCCCCTGCAATAGGATTGCCGCCGCCACTCCGGCGATGATACCAAGGACGCCGAGGCCGGCCACTATGGCGACGATGCGACCGCCTGTGGTCGACAGGAATCCCGGTTTCTTGACAGCAGGCTCGCCTGGTGTCGGCACGTCCACTCCAGTCACTTCTCCGTTGTGCTCGTCGGACATCGTCGTCACCTCCTCTCGTCCCAGTTACTGACCGGTCGTAGCGCCGGTCGAAGCGGGGGCCATGACATAGACCTGGATGGTTCCTGTCGCGCTGACGAACGCATCCTCAATCTCCGTCTCCGGCGTATAGGTGAATGCCAGATCCGTGACGCGTGTGCCACGCTCAAGCCGATACAGCCTCCGGCTGAAGTCGATCAGCTCGGACCACTGGCCCTTTGAGCTCACTGCGAGGCTGAGGACGTTGTACGGCGGCACGCTGCCATCGGCGGCGGTCGGCGGAGTGGATATCCCGCCCGCTGAGAGTGTCAACAGCTCGACGCCGGAGGCATTCGCAATATCCTGTATCTCGATTATGGTCGCCGGGAGCTGCGGAGAGTCCGGCACCTGGTTGGCTATCTGCATCAGCAGGGCCTCGTTGGCCGCAGCCTGGGCCTTCACACCCTGCCTGCGAGCCAGCAGCGCCTCGGCCGTCTGCAGCTCGATCTCGGCCGTGGCGATCTCGCCCTCTACGTTTGAGACGGCCTGGAACTTGGGGACGACCGCCAGGAAGATGAAGACTCCCGCCAGCACCGTGATGATGCCGATGGCGATATAGAGCTGTACCTGCGGCGTCAGGCGCTTCATAGGTCACACACTCCGCGTCGAGGTGAACATACTTGGCGGGGCAGGATCACCCTGCGCGGATTGTCCGTATTGGTAGCGCGACTCATTGCCCCTCACCCTCTACCACAGGAAGAGTGACTTTCGCTGAGATCGAGAACTGGATAGCGTCCTGCTCGTTGAACTCGGTCTTGGCAGAAGAATCAAGCCATACATCATAGAGGTCATCGAGGTCCGCAATACGCACGAGCCCCTTCGCGATGGACTTGTGGCCGACGTCCGGTGCGTCATTCGGCGAGTCCACTGCGTAACCACCCATCACGAGTCCGTTGGCCTCACTGAGTGTCATCGTCTGGACCCACAGGTCAGAGGGCAACACCAGTGACAGCTCGTCCATCAACGGCGCCCAGTCCATACGACTGCCCAGGGCAGCCAGGACTGTGGCCTTGCGCTCCTCGAGCTCGCCAGCTCTCTGTTCGAAGATCGCAAGCTGATCCGCCTGCGCCTGGATCGAAGCCGTCTGCTGCTGGATCGCGGCCAGCTCGTTCCGCTTCACGCCCTCCATGTAGCTGCCGACCCCCCAGACACCGGCGAGCAGAACGGCAGCCACCAGAGCACCCGCTATGACCCAAACGAATCGCTTCTCCGACTGACGCTTCTCGAGCAGCTCGGGAGGCAGAAGGTTCACGCGCATCATGTCTGCAGCCCCCCTAGCGCAAGTCCAACCGCAGTGACGGAGCCCATCCGGTCGTCACCGAGGGCCTGCGCGGCACCGGATGCGATCTGCACCCGATCGACGAAGGGGTCGACCAGCATGACCTGCGCCTGAAGCCCCTTCTCGAGGTAAGAGGCGAAGTTCGCGAGACGAGCACCGCTACCTGTGAGGAGGATCCTGTTGATCGTCCGGACCTGAGCAGTCTGAGTCAGGTAGTAGTCGAGTGAACGCCGGACCTCGGCGATGAACTTGTTGACTTCGCGCTCGATGGCCTGATGCACCACGGGCACGTACTCGGGATCGACTCCCGACACCGGGACATCGTCGGTACCATCGATGCTGGGAAGACCGATGCGACGCTTCAGGTCTTCGGCCTCCTCGAACCCGATGTTGAGGACGTTCGCGACCGCTCTTGTGAAGGCGCTTCCCGCGAGGGATGAGATGCGGTTGAACCGCGGAACACCGTTCTCGACGACCGTGATGTTGGTGAGCCCGGTTGCGATGTGGATGATGGCAGTGGTCTTGCCCTGATCGTCCGGCAGCACGCTTTGTGTGTCACCCATGAGCGCACGCACCACAGCGAAGGATGACACGTCGATCTGGTCGAGCTTCAGACCCGCGCCCTCCACAGCACCCACCACACTGCCGATCATCTCCCGGTGTGCGGCAACGAGTAGCACTTCCATCATGTGTTCATCGTTCTGCGTCATGTAGTCGCCGATGATCTGGAAATCGAGGATCGAATCCTCAACCGCCATCGGGATGTAGTCCTGAGCCTGATACTGGATAGCGCTCTGGAGTTCGCCGCGCTCCATGAAGGGAAGGTCGATCAGGCGCACGATGACGCGCTGGTTCGAGACACCCACGCTCACGTTCTTGCCATGGACCTTGGAGTGACGCCAGAGGTCCTTGACCGCGGAGGATACTGCAGATGCGTCGACGATCTCGCCGTCAGCCATCGCGCCCATGGGAACATCGATCACGCCGTAGCCCGTCAGAGTGAAGCCGGAGCCGCTCGACTTGACCTGGGCAACCCTAACGTGGTCGGTCGCGATGTCGAGACCGATGGCGGTCTGACCGGACCCGATAGAGAGGGAACCCAACGGTGTCCTCCTTCTGCTGATGCTGCTACGACAAGGCTGCGACTTGTGCTACTGCTGCGACGATCCCCCTGCGAAGACCCGCGCCTCTCACTACCAGAGTTCGCACACATGGGCATTCTTGGGACTATCCAATAGCACCGCCGGGGATGTTGTCAAGGGCTCGCACTCCTGCCCCGCTGCTTCTGCGACTACTGTCTGCTCCACAGGCCTGCCGAGATGATGCCCTGACCGCCTCCAGGAAGGGAGTCGGGCAGGTATGTCGGCAGCAGGGGGTTGGTGACCAGATTCGTGTTCGGGTCTTCAAAGTCCATCTTGTTGGCGATGATGGACCCACGCATCGAGGTTCCCGGATGCGTCACGTGGAGCGTGCCATCAGTATAGAAGGCGCCAGCGTAGTCGAACGGACGGTCACGCACCGGATCACTTCGCCCGTTCTGCGCGCCCTTTGCCGCCATCTCGACATCGGAAGGCGTCACGATGCCGAGCGCCCACTTCTTGTCCTCGCCCACCTTGTTCACGGTGACCGTGTCGGTTGTGTAGCTGAAAGGACGCAGCGCACCGGTCATCGTAACGGGGCCGTTCGCCACGATCGTGCCGTTGCCAATGTACATCACGTGGTCCTTGATGATCAGCGGGCCATCGACGAACACAGTCCCACTGATGTACAGCAAGTCCCATGTGATGCCGCCAACGGTGTACGCATCTACCTTGTAGGCAAAGTCATCGTGGATACCCGGCAGGGCACTGTAGAGCGTGGTCGGTCCGGCTGGCAGCGTGGCACCGGTAGTGGTGATGGAGCCCCAGGAGCCGTACGTGCCAAGAGCGCCGGGGTATGTGGTGTCCGGAGCACCCAGGACGAGGGTTGTGCTTCCCTCGCCGAGCGGGCTGATCGTGCCCGTGCTCTCACCGAAGTACTTGTAGGTCCTTCCTTCGTGGCTGGTCAACTCGAGATTGTCGGGAGTGTCAGTCGCCGCGAACCGGCTCATCTTGCCATCACGCGACTCGGTCTGCGCGAGGATGGCATAGGACGCCATCTTGTCTGCGGTCAGCTTGGGCAGCTGAATGTACGGCACATTGAGATACGGACCCTCAACATATGCCTTGGCACCGCCGGTGAGCTTCAGGTCCACGTTGCCGTCGCAGTACAGCCGGACCGGATCGTCGACCGTGCCGATCTCACCGGAGCCATTGCGCTCGAAGTTGCCGTCCTTGACGAAGATCGGCCCCTCCATCATCGACATGTTGGACTCCACGGCGAGACCGCCTAGGACGTAGAACGGCCCCCAGATCTTCGACGATCCGTTGAGTCCACTCGAACCACTCATCAGGGACTGCGATCCGGTGCCGGCGAAGTTCATCTCCCACAGGTTCAGATAGAAGAACCTCTGGACGACGGTCTCTGTGCTGCCGTCCAGCCCGACGCCAGTGGAAACCACCTCATACTCGCCCGCATCGCCGCCGGTGTCTGAGACGGTGATCGTTGCCGTTCCGTCTGGCGTGCTGATGGCAGGAAAGACCGTCTGCGTAGGGGTGAACGAGGCCAGCACCGTATCGATGCCTGCGCTCGCAACTCTGAATGCCCTGCTCTCGTCTTCGACCTTCTCCGACTCGAAGAGCGTCTGCATCGTCAAGTTGTACGAGGCCACCGCAAGGAGGGTGACCACCAGCATCACGCCGAGAACCGTGATCATGGCGATGCCCTCATCGCCTGAGACGGTACGGCGGCGGCTTTCGGTTGGACGCATGGTCGTGATCAGCTCCCCTACCTGTTGCGGAAGTAGACATGTCGCGAGTCGGTGACTACCTCGCCGTCGTGCTCCGCTGCCACGGTGACTTTCACGCTCATCGCATACTGCTTGATGCGAATCTCCGTCTCCCCCGTCATGTCCTTCCCGTCCGCGTCGTAGTAGACGAAAAGGGGCTGTGAAACGCCGGCGTCGCGGTTCATATTACTTGTGGACCATACGGTCTCGCGTGGGGTGGGGCTGTCAACCTGCTCCGTGAACGTCTGGATGAGCCGTCCGTCGGTTGTTGCCTCGAACCGATAGATCTCATAGTGGTTGTCACGGTCCTGGTCGGTTCTGATCTCGCACACGTACGGACCCACTGCGGTCATCGGCGGTGCTTGCTGGGTCAGCAACCGCTCCATATGCTCGAGCGGGAATCCGATTTCCCGGCTCAACCATGCCTCGCGAGAACTCTGCGCCGTACCCCGGTTCACCAGGCCGAGCAATGTGAAGGCGGCGCTCACGATGAGCCCGAGCAGGGCTAGCACGACCAGCAACTCAGAGAGCGTGTAGCCTCCTTCTTCATGGAGCCGCCGCCGCACCATCACCAGACGCCTCCCGGGAACGTGAATGTTGCGTTCGCAGCCCCTGCGGACGGAACGGTCACCGTCTCGGAGACGACAATCCTCGCCGTATCGCCCGTGGGGGTGACGGTGACACGTACGCGGTAGCTTGGCGGGGGAACCGTGTTGTTCTTCTGGAGTTCAACATCGAACGCTTTCGGTGGAGTAAAGGTGTTGTCGGTGGTCGTGCCCAGGATCGTTTCGGCACCGGCCGTATCGACCCGGATCCATGTGTACGTTAGGGCGGTGTGAGGGAACTGCGGGAGGCTCGCAACGAGTGTCGGCTTCACCGACCAGTTCGTATCGTTCGCATTGTTGACCCCGCTGATCGTATACGTGCTTCCCGCAAGCGACGGGCGAGTGATGAGCGACCCCCCGGCGAGTTCGTCGACCGTGGTCCAGGGGCCGGAGAAGTCCTCAACCGATGACGGGACCAGGCGTGCTCGTGGGCTCTGTGCCCGTACACGAGCGAAGTAGCGCGAAAAGGGCGTCGCTTCGCTAAGGCTCAGCGTAAGCTCCGGGGTTACATCAGTGCCTGCTGCGGCCCACTCAAGGACCGAACCATATGTCGTCTGTGTCAGAGCTTGCTTGTAGAGCTCGACCTGATACCGGTCAGCACCGGTGTGGCCGTCGAGGGTGAGCGCCCACATCAGACTGCCACCCGCAGAGCCGCCGGTGACGTGCCGGATCCGCTCCTCGTGCGGCTCGTCCGGATCGTCAAAGATGACCCCATCACCGTCGTCGTCTTCAATGCCATCCAACGGCACCATCCGCGGCGGGGCGACGCGATCGACAAGGTACACACGCATGTCGGCACTGCGCGCATCTTCGCTGTCCTCGGCCCACGCCCAGATATCCACTTCTCCGTCATCGGAGACATTCAGGATGTCTCCGGTGTCTTTCTGGTCCAGGTTCCAAAGGAACGGTGGCGAGATGGTCCATGCTGGATTGGTCCATGTAGCCGGAAGTCCGAGGACATCCTTGAGCTGGAACGCGTCCCGGCCACGCAGATAGACAAGCCGGAGAGAGCGCCCCTCCGTGGCGGAGGCACGAACCACGAACTGAACGTTCTGCTTCGTACCGCTGGCGTCGAGCCAGTACGTCTGGCCGTTCTCGGAGAAGATGACCGCACCGTCGGGCGGCGTGGGCGAGATGAACGCGATCTTCGGGTCGGTCGTGGGCGACCGATCGGTCATATGCTGATCGCGGTTGCGAATAACGACCATGGTCTCGAACTGATTCACGATCTCGGCACCACGACGGACCACCACGTCAAGATAGAGATTGCGCAGCGACTCGGTGTCTCCGTCCACAACCGACGGCACGATGGTGATCTGGTACCCCTGCGTGACCACGACGGTGGTCTCGACCGAACCACCCACCGAAGAGTCCACTCGCTCGAAGGGCAGCGCGCGGACCCACTCCACGTACCCGTTGAGGGCGTTGGTCGCTGCATTCGTCGATACCGCCTGGTTACCCATGCTGAGGTTGCGACCAACCAGGCCGAGGATCGCGGTAGCGATGATGAATAGGATGGCGGCGGCGGCCATGACCTCGACAAGCGTCATACCCGCGTCATCGCGGAAGGATGTTCTGATGCCCCTCATCGTCATCCACTCCAAACGTGTCCACACGAGCGTGTGACACTACCAATTCCTCGTCTACAGTATATCGGCCAAATGGCGGCTGCGCTTGAACAGTGCACGACGAGCGGTCGTGCTGGCTAGAAGCCCGCGATGGCCCGATACGCCGACCAGAGCGTCTCCCCGAGCATCGCCGTCAACAGCGCGCCGACCGCCAGCCAGGGCCCGAACGGGATCCGGCGTTGTGCCAGCTGCTCGCTCCCCCGCGACACGATACCCCATACAGCACCGAACAGACTGCTGATGAACACATTGAACAGGACG
>CAZSUO010000090.1:0-835 GCA_964610065.1 uncultured Coriobacteriaceae bacterium | reverse complement strand
TGCCGGCTATTCCTTCTCCCCGCGCCCCGACAAGAGCGCCGACAGCGCCCAGAAGGCTGGCAACGAAGAATGTGAGCAGGACGTACGGCCCGAGAAAGAGCCCCAGCACCCCCAGCAGCTTGACGTCACCCATCCCGAAGCCGCTCGTACCGCGAATGAGGCGGTATGCAAGAGCGATGGCGGCCGGAAGCCCGGCGCCCAGCAGGAGACCGATGGCTGCCATCGCAAGTGGCTGTGCCGCCAGTCCGCTTGCCCCGACACCCACGAGCGGCACAGCCTGCCAGCTGAGGAGCTGGGAGAGAAGCGCACCGATGAGGCCCACAAGCGCGACCATGCCGACGATCGGGTTCGGGAGCCGCATGTGGTCGATGTCGATCATCGAGAGCACGAGCAGGAACCAGAAGAGCGCGCCGCCGAAGAGGGCGCGGACTGAGGGACCCCAGGTGATGGCGGCAAGCAAGAAGAGCACGCCAGACGCGAGCTCGACAGCCGGGTAGCGGATCGAGATAGGCTCCGCGCACGAGCGGCACCGGCCACGCAACACGAGCCAGGAGACCACCGGGATGTTGTCATACCAGGCTATGGGCGTGTCGCAGCCAGGGCAGTGCGAACCGGGACTGGCGATCGACTCACCGCGCGGCTGGCGCCAGATGACCACATTGGCGAAGCTGCCGAAGAGCAGCCCGAACAAGGTCATGGACAGCGAGAAGTACCACCCGGGGAGCGGGAACGACACGGAAGGGGCCTTTCGTCACGGAGAGCCGACCGCTACAGGATAGCGCAGCAGGGCGAGTGCGGGGAAAGGGAAGGGCCGGCGGTTTCCCGCCGACCCTTC
>CAZSUO010000089.1:0-7851 GCA_964610065.1 uncultured Coriobacteriaceae bacterium | reverse complement strand
TCACCCAAGAGTGGATACTGTTCTTACGTCTATCAGAGTGGGAAATCCTGGCACAGACTTGAAATATCGCGGCATGTGTGTCCACTGCTGCTCCCTTCCGACCTCGGGTAGACTGAGGGGTGCGCGTGTCGCACCTTGCTGCGCTTGGCCATCAGGCGATCAGGGGGCGCTTCTCTGCCAGCGCGAACGGCCAGTACCGAATGGAGTGATCCAGTGCCGACGGCAAGGAACCGTGCGGTCCGCCTCGTACGCGACATCGAAGCCGTCTTGGGCGATGCGGCGAAGGGCTGGGCCGATCACGGCATCCCGCAGGTGGCCGCCGCCCTCTCCTACTACGCGCTTCTCTCAGTGGCGCCCCTACTGCTCGTGATCGTCACCATCGCCGGTCGGCTGGTGAGCGCACGCGCGGCCACCGCCGAGCTTCTGAGCGCTGCGGACCGTCTCGCCGGGGAGCTCGGCACCACCATGGTGGAGGAGCTGCTCGCCTCGGCATCGCTCCCCACCACCGGCACGCTCCTCAGCGCACTCGCGTTCGCGCTCGCGATCTTCGGCGCCATGCGGCTCTTCGGCCAGATGCGTTACGTCTTCGACCGCATGTGGGACACCCCGCCTGAGCGCCCCGAGAGCACCTCGCTCTGGGACGGAGTGCGCTTCACCCTCCGCGCACTCGCCTTCCACAACCTGCGGGCGTTCATCATGGTGCTCGTGGTCGGCATGCTCCTCATCATCACCCTCGCACTCAACACGCTTGTGGCCGCGGTGACATCGAGCTGGTTCGGCGTGGATCTCCCGGTGCGCGCACTCGAGCTCTACGACCTCCTGCTGTCGCTCGTGCTGCTCTGGGCGATGTTCGCCGCGGTGTACCTCGTGCTGCCGAGGGTGCGGCTGGCGTGGGGCGACGTGGCGGTAGGCGCGGCGATCACCGCCGCGCTGTTCACGCTCGGTCGATGGCTGCTCGGCCTGTACCTCACGAGTTCGTCGGTGGGAAGCGCGTTCGGCGCGGCCGGCTCGCTCGTGGTGTTCCTGGTGTGGCTGAACTACAGCTCGCAGATCATCCTCTTCGGCGCCGAACTCACGCGCGCGTGGACGTACCGCTTCGGCTCGCTCGCACCCACCGGCGCGGATGCGGGAGAACCCGCCTGAACCCTACGCTGCGAAGCCTACAAGCGGCAGCACGCGAGCGAGCACGCCGCCCACCACGAGCGCGATGGCGACGGTGGCTACGAGCGCGATGGCCGTTGCGCTGTTGCCGTTGCGCCGCCAGTACACGCTCATCGTGGAGATGCAGGGCAGCATGATCGCGTTCACGGTCGCGAAGACCACGATGTCGGTGGCGCTCATGAGCTCGGTGAGCTCCGCACCCGCGAAGCCAGCCGTGGCCACGGCGAGCGCCACGAGCAGCTGCAGCGACAGCTCCTTGCGAAGGAATCCCAGCAGCAGCGTGAGACCGGCGATGGCTGGCAGGCCGAGCCACCCCTCGACCACCGGCGCGAGCGGTCCGCTCAGCTTGATGAGCCAGCCCGACTCGTACAGGCCGCCGAGGACGAGGCTGCCCACGATCACGATCGGCGTTGCGATGAACAGGAACTCCTTGAACTGCTCCCACGCCTTGGCCGCTACTCGCTTGAGCGACGGCCGCCTGAACGGGAACATCTCCATCACGAGCCCGCGGGAGCCGCCCGGCAGCATCTTCTCGAGCGTGAGGCCGCTCCCGAGCCAGACGGCCACCAGGATCGCGAGCACCAGGAGCGTCGGCTGCCAGCCGAGGTAGTGACCCACCGCGCCCAGGATGACCGCGGTCCGCGCACTGCACGGCACGAACAGCACCATGGACGACGCGATCAACCGCTCGCGCTTGCTCGGCAGCTGTCCGGCGGCCACGATCGCAGGCACGTTGCAGCCCGCGGCGGCCACCATCGGCACGATGGCGCGACCGTGGAGCCCGAACCGGTGCATGAGCCGGTCGGTGAGGAACGCCAGTGAGTTCAGGTAGCCGGTGTCCTCGAGGAAACCGATCAGGAAGTAGAAGGTGAGGATGTACGGCAGGCCGATCGAGAGCGACGCTTCGATGCCCGCGTCGAAGCCCCAGAGCAGCACGCGGGCGAGCACACCGTCACCGGCAACCGCGGTGATCGCCCCCGAGATAGCGGGAGACGCGTATGCGGCCCACACGCTGGAGAAGCCGCGCGCCAGCAGATCGCCGACGAAGAACAGGAAGCCGAAGATCCCCGCCGCTACCAGCGCCACAAGCGGCACGCCGGTCCACGGCCACGTGGTGAGCGACCATGCGTCGCGCGGGAGCCAGTGCCGCTTCTCCTTGCGCTGCACCGCCTCTTCGCCGAGCAGTCCCGCGAGTCCGTGACGCTCGCGCGCAAGATGCGTGGCGCCGCTCTCGCCAAAGTGCGATCGCATCGCCTGGCGGACACGGCGGAGCGCCGCGGTCACCTCGGGCGACGCGTCTTCAGGCATCTCGCGCGGGTCCACGAGAAGCGCAAGCGCCGCGCCGCGTGCGGTGCGTCCACGCGGGAGGCACTCGCCCGCATCACACGCGCGCACCAACGGCTCGAGCAGCGCCTCGAAGTCGGGCCCGTACCCCGGCGGGTCGGGCACCGGCTCGGCGGCCGCCCGGAAGCACGCGTCCACGATGGTGCTCACGCCGATGCCCTGGGTGGCCACCGTCTGCACCACAGGGATACCGAGGGCCGCGGCGAGCGCCCCGTCGTCGAGCACAAGCCCTGAACGGCGCGCCTCGTCGACGAGGTTCACCGCGAGCACCACGCGGTGGCCGAGGTCGAGCGCCTCGAGCGCCAGATAGAGCGTCCTGCCGAGCGTGGACGGGTCCACGACCACCACGACCACATCGGGTTCGAGTTCGTCGAGCGCACGGAGCGCCACCAAGTCTTCCTCGGCCACCCCGGTGAACCCGTAGCTGCCCGGGAGGTCGATCACGCCGATCATGCGCTCACCCGCACGGGCGACACCCGTGTGGACCTCGCGCGTGGTGCCGGGATAGTGCGCGGTCTCCACTCCGAGCCCCGTGAGGGCGTTGAAGAGGCTGGACTTCCCGACGTTCGGGTTGCCCGCGAGCGCTATGACGATCTCCCCTGCCGGACGGTCGATGAAACGCTCACCCTCGCCGTGACAGGACCGGCTCATCGGCGGGCCCCTCGGCCCCCGCGACCACCCCGGCGGCCGCGCCGTGGCCCACCGTCGCCGCCGGAGACGACGATCTTCTCGGCGACCTCTCTGCCGAGCGCGTAGCGGGCGTCGCCGATCTCAACCATGAGGGGCCCCTTGAACGGCGCCACATCACAGACCCGCACCGTGGTGCCGGGGAACATGCCGAGCGATGAGAGGTACGACAGCAGTTCGCCGTCTTCATCCTCGATGCGTACGATGTCGACCTCGTCGCCCGGGCCGCTCTGACACAGCGGCGTGCCCTCCTGCACTGCGATGACGCCGCTGGCGCTGGGGATCGGGTGGCCGTGCGGGCAGACCTCGGGGTTGTCCATGAACAGCTCGAGCGCCTCCTGGACCTTCGGGGAGAGCGCGTGCTCGAGCTCACACGCCTCGTCGTGCACCTCGTCCCACGACAGCCCGAGGACGTCCACCAGGAAACGCTCGGCGAGACGATGGCGTCGGATGATGTCGAGGGCGTTCTGTCGACCGGCCAGCGTGAGCTGCACGCCACCGTCATCCGTGCGCGCCACGAGCCCACGCGACTGTAGCCTGCCGAGTGTCGCGGTCACCGTTGGCGCCGAGACGCCCATGGCCTCGGCGATCTGACCCGGCCGCACGTCGCCGCGCTCTGCCAGCTTGTAGATCGTCTCCAGGTACTCTTCGAGGGTCGCGCTGGTCATGGGCACCTTCCGGAGTGAGTGGACGGATCCCGCTCGCGTGAGTATACACTGGGGCCGTGGTTTTCCGAAGGCTAAGAGGTCCGCTACAGCGAGGCTATGGCCGATTCGAGCCGTCCGCGCGCCGGGTTCCGTCGGAGTCGCATCTCTCAAGCGCTGGTAGCATCGCGTGCGCCGTTCGTCCGCTTTCGGCAGCCGCTTGTGCGCTGCCAAATGCCGTTCGTCGCAAGCCACCGCTGACTGGCCGGAACGCCTTGACGCGCCTGTTGAGGTCTCGTACAGTCGTTCTTGTCCCGAGAGGTCGGGCCGAGCGGAACCGGAAAGCCAGCGTACCAGTAGCTGCCTGACGGGGCTCTCGAAGGTGGGTCACGCGCAAGCAGGACCGTGCCGGGCAGGCTCCAGATGGTAAGAAACGGGAAGCTGAGGACTACGGATCACGCAGGTCGGGTTTCTCGGGACACCTCTTTGTCCGGACACCCTCTCGCCCATCCCTCGGCGCGAGTACGATCCGAGACGCTACTCCCCCGGCCGGTACGTGATCCGCGCGATCGGCGACTCCCAGACCGACACCTCGAGCACACGCACAGCGCTGCCCACGGTCTCGGACAGCGCCTCGTAGATGTAGCGCGACAGGTTCTCCGCAGTGGGATTGAGCTCGTCGAACGGCGGGACGTCGTTCAGATACGCGTGATCGAGCGGCTCGAGCACGGCGGCGAGGTCGGTCTTGAGCGTCTTGAAGTCGTACACGATCCCGACCTCATCGAGCTCCGATCCGCGCACGACAACCTCGATGTCCCAGGTGTGCCCGTGCAGGTTCCGGCACTCGCCAGGATAGCCGTGCAGCGCATGTGCCGCGTCGAAGTGCCCCTTGATCATGAGGTCGTACATCTCACGCCTCCGTATCGAAGAGTCGCATCCCGCCCGGCGGCTCGGGCGCGTCGCCCACGTACTCCCGTGAGTCCATCGCCTCGTTGGCGAGCGCGTCGGCATCGGCGTTCGCCTCACGTCGCACATGTTCGAACGTCACGCCCTCGAAGGTGCGGCACAGCGCCTGCGCCTGCAGGAAGAGCGGCTTTAGACCCTCGTTCTTCACGCGGTACTCGCCGCGCATCTGCTTGATCGCAAGCTCGCTGTCGGCGCGCACCAGGAGCTTTGTGGCACCCAGTGCGCGAGCGGCCCGCATGCCCCACAGGAGCGCCTCGTACTCGGCGATGTTGTTGGTCACCCTGCCGAGGTACGCCCCACCGCGCGCAACGACCTCGCCTGATGGATCGCGCACCACGATGCCGGCGCCGCCCGGACCGGGATTGCCGCGCGATCCCCCGTCGCTGTTCACGGTCCAGACACCCGTCATCAGGCGCCCTTCCGGACGATCATGATGCGCTTGCAGTTGGGGCACTCGCCGATCTCGGGACCGGCAGCAAGCGACTGTGCCTCGCCCGACGGGATGGCGGTGCGGCACGCCGTGCACAGGGAGCCCTTCAGCTCGCCGACGGCGATGCCGTGCTTCGACGCCCTGATCGCCTCGTAACGGGTAAGTAGTGCTCCCGGCAGCTTCGCTGCGATGGCATCCCGGCCAGACTTGAGCCGGGCGATCTCGGTCTGCATCTCGCCGCCGCGGGTCTTGTAGGCCTCGATGAGCGACGCTTCCTTGGCGCGACCCTCAGTGAGGGCGGCTCGCACGCGGGAGACCTGCGCTTCGCCGGTCTCGGCCTTCTCCATCAGCCCGAGCTCCTCGCGCTCGAGCGTGTCCTTGCGGCGTACCAGCGCGTCGATCTCGCGGGTGAGGTGCTGTAGTTCCTTTGAGTCGGTCACCGACCCCGAGAGCACCTTCGCCTGCTCGGCGTCGATCTTGGCCTGTACGGATGCCACGTCATCGGCTGCACGGGCGACCATGGCGTTGGCCTTCCGAAGATAGGCGTCGGCTTGCTCGGACACCCCTTCGATCTCCTTCAGACGCTGCCTGAGCTGCAGGATCGCCTTCTTCTCGGGCAGCTCGTCGAGCGCCTTGGCAGCACGGGCGATGGCCAGGTCCTGCTCCATCAACGCGATGAGAGCGTCACCCTCGGTCATGCGCATCCTCCATCGTCTGCCACGCAAGGCGCGGCGCTTCGGCGATCACCGGCAGGTCGGGGCCGCACACGCTACGGACCTCGGCCGCAAGCACGCTCACGAGCGGCCACTCGGACGCGTCGTGTCCCACTTCGATGATCGCAAGCCCGCGGGACACCGCATCCAGGGCGTCATGATACCGCACCTCCCCCGCCACCATGACATCGGCTGACGCAAGCGCCTCGCCGAGGAGAGAGCCGGCCGATCCGTTGGCCACGGCGATGCGTGTGGCCGGTCCGGCGGGATCGCCCCACACGCGTGGACGCACACCGAGTCGCGCGCCCACGTGCGACGCCAGGTCGCTCACCGCCCCGCCGCTCCACGAGCAGAGCCGTCCGAGCCGGGCGGCACCGCGCGCGCGGACGCCGTCGGTCGCGAGCACCACGGGCTCCTCGTACGGATGTGCGCTCGCCGCGGCCTGCACCACGCGCGACGCATCGGCCCGGGCGCACACCATCTCGATACGCACCTCAGCCACACCGGTGCCGGTGTCATCCACCGTAGGATGTGTTCCGGAGCGCGGCGTGAACCGCCCGGTCCCCTCCGACTCGAACGAACAGCCATCGTACTGACCGATCCTGCCCGCACCCGCCTCCGCCATGGCCTCACGCACCGCCGCCGCATGATCGGCGGGCACATAGGTCACGACCACGGATATCGGCTCCACACCTGACTCGAGCGGCTCGAGCGGCGTAAGCCCGAGCGTCACGGAGAGCGCATCAGCGCCCGCCGGCGCTCTGTCGAGGCTCGTGTGGAACGAAGCTAACGCGACCTCTCCCGCAAGGGCGGCCGCGAGCGTGCCTGCAGGCCCCGGCGCGGACTCGATGCGTGACGGCGTGTCCAGGAATGGCGGATGGTGTGTCACCACGAGGTTGGCGCCCGCGCGTGCCGCACGCCCCACGGCCTCGGCCGTGGCGTCGAGCGTGACGAGCACGCTGCTGAGGGCGGTGTCAGGAGTGCCGACGATCAAGCCTACCCGGTCCCAGGGTTCCGCCCAGGCGGGGACGAAGCGCTCCTCAAGCGCTTGCACGAGAGTCCCGACGGTGAGGATGCGCTCAGATGTCATCGATGCCCACCTCCTCGGCCCTGCGGCCCCTGAACACGAGCACCGAGCGATAGCCCGCCTCTATCAGCGCCTCGCGCGCCTCGGCCGCGCCCGCGCCCACCTCGCCCGGCGCATGGGCGTCGGAGCCGATGGTGGCGGGCACCCCCGCCTCGCTCAGCGCGCGGAGCAGGTCCTGACCCGGATACAGCTCGCGGCAGGGCTTACGCAGACCCGCGGTATTCACTTCCACGGCCACGTCGGTCGACGCCAGCTCGCGTGCGACCGTGCGGTACAGATCGCGGGTGGGCCCCTCCGGCCACACACCGAACTTCTTCACCAGGTCCACGTGCGCCATCACATCGAACAGGCCGGTCTTGGCGGCCGCCACTACATCGGCGAAGTACCGCTCCCACAGATCGCTGTTATTCCAGTCCGCATAACCATCACGTCTGGCGGGGTCGTCGAAGGCCCAGTCGTCGATGAAGTGCACCGAGCCGAGCACGACATCGAAACGGTGACGTCCGAGCTCCGTGCGCGCGTGCTCGAGAGCCACGGGCACCGCGTCGATCTCAATGCCGCAGAGCACCTCCACGCCGAGCGTATCGCCGAGAGACGCCGCGGCGGTCACATCGGCGAGATACTGCGGCAGTTCGCTCGCAGGCATTGCGTAGCCTGCGGCATCAGGGATCCGGGCAGCCAGCGCGGGGGCCAGAGGCAGGTGTTCGGTGAAGCCGAGTGTGGTGATCCCGGCGGCGGCAGCGGCGCGGACGTACTCCTCGGCAGTGCCGGTCGCGTGTCTGCATCGCCAGGTGTGCACGTGTAGGTCGATCACGTCGA
>CAZSUO010000088.1:0-7888 GCA_964610065.1 uncultured Coriobacteriaceae bacterium | reverse complement strand
GCCGTCTTCTTGCTCGCTGCCGTCGGGGGCATCGAGGTAGCGGTCCATGATCGGGATGGGATCGAGGCTCTCGGAGCAGCCTTCGATGGTCATTGTGAACTCCCCGGCCACGTCGCCCGGGTCTTCCATGGTCGTGTGCTCGACGCGCTCAGTCACCGCGATCGAGCCCGCGAGGCACGGCCAGTCGCGCTTGACGTCGGACATTGCGCCCATCGCGTTGGACATGGGGTCCATCCCGTTGAGCCCCCAGCGCGTCTGACGTCCCCCGACGTACCGCCATGAGACCGTGCCGAGCGGCGCGACGCATTCGGCCACGGGGGTGCCGAGCGGGTAGTTGTTGTGGCTGAATCCACGATGGAAGCCGCGGTTGCTCGCGGCGCACAAGGCCGCATCCGCTGCCTGGAACATCGCGTAGCGCAGCTTGAACTGGTCGGTCGACGGCAGCTCGGGCATCATCCAGAGCAGCCGCAGGGCTCGCTGCCGCACGTCGTAGTGCACGGTCCCGGCCTGCGTCCCTGCGGTGAGGACCGAGTCGTCGGGCCACCACATGAACAGGCACGGCGGGTCGAGCCTGAACTTCTCCGCCTGCGGGTCGGTCGGGTCGAACGGGAAGGTCTGGCCGGTCGGGACGGCTTGGCAGACCGTGCTCCCCCGCTTGAGCCCCGTGTGCATCGCCAGCTTGGCGTTCAACGAGTCGTTCAGCACGAACGCCACGAAGGCGAGCAGCGCATCGAGGAGCGGGTCCTCGAAGCGAGCGTTCGCCGACCCTGCGGCGAGCGGCAGCTGAAGCGCGCCAACGAGGCCGGAGTCGGAAGGCATCGGCTAGGTGCAGGGCGTGCAGTCGTCCACGAAGACGTGCAGCGGGACCGCCGTGGTGGTGGCCCCGAGCACCAGCGCGACGCCCGAGAGCTCGAGCGGCTCAGCTCCGGCGAGCACCGGAACAGCGTCGGCCGTGCCGTCTTCGTACTGGAAGCCGATGTTTCCATTGGCATCTGCGACGAAGCTGCGGAAGGTCACGCGGGTGCCGCAAGCGATGTCCTCGACGCCGAACTCGAAGAACCCGCCGGCCCCGAGTTGGATCGGCGTATGGATGTTGGTGACGGACGTCCAGAGAAGGACGCGCGTTCCGGCCGCGTTGGTCGCGCGGACGCGCTCACCGCCGCCGGCGTTCGTCATGATGAGGTAGCCGACCTGGGCAATCCCGAACTCGTCGGTGCCGGTCACGACGATCGGGTCGACGATGTTGTAGGTGGCCGGGCTGCCCTGGGTCGTGACGGAGACCGTCCGCGGAAGCCACAGGACGGCCGGACCAGGGTTCGCAAGCGCCCCGTCGAGGGTGGCGCCCGTGTAGTCGTGGGTCGCAACGTTGTCCGTCGCAACGGATTTCACGATCGCGTCGTCGTCTCGAACGAGCGCATGGACGACGGTGCGCTCAGGAGGCATGTGGCAGGCGATGCGGGCGAGGTTTCGTGCGTAGCGCATCAGAAGATCCCCATTCGTCCTGGGCCGAGGAAGGTCGGCTCTACGGGAGTCGGGTCGTCGACGTCACCCGACTCGACGAGCCCGCCGGTGTTGGCGGCAGGCTCAGGATCGCCGTCGGTGTCAAGCTCGCACTCCTGCAACCGCAGGCTGCGCAGGTCTTCGCGGGCCTCGGCCATGATGGCCCGCCAGTCGCCCCGGATGTAGCCCGAGTGCCTCCGCATCGCGTAGGCCTCGAGCACGTCAAGGCAGATGCGCTTGACCTCGTTCGGGCATCCCGTGCCGAGCGCCCGAAGCTTGGCGAGGTCGTAGATCGGCTTGATCCGTCCCTCGACAAACCCCTCGACGTCGTCGACGAGGCGCTGAGCTGGGGAGGTGTCGGCCGTGCCGTCGGCGTTGTCGTCGAGGATGCGCTGCCACACCTCGGGGCTGAGCCGGTCTTTGCAGTCCTGCTCGGTGAGGTAGGTGCCGGCGACAGGCATTGGCTACGCCCCGAGCTGCTCGAGCTCCGCTTTGAGCGCTTCGATGCGCCGCGCCTTCTCAGCAGCCGACAACGAACCAGGGGCCACAGGCTCGTCGCCCTTGGCTGGGCCGAGGTACTCGAGTCCTGCGGCAAGGGCATCGTCGTGCAGCCGAGCCGGGAGACCACGACGGTCGCCCGGGATCCATGGCCGCGGGACCTTGGTGGCGTGTCCCCGGAGCCCGGTGATGGTCATGGTGGTGAGCTCGACGTCGCCGAGCTTCTCGGGTGGGCCGTCGGGCAGGTGGTGCGTCCAGACCTCCGTGCCGCCAGGGCGGGCCCTGGGCAGCTCGTCAGCGCTGTCGCGGTCGCGGTGCTTGCCTCGCAGCTTCCCCGCGTCGACGGCACGCTTCACGGCGCCCACGGCGCCCAGGAACGTGAGCCCGAGCGCCGCCGCCTCCTTGTGGAGGCGAGCCGGCAGGCCGCGCACGAGCCCCTGCGGCCAGCCGCCCACGATCGGCGTGTCGCCGACCTTGGACAGGTCGACGTTCACGAGGTTGTGGGTCCATCGCTCGTACTGCTCATCCTCGGCCGCGTCGTCGGCGCGACCCGCCTCGCCCTGCCCGGGGTCTTTCGACCCATCGGGCGCGGGCTTGGCTTGGTGAGCTGGAGCCGAGGGGGCTGCGTTGGTAGGTGAGGGCTTGGCGTCCGGCTGCTTCATGGGAGTTTCTGGTCGTGCAAGGTGAGAGGGCGGGACGGGCACCGGCGCGCCTTGCTCCCGCCGGTGCCAATCCCGAGCTTTTCGGCCCACGTCTGACACTCAGGTCAGGGTCAGACGATCGGGGTCTGGATGAGGCCGCCGCAGGAAGCCGCGACGATCTGCGGGCCATCCGACTCGCACACGGACAGCTGGCTGGTGTAGCCGCCCCCGTGCCCGGACAGGGGCTCGTAGACCGTGGTGCTGATGGGCGTGCCCATGCGGAACAGGGTTGCGAATCCGGCGTTCCTGATGCCGCCACGCTTGACGCGCAAGAGGCCGAAGAAGAACGCGCCGCCCGGCTCCCAGATGCGCGCGTAGGCCGCCGCAGCGCCCTCTTGCGCGGTGTCTTGGCGGGCGCGGCCGACCTTCAGGCTCTCCCACTGGAAGAAGCGGGCGAGCATGTCGGGGGTCGCGAGCCCCGGGCTGTTTCCGTTGAAGACGTACAGCTGAAGGATCTGGGGGTGCCGGCTGAGCACGTTGTACACGCCAAGCGACGTGAACGCGCGCTTCGTGCCCGGTCCCTTGCCGTTCCACAGCATACCGTCGAGCCGCTGGAGGTCGGCGATCGGGTTGCCGCCGCCAGCGCTGTTCCAGGCGCTCGCGCCCGCGACCGCCCACGTGTTGGCGCCGTAGTTGCCCGCCGTGGTGAGCGCGGTCGCAATGCGCAGCTCCCTGCGGAACAGCACGCCCTCGGCCAAGCTGGCCGTCAGGTCGACCATCTCGTCGAGCGGGGCGTCCTGGTTGGCGAGCGTCATCGCATCGACGTGGTCCGAGTAGCCGAACGGCTCACAGCTGTACTGCGTCCGCACGCGCGTCTCGTGGATCTCGTTCGCCTTCGAGCGAGAGCCCATGCGGTCGTCGGGGTACTGCATCCGCTCGCGCTGCGGGTAGGTGAAGTAGAACCCGGTCTGCTTGGCGCTCTGGACGATGTCGACGAGCTCTTCGCCGATGTAGTCCTCGTTCGCGTACTGCACGCTCATGCTCTCGACGGTCGGCGTCGTGTAGACGCTGGCCGGCAGGCTGGAAACATCGCGGGAGGCGAGCTTCGGCAGCATGCTGTTGAGTCCCAGCTGGTCGATGCGTGGCGCACCGAGCGAGCGGGCCATCCATGCCTTGAACTCCTCGTTGCGCTGCTGCCAGACCTTGCGGCCCGAGGGCGAACGCTTCCAATCCTCGTGGAAGTCCATCGCCCGCTGGTAGCGCTCGGCCGGGGTGAGCCGGCCCGCGGAGCGGTGCTGGTGCGTCTCGAGAGCTAGGAGATCTTCCTCGGTGATCTGACGGTGCGGGTCTCCGAGACCGCGCTCGATGAGGACTTGGACCTCCTTCATCTGCGCGTCGGTCATCTGGATTCGCGGTGCTTGATTCTCGGCCATTGTGATGTTCCTTCAGTGGGAGGGCTGTCCGAGGTTCGCGTCAGGTGCTCTCGCGCTCGGCGCAGGGGAAGAACCAGAGGCCGACGGTCGTGCCGGCAACGCCGGAGTCCTCGAACTTCCCGTAGGTCTCGGTGTGGGTGGCGCCGTTGGCCATGGCCGGGGCGTCGCAGAAGCCGTCGTTGGCGACCGACCAGATGGCGCGCACGCCGCGGGTCGCTCCGCCGGTGCCGACGGTCACGGGGATGCAGCCCGAGCCGGGGCTGAAGACCTGCACACGCTGTGCGGCGGTGCGGCTTTCCTTGGCTACGTACAGACCGGTCGCTGCCGGGCTGGTGGCGTCCTGCACGGTGCCGACGCCAGAGGGGATGAGGAGGAAGCCTTGCGTCGCGATCTGACCGGCCGCGACAGTCTTGGCCATCTCCATGCCTTCGTTGAACTTCCGGGTTGCGGTGCTCATTGGATCTCCGTTTTCACGTCAGGTGGTGGCCGCCTGTCACAGGGCGCGGATGCGCTCGGCGTGCTCTCGCTCTGCCCGCTCCGACGGCGATTCGCCGCCGACGTCCGCGAGCGTGCGGGTGTTGGGGTCGGCGCTGAGCGCCGGGGTCTCGCGCGTGGCGACCATGTCGGGGAGGCCGCGGTAGGCCGCGAGCAATTCGTCGAAGGTCTGGCGGTCCTTGCCGGCGATGACGAGCGCCCGATTCGCCTGGTCTCGGCTGATCTTCGTACCGACCAGCCCATCGAGCTCTCGCTCCGCGATCTGCCGCACGAGCTCGGCGTTGGACGCCTGCAGCTCCTTGATGCGGTTCTCGTGCGAGGTCTTGATGAGGTTTGCCGCCTCGAGCTGGGACTCGAGCTTCGCGGCCCGGCTCTGGAGGTCAGCGATGGTGGCGTCGCGCTCGTCGGTCCCGGTCTCGAGCGTGGCCGTCTCGTTCGTCTTTGCCATGGGGTTCAGTTCTCCTGATGCGGCCGGCACGAGGCCGGAGACCGAGCGAGATGCCCGGCCCTTCGACTTGATTGGCGCGTAGGTGCAGCGGACGCGGTAGGCGTCGCCGATCTCCGCGACCTGCGTGCTCGCCTCGTAGGTGTAGGGGGCGGCCCACATCGTGGCGGGCTTGTGGGATGGCTGATCGAAGACGACCTCGTCCTCGAACACCTCGCGGATCCACGGGCCGTAAGCCTCGCGATCCGCCGGCGGGTACTTGGCGCTCACAGCCGCTTGGAGCGCGTTCCGCCTCTCATCGTAGGACGCGCCGACGGCGCGCACGGTCGTGCCAATGGCCAGCGCTCGGATGTGCTGGACGGCCAGCGCTTCCTCGTTCGAGCCCACGGGTAGCACGCTGATCTCGGCGAGCTGCGGCCCGTCGATGACAATGACCTCACGCCCGCCCATGTTCTCGGTGAAGACCTTGGTCCTCGGCCCCTGGCAGAAGCCGACCGAGACGGCGCGGATCATGTCGGCCCGGAACATGCGCAGGGCCTTCTCGCCCTCGGGGTTCAGGTCTTCCTCGGCGAAGACGAGTCGAGCCATGAGCTTGCCGTCGACGACGCGCGTCTGGGGCGCCTTGCCGATCGGCCAGCTGTCGCGCTTGTGGCAGAAGAGCACCGGCGCGTTGCGCTCAAACCGAGACAAGTCCCAGTTGCGCAGCACGGTGCCGTGGCTGTCGACCCCCTCGGTCGACGCGGTCACGAGCACAGAGCGGTCTTCGCCCTTGCCGACCTCCGAGATGGTCGCCTCTCGGGTGTACCAGGCCGACCCCTCGTGGTCGTCAAGGCCCAGGGTTGCGTTCTCGTCGGGCATGAGTCCTCGCTGGGCTACCTGGCCGGCTTGGCCGGCTTGGCTGCCTTGGCTGGCTTTCCTTTGGGAGGTGGCGGCGGCGGGGGTTCGGTCTTGGCCGTGGGCTCTGGCTCGGCCGGCTCGTCGCCCTCTTCGTCCTCTGGCGCTTGTTCACCCTCGGGCGCTTCTTCGGCTTGGGCTTCGGCCTCCTCTTGCGCCTTCAGCTCTTCTTCGGTCGGGTCGCCAAGACAGCGCTCGTCCTTCTCGGGGACCGGGGCGCCGACGCGGTCGTAGGCCCACTTCTCTCCGATGCGCATGCCGACATCGACGGTCAGCGTCTTCATCGCGCCCGAGAACGCGAGCAGGTCGGTCTCGTTCTTGGTGACGAGCTTGATCGTCGGGACGCCAGCATCCTCGCCGGCGTTGAGCCGGACGAACGGCTCGGCCACGTCGCGGTTGAGGGTCTCACAGACGCCGCCCGCATCATCCTCGACCACCGAATCGAAGCCGCGCTCGTGCACCTCGCCGAGGCTGCGAGCCCCTCGGTCGCCCGACTCTGTGAGCAGCGTCCCGTGCAGGACAATCTTCGACTTCGTAGCGTCGAGGTACTGGAGCAGGGCGATGTGATTGTTCGAGTCGCCCCGTCCGCCCTCGGGCCACTTGAGCTCGTACTGGACGGTCTCGCTCATCAGAGCGATGCCGTTGTTGGTGAGCGACTGGAGCGCGACCGTGAGCGCGTCCTTGTCTTTGCGGCTCGTGCCCTGCTTGTAGCGACCGATGCGGTAGGGCTTCCACGTGAGCTCGGCGAGCTTCAGCAGGTCAGACAGCGTCCAGTTGGCGAAGATGCACGCCCAGTTGAGCACGCGCCCGTAGCCCTCGCGCGCGGGCACGTCGCCCGTGATGCGAGGCTGGTGCTGGATCCACCGCATCGGCTCCCACTGCTGCACCTCGCGTTGGATCTGGGTCGAGTTGGCGCCGACCTGATCCCACTGGACGAGGGCTCCGTCGGAGAGCCGGAAGCCGAATCGGCGCGGCTGGTGCAGGAACCATCCCGTCGGGACGATCCAACCATCGCGCTTGGCCCACGCCGTCTCGGCCATGGCGTAGCCCCAGTAATTGCCCCCCTGCATGTGCTGCTTCAGCGAGGAGAAGCCGGAGAGCTTCATCCCGCCGACGGGATGCCCGCCGGTTGCCTGCGTCAGCGCACGGTGCAGCCGCTCCGCGATCTCGACGTCGGCCGCTTCCGGCTTGCTCGCGCCGGGCTCGATGAACGGGTCGACCTGTAGCAGCAGGGGGCCGAGAGCCTTCTCCCGCTGGTCGACGATGCCGTGCATGTGGCCGTCGCGCTGGCGGCACTCGTTGCCGAGGTCGCACAGCATCCACGTGTAGCCGTTGTCGGCTTGCAGGTAGATCGAGCTCAGCTGCTCGGGGGTGACGGCTCCCCCGATGCGCAAGAACTGGTCGTAGAGCGGCAGCCCGGGAATCGAGCTCGAGCTTGCGTCGAGCGGTGGCGGGCGCAGCTGGGCCTCCGCGCGCGTTGCGAGGCGCACAAGCGCCCCTTTCGCGTAGTCGGCCCAGCGCCCCATGCTGCTCCAGCGATCAGAGCTGGATGTAGTAGATGCGAATGGTCACGGAGCCGTTGGTGAAGTTGGCCAGTTGGTCCGCACCAGCGGTGAACGTGGCCAGGCATTGGCGGGTCGAGCCGACGATGCACGGGGCTCCGATGCCGGGGCCGCGCGTCACGAAGGTCCAGCCAGCGGCCTCGAGCGGCGAGCCGGTGAAGCAGTTGAACCCGTCCTCGATGGCATCGACGGCGCCGTTGTAGCCGACTTCCATCGCCAGGCTGACGCCCGCGCCGTTGTCGAAGGCGTCCGTCAGGTTGATGCCGTAGCCGAGGATGACAGCGCCAGCCGGCAGGGCCGCGCCGATGTTCACGCTCTCCGGGCCAACGCCGGCCGCGACGAGGGCGTCGCTGGTAATGGTGGCGGTGACGAAGTCGATCTGAGCGGCGATGCGCTCCCAGGCAGCGCCAGTGTCACGGT
>CAZSUO010000087.1:0-7979 GCA_964610065.1 uncultured Coriobacteriaceae bacterium | reverse complement strand
GGCAAGCCGTACAACGAGGAGAAGGCGCTCGTGAAGTGGAACGGCACCAAGTGGCTCCGCGGAGACGTGCCCGACTTCGGCTTCCAGGTCGTTGCAGGCGATGTGACCACACCGACTCCGCCGAACAAGACCCTCTCCTTCATGATGACCAACGAGACCGTGGGCAAGCTCTTCGCCTCGGGCATGAAGGAAGGCCCGTTCCCGGAGCACTACGAGCCGTTCGAGTCCCCGGTGCAAAACCAGCTCTCGAGCCAGCAGACCAACCCGGCCGTGTCGGTCGTGGCGTCGGCTGCCGAGACCATGGGCACCGCGGACGAGTTCCCCATCGCCATGACCACCTTCCGCCTCACCGAGCACTGGCAGACCGGCGGTCTCACCCGCAACCTGCCGTGGCTTGTGGAGACCATGCCGAAGATGTTCGTGGAGATCTCCAAGGAGCTCGCCGAGGAGAACGGGATCGTCTCTGGCGATAACGTGGTCATCGAGAACAAGCGTGGCGTCATCACCGCGTATGCGATGGTGACCGGCCGTGTGAAGCCGATGGAAGTCGGCGGCAAGACGGTCCACCAGATCGCCGCTCCGTGGCACTGGGGTTACGGCTCCACCTGCTCCATCGGTGGTATGGCCAACGACCTCACCCCGAACGTCGGTGACGCGAACACGCACATTCCCGAGTACAAGTCGTTCCTCGTCAAGATCCGGAAGCAGGAGGTGTCATAATGGCTGAGACGGCGATTCTGTACGACAGCTCCAAGTGCACCGCCTGTAAGGGTTGCCAGGTTGCGTGCAAGCAGTGGAACCAGCTGCCTTCACCGCTGACGAACGACGAGTATACGTACACTGAGAGCTTCCAGGCCCCGCTGGATCTCGCCCCCAACACGTGGTTGATCATCAACTTCCGTGAAGAGGACAAAGAGATCGGCATCGACTGGAACTTCATGCGTAACTCGTGCTTCCACTGCACCGAGGCCGCGTGCGAAATGGCCTGCCCCGTGGGCGCCATCTCCCACAAGGACAACGGTGCGGTCGTCATCGACCAGGAGAAGTGCATCGGTTGCCGCTACTGCGTGGCCGCCTGTCCGTTCAGCGTTCCGCGCTGGGACGAGGCCAAGAACCAGACCTTCAAGTGCTGGCAGTGCTTCGACCGCACCTCGGCTGAGCGTCAGCCCGCGTGCGTGAGCACCTGCCCCACGGGCGCTCTCGAGTACGGCGATCGTGCCGACATGCTCGGTATCGCGCGCGAGCGGGTCGACCAGCTGAAGGCCGCCGGCTACAACAAGGCCGAGATGTACGGCGAGAAGGAACTCGGCGGTCTCCACACCATCGTGGTGGCCCAGCGCGGTCTCGAGGCCCACGGCCTCATCCGCGACCCGAAGATCGGCGTCACCGACTTCTGGCAGTTCCTCAAGCCGCTGGGTGGTCTGGGTATCGCGGCAACCACCGCGGGCCTCGGCTTCTCGTATCTCATGGCCCTCGGCTACAAGCGCGGCGAGTACAGCTATGACGAGAAGACCGACACGCTGAACGTCAAGGAGGTGGAGAAGTGAGGTACATCCAGAGGCACAGCGCCTTCGCGCGCGGTCTTCACTGGATCCACACCATCGCCTGCTTGTCGCTGTTCGCGACCGGACTGATCCTCTTCATTCCGTCCGTGGCAGCAGCTGTCGGCATGGCAACGGTCCAGGGTGCGCGTATGGTGCACCGGGTCATGGCTGTCATCTTCATCGTGGCTCCGATCGCAGCGATCATCATCAGCCCCAAGGGCTTCGTCCACCTGTGGAAGAGCCTGTTCTTCAAGTGGGACGCTGATGACAAGGAGTTCATGGCGAAGTTCTTCCCGTACCTGTTCTTCGGTGCGAAGCAGCACATGCCGCCGCAGAAGATCAACAAGTCGGGCCAGGGTGTGGCCGACGGTGCGCTGATCTTCCTGTCGATCGCTATCTCGATCACCGGCGTCATCATCTGGTTCCCCGAGCTGTTCAGCGCGGGTGTCGTGCGGTGGAGCATCATGCTCCACTCGGGCCTGATGGTCCTCATCGGGGTCTTCATGCTCGCGCACATCTACCTCGGCGCTGGTATCTTCCAGCCGTACCGCGGCTCGGGCAAGCTGATGTTCGGCGATGGCCGTGTCAGCGAGACCGACGCCCTGTACCACTGGGGCACGTGGGCCAAGGAAGAGCTCAAGAAGGGCGACAACGTGATCACGGAGTAACCTCCGCTCGTTGTCTGGCACGTAAGGAGGGCCGGATCCCACTGGGATCCGGCCCTTCCACTTGCGCGCACATCCACCTCCGAGGCACCTCTCGACGCTCCGCTCTCTCCGGACGATGTCCCCCGGTGCCTGGTCCTACCGCACCCGCCAGCGTCTCATCCCCGCATACGCGCGGTGATTCGGCCCCCCGGCGCTCTCGCGCCCCCTAGCGCACCCACCGGCCCGAACACAAGAGGAGGCGACCCCCGCGGGGGCCGCCTCCTGCAAGCTGATCAAGCAGCGTGTGGTTCGTGGTGGCGCTAATCGCCCGCTTCGGTGCCCCCGGTGGTCGGGATCTCATCGCGGGGACCGCCCGACGTGCCGCTGGCGTCGTCCATCCCGCGCTCGATGAACTTCTCCATGTTCTCCTCGGTCGCCGCGCCAGCGAGGCGATCGAGCTCGTTGCCATCGGCATCGAGCAGCACGAACGTCGGGGTGATGAACACGCCGAACTCGTCAGCCTGCCGGAGGCCTTCGTCGGTCGAGACATCGATGACCTCGAACTTGTAGATCTTCGGCTCGTACTTGGACTGGAGCTTCGCAATCGTCGGCTCCATCTGCTTGCAGAAGGGGCAGTCGGGATCGAAGAACTGGATGAAGTGCAGCGGCACCTTCTCGTCAGTCGACGCCTCCCCGCAACCGGCCAGGCCGGTGAGCAGCATCGCCGACAGAGCCAGCACCAGCACTACGGTCACCGCTCGTTTCATGACACCCTCCTGTCACGCCGCCCACGCGGCGTTCTCGTCCCTACTGTCCCGTCTGCTCCTGGTATAGCTTGTCCACTTCGGCCTTCATCGCCTCGACGTCACGTGGCTCATTGAGCCCCGTGTGCTGCGTGAACACAACGATTCCCTCTTTGTCGATCAGGAAGCTCCAGCGATTGGCGATCTTCGTGCGCACACTGAACGCGCCGTATGCGGGCATCACGGTGCGATCCCAGTCGGACAGCAGATCAAAGGGCAGCTCGAGCTGCTTGCGGAACTCGGCATGCGATGCCCATGCGTCAGCACTGATGCCGAAGACTTCGGTATCCCGCTCCTGGAAGAACTCGTAGTTGTCACGGTACCCGGACAGCTCGCCTTCTCAAACCGGCGTGAAATCCGCCGGATAGAAGACGAGGATGACGTTCTTGGTGCCCTTGTAGTCGGAAAGCGCGATCGTCTGCTGCTCGTGGTTCTTCAGTCTGAAGTCGGGCGCGACGGTCCCGACCTCAAGCCCGTTCTGTTCACCGTACTCATCAGAACCACCGTTGGACGTGCCCGTGCCACTGCTGCAACCGCCAACAAGCAGCGCTGCAATCATGGCGACGGTCATGAGAACGGCGGCCGGCCTCACCCTCATGCCCCATCACCCCTCACGTACGTGTAAACTAGCATGGTTACGCCTACTCACCATTGTACCCTCGCAGGACTGTATCCGGCAGATACATATATGTCTTGTACGGTGAGCGGGCGGGGTAAGGGAGCACGCGAACACCATTGGAGGACCCATGAGCAACGCCGCGCGCACGAAGGCGATCGAGCACTACGTCACTATCCGCCCGGACCTCGAGCAGCAGCTCCGCTTCTTCGAGGCGCTGTGGGACACGCAGGACGAGATCGCGCAGGGCGCAGCGCCCTATGAGGCCGCGTCAGCCGAGGAGACCGAGAAGGCCCTGCTGCAGACCCGCATGCTGTTCTCACTCGTTGAGCCCACCATCCCGCTCGAGCCCTACCAGGCTGCGGTGCGCCAGGTAGCGAAGCTGACCGCCGAGAAGGCGGGTCTGGCAGACGATCAGTCGGCTGCCCTGGCGGAGGCGGATCTCGCCGGCGCGATCACCGAGGAACTGCTCGCAGCGATGCTTACCGGCATGGACGCGTTCATAACCCGGGTTGCCGAAGCGGTCGGCGACGACCGCCTGAACGAACCACTCCTCATGTTCGTGCTGACAGAGGCCGCTACGCCCTTCTTGCGTGAACCCGCCGCAGCCGCGGTGAAGGCCGCGGGCAAGTTCGACTGGCAGCAGTGGGACTCAGGTCTCTGCCCGGTGTGCGGAACACCCGCATCCTCCGGCGTCATCCGCGACGAGGGCGACCTGCAGGGTGGCAGGCGCTGGTTGAGCTGCCCCACCTGCCGTACGCAGTGGGAGTTCGCTCGAGTCCGCTGCGCGCGCTGCGGTCAGCGCACGCATGACAAGCTCGAGTACCTGTTCGACGAGCAGGATCCCGGCCACCGTGTCCACACCTGCAAGGAGTGCCACGGCTACATCCCCGTCACGTTCGAGAAGCAGATCAAGGTCCTCGCGATCCCCGAGGTCGAGGAGATCGTGATGATCCCGCTCGAAACGGTCGCCGGAGAGCGCGGTTTGAGCCCGCTCGGCGACGAAGTAGGAGAAGCAGCCAACTAGCTGTAGGGAGAGAACGCTCACGAACCACCCGGAAGTCCGCTTCCGGGTGGTTCTGCTTCATCGGGATTGTCGGCCTCGGTGACCCTGGCGCATCAGGCGAGTCGACGTTCTGACGATTCCGCGCTGTCGGGGTCGGGTATCCTCATAGGAACACCGACAGTTCGATTGGAGTCGTACATGGAGATGTGGTTCTGGGTGTGGCTGGGACTCGCCGCTATCCTCATCGTGGGTGAGATCTTCACTGCCGGGTTCTTCATGTTGCCGTTCGGGCTGGGCGCCGCTGTTGCCGCAGGGCTTGCGTTCGTCAAGGTCCCGCTCCCCTGGCAGTGGGTGGCGTTCCTCGTCGTTTCGGCCGTCTTGCTGCTGAGCCTCCGGCGCTTCGCTGACCGAGTGACGCACGAGCCACCCGAGAAGGTCGGCGTGGACCGTCTCATCGGTAAGCAGGGTGTGGTCATCGAGGATGTCGAGCCCGGCGATGGCAGTGGACGCGTACGCATACAGCGTGAGGAGTGGCGCGCCGACGCGAGTGGCGCGCAGACCATCAGTGTTGGCTCGCGCGTCACTGTCGAGCGCATCAGCGGGACGCACCTCATAGTCAGCCCGGCAGACGACACTGCAGAAGCGAAGGAGTAACCATGGAAGGCGCCATCGTATTCGTCATCTTCTTCGGCCTGATCGTCCTGTCTGTGCTGTTCATCTGGGCGATCGCCGGCATCCGCATCGTGCGGCCGTATGAGAAGGGCCTGATCGAGCGGCTCGGCAAGTACCAGCGCACGGCGGACTCCGGGCTGACCATCATCGTTCCGGTCATCGACAAGATGACCAAGGTGGACATGCGCGAGAACGTGGTCGACGTACCGCCGCAGGAGGTCATCACCAAGGACAACGTCGTGGTCACCGTGGACGCGGTGGTCTACTACGAGGCTACCGACCCCGTGAAGCTCGTGTACAACGTGGCCAACTTCTATCTCGCGGCCACCAAGCTCGCGCAGACCAACCTCCGTAACGTGATCGGCGAGATGCAGCTCGACGAGTCGCTCACCAGCCGCGAGCAGATCAACGCCGCCCTGCGTCAGATCCTGGACGACGCCACAGACAAGTGGGGCGTGCGTATCGTGCGTGTGGAGCTCCAGCGCATCGAACCTCCGGTTGACGTGACCGAGGCGATGCACCGGCAGATGAAGGCCGAGCGGACCCGCCGTGCCGTCATCCTGGAAGCGGACGGCGACAAGCAGGCCGCCATCACCCGTGCCGAGGGCTCCAAGCAGTCGGCGATCCTCGAGTCCGAGGGCAAGGCCGAGGCGATCAAGCGCGTCGCCGAGGCCGACAAGTTCCAGAAGCTCACGGTCGCCGAGGGTGAAGCGCTCGCCATCAAGAGCGTCTTCGGCGCGATCCATGAGGGCGACCCCACCAACGACCTGATCGCCATCCGCTACCTCGAAGCGCTCAAGTCGATCGCCAACGGCGCCGCCAACAAGGTGTTCCTGCCGATGGAGGTCTCCGGCATCCTGGGGAGCATCGGAGGGGTTGCGGAGCTGTTCAAGGACAAGGGCGATAGCGCCGCAGGATAGGGGTCGCTCGCTCAGACAGTCCTCGTGCCGAATGATGAGCCGCCCGGTGGGCGGCTCATCATTCACTGCGGAACTCGCGCTCGACCCCTATCCTGCGGCGCCCGGGTCGCCGGGCGCAGAATGCGCGCGGCACCCCTTCGATCAAGCGCACCGGTCGCCGGAGCTCAGTGGCTACGGGAGCTGAGTCATCGGATGGCAGTTGAGGCAGAGGTCGTCGTCTTCCTCCACCAGCATGTACGCGTTCTCCGTCTCGTGCGGGAAGTTCTGGAAGAGCGGGTTCGCGCCGACAGCATCGATCCAGGTCTTCGACACATCGTCCCACTCAAGACCGTCTCCGTAGGCACCGCTGAACGGCGCTGCGGTGCCCGATCCGTCCGCGGCCAGGTCGCCCGCCTCGCGCGAGTCCTCGTGGCACTGCTGGCAGATAGGCAGATGCGCACCCTGACCGCCCTCGCCCTGCGTGCGAGGCCATGGCATGAGAAAGCCGCGATTGCCGGCGGGATTCGTGGCCGGTATAGAGTGATACAGGTCCAGGCCCGAAAGCGTGCCACCCAGTCGCCCCCACTCGGTACCCTTGGTCGATGTGCCACTGTCCAGAACGGCCAGCCGGTAGTACACGAAGCGTGTCGGCGCATCCGGCCAGGTACTCGCGCTCTCGACGGGGTGGTTGTGGACCAACTCGCCCGATGATCGTCCAGCATGGCACGTGAGACACCAGTCTGAGCCGTACTCGGCCACGGGTGTGGCCGCGCCAGTCGGCGCCTGGCGAAGTATCCGGGTCGAGACGGGAGGCGGAACGCCCTGGCGCACACGTCGCCGCTCACCCAGGAAGGGCTCCACCACCCCCGCACCGTGCGGGCTGTGGCAGTCGGTGCAGATGAGCTGGCCGCCGGGGCCCGAGAAGCTCCGCGCAAGCCCACCGCCGGTGGTCGGGTCGCCCCCGGGGATCACGTTGCTACTACTGAACGAACCGTCCTCCTCCAGGAAGATGCCGTGACGGGCGTTCTCCGGGACGGTACCGCCCCGGGCAGCGATCACACCGTACACTCCCCAGCCACCGGTCCCATCGTGGCACGTTTCGCACGTATCCACGATCGTGGCTGCAGGGAGCAGCAGGATCGAATCGGCAGGCGACTTGTGCACGCTATGGCATGTCGCGCACTTGCGTGTCGTCGTTGTGTACCCGCTGTGCGGGCCGCTGAATTCGGTTGAGGTGTATCCCACGCCGAACTGAGATTCATCGGCGGCGGCACCATGGCAGGCAGTGCAGTCGCCCCCGGCGGAGTTGTCGGAGAATACCATCGCCGAGTTGATGGACCGCCACTCATGGCACGACATGCATTTGTAATCCGGATCCCACCCCATGCTGTTGGGCTCCTGGTACGCATGCGCGGCGTCGACCGCGCCCATGCCCAAGCAGAGCATGACTGCAGCCGCAGCGGCGTACGCCCTCCATGCGGGCGTGCGTGAGCGACGAACGTACGGATCCATGTTCCCCCTGTGCAGAGCCTGTTACCGCATAGTATTCGCCGTGTGGCTCCAGACCCCTGGTCCACAACCATGCGGCTGAACGAATCTTACACTGTCGTCACGACAAGTACGAGGCCTGCGCGCACCACCACGGGATAGGTCTTCACGTCGGCGCCGGGGTGGTCGGTCGCCCCGGTCCGCACGTCGTACCGCCATCCGTGCCACGGACACACCACGGTGTGACCGTCGAGCACGCCGCCGGACAGCGGGCCGAACGCGTGAAGGCATACGTTCGAGAGCG
>CAZSUO010000086.1:5067-8096 GCA_964610065.1 uncultured Coriobacteriaceae bacterium | reverse complement strand
CGCATCGACATGTCCGAGTACATGGAGAAGTTCAGCGTGCAGCGGCTCATCGGCGCGCCTCCGGGCTATGTGGGCTACGAGGAGGGCGGCCAGCTCACCGAGGCGGTGCGCAGGCGTCCATACTCGGTGATCCTGCTGGACGAGATCGAGAAGGCGCACCCGGATGTGTTCAACGTGCTGCTGCAGGTGCTCGATGACGGGCGCCTCACCGACGGCCAGGGCCGCGTGGTGAGCTTCAAGAACGCGATCGTGGTCATGACGAGCAACGTGGGCAGCCAGTACATCACCGAGTTCGCCAAGAGCGGTGACGAGACCGCGATGCGCGCGATGCTCGACGAGGCGCTCAGGGCCACGTTCCGGCCGGAGTTTCTCAACCGTGTGGACGACGTGGTGGTCTTCCACTCGCTCACCATGGACCAGCTGGCGTCGATCGTGGACCTGCAGCTCGCGCTGGTGCGCGAACGGTTGGCCGATCGCAAGATCATGCTCGAGGTCACCTCTGCGGCGACCGAGCGGCTCGCGCTCGACGGGTTCGACCCCGTATTCGGCGCCCGTCCGCTCAAGCGGCTCATCCAGCGTGAGGTGGTCGATCGCGTGGCGCGCGAGCTCATCGAGGGCCGCGTGGGCGATGGCGACACGGTCACGATCGACGTGATCGGTGATGAACTCGGCGTGCGGGGAGTGGCGCACGCTCAGTAGGGAAGAGGTGCCGCCCGCCGGGATGCCATGACGGCGGGTGCGCGATCGAGACAGTGGAGGTGATCATCATGGCGATCGTACGGTGGGATCCGTTCGGTGAAGTGCTGCGCATGCAGCGCGACATGGACCGCATCTTCTCGCGTCTCGGCTCGGCCGAGGTGAGCGGCGAGTCGGTCGCGTGGATGCCCAAGGTGGATGTGAAGCGCAAGGACGACGACATCGTCGTTCGCGCGGAGCTCCCGGGGATCGACCCCGCCGAGGTGGAGGTCGAGGTGACCGACGGCGTGCTGACGATCCGCGGCGAGCGGCGCCAGGAGGAGAAGCAGGAGGGTGAGGACTGGCTTGTCTGCGAGAGCTGCTACGGCAGCTTCGAGCGGTCGCTCACCATCCCCGATGGCGTTGACGCAGCGACGATCACGGCCGACTACAAGGACGGCATCCTCGTGGTGCACGTCCCCAAGGCGCTCGAAGCGGCGCGGCCCAAGACCACCAAGATCGAGATCGGTGGCGCGAGTGCTCCGAAGCTCGAGGGCGCTCCTGAGGGCGAGAGCGCATAACGCCCCGTTCCCGCTGTGACGTGACCGGCGGGCGAACGAAAGGGCCCCGGCAACGCGCCGGGGCCCTTTCGCGTGTGGCGCTACGGGCGGTGTCGCGTCTACAGCCCGCGCGCCTCGGCCAACCCGAGCGCCTGTCGTACGCGCCGCGTCCCGTCAAGCACCGTCTCAAGCGCCGGACGCGCGTACGGCAGCAGTCCGAGCGAGATCGCCGCGTCCCACACGGGCCCTGCCTTCTTCCATGCCGCCGAGTACGCGAAATGCCGCGCCCGCTCGGCTGTGGTCTCTCGCGCGAGCGCGGCGCTGGCGATGCCCTTCCAGGAGTAGAACATCCGCCTCGCGCGGTGGTATCCGGCTTCGATCTCGACCGGTGTCATCGTGGGATGCGAGATCACGCAGTGCCGGGTGTCGTAGCGGTCCCAATCGCGTGTGAGGATCCGCCCCTCGCGCTCGAGGCGCGTGTACAGCGCCGTGCCAGGGTAGGGCGTGAGCACGTGGAAGGTCGCGGTCTCGATGCCCCGCGATATCGCCCACTCGGCGGTCCGTTCGAACACGTCAGGAGTGTGGTGATCCATGCCGAAGACGAAGCTGGCGTTCACCATGATCCCGGCGTCGTGCAGCCGCTTCACGGCCTCATCGTAGTCGCGGCCGACGTTGTGCCCCTTGCCCTGCTCGGCGAGCGCGGTCTGATCGAGCGTCTCGAACCCGACGAACAGCGAGCGGAGACCAGCGCTGGCGGCCGCTTCCACCAGCCCCGGGCGAAGCACCGCCTCCACGGTGCCGGCAGCCTGCCAGACGCGGCCGGAGCCCCGGAGCCCGGCCATGAGCGAGCGCGCGAAGCGGTCGTCGGCGAAGAGGTTGTCGTCGAGGAAGTAGAGGTGACGCCCCGCAAGCGAGTCGATCTCATCGAGCGCGTCGTCCACCTGCGCGGTGTAGAAGGAGCGGCCGCCGGCGTAGAACGCATCCTTGTAGCAGAAGTCGCAGGAGTGCGGGCACCCGCGCGAGACCACGATCGAGTTGGGGACCAGGTAGCGGTCGCGGTCGATCAGATCGCGGCGCGGGCGGGGGAGGCCCATGAGGCTGCGCCGCTCCGCCCGGTACACGCGCCCGGGGCGTCCCGCGCGGTAGTCGGCGAGGAACCTCGGCCAGCTGTCATCACCCGGGCCGAGGAAGATGGAGTCGGCGTGTTCGGCGGCTTCAAGCGGCAGCGACGTGGGGTGGAGGCCGCCGATGCACACGTGTGCGCCGCGGGCGCGGTAGAGGTCGGCAAGCTCGTAGGCGCGCCGGGCCGAGGTGATGTAGGTCTCGATCACCACGATGTCGGGCTCATCGTCCATGCGGATCGGCGCCACGTGCTCGTCCTCGATCGTGATCTCGTCATCGTCGGCGCAGTGACCGGCGAGGGTGGCAAGCCCGAGTGGCGGGAAGAGCGAGTACTTGATCGGCCGGAAGAAGGGGTCGGTCGCCTCGGCAAGGGCGGGGAGCACCATCTTGATCCGCATGTCGCCTCCGAACGTCGGGGATTCGAGCGTACGGAAGGCGCGAGCGGTGCGGCAGCAGGCTCGTCCGACCCGTTGCCGCCGCGTCGCCGTGCCGTGACCTGGCGCCTGCCGCCGGTGCACGATGCCGCTCACCGCCGGTGAACGGTCATGCGGACCCGCTGACCGAACCGCCGGAGCCGCCCGCCCCGCCCACGGGCGACACCCCTCCTCGCGCACGGCATACTGGCCTCCAACGAACTCACGCCGATACGGTCTGGGGGCCACTGGACATGAG
>CAZSUO010000086.1:0-4967 GCA_964610065.1 uncultured Coriobacteriaceae bacterium | reverse complement strand
CATGCGCTCCACGCCGCGCGCGACTACGACTGGCGCGAGATGGTGCGGACGAAGCAGTTCGCACTGCTGTGGCTGATGTACGCGTTCGCCGCCTTCGCCGGCCTGATGATCATCGGGCATATGGCCAAGATCGCCGCGGTGCAGATGCCCGACCTCACACTCGGCTTCCTGCTCGTAGCCGTGCTCGCCATCGGCAACGCGTCAGGTCGTGTGGTTGCGGGCGTGGTGTCTGACCGTATCGGTGGTATCCGCACGATGCTCGCGGTGTTCGTGCTGCAGGCGGGGCTGATGGGGTTGCTCGCCATCTCGGGCACGCCCGTGATGCTCGTGCCGGTGGCTGCGTTCGTCGGCTTCGCGTACGGCGCGAACCTGGCGCTCTTCCCCTCCACCACGCAGGGTTTCTTCGGCACGAAGAACTACGGTGTGAACTACGGCCTCGTGTTCACAGCGTGGGGCGCGGGCGGTGTGTTCGGGTCGATGACGGCCGGCTCGATCGTGGACTCCACGGGCAGCTACGCGATCGCCTACGCGGTCGCCGCGGGCCTGTGCCTTGCAGCCGCGGGCCTCACCTTCGCGATCAAACCACCCACGCCGGCCGAAGGCGCCGGTACGGGCGTGGCCGAGGAGCGCATGGCGGCGTAGCGGAGACGCTGCGCGGATCATATCTGTCGGTGGGCGGCGCACATCGTCGCCCATCACGCCGTTCGCTCGCCGCTCAGTGCCGTTCGTCACCATCGACCGCTCGTCAGCGCCTGTCTCCTGCCGTTGGGCGCACATGCCGATAGGCTTACTATGTGAGGCATACCGACGATTCCGGACTCCAGGCGGAAGGGGTGAGGGTTTGAGCGCCGGTTCGGTCGACATGGGCGCGCTTGCGCACGCCCTTGGCGACCCCATCAGGATCGCGGTCCTGCTCGAAGGGGCATCGTTCCCGGCCGCGCTGTGGTCCGGCGCCGAACTCCGCTTCACCTGGACGAATCCGTCGTTCCTCGACCTGCTTGGCGATGTGCGGCCGCGCTGGGATCTTCTCGGCATGCCGGTGCGCGGGTTCCTGTCCGACTCGCACTCGGCATCGCGCTTCATCGACGTGGCGTACACGGGCCATCCGCTCACCGTCCCGGAGTACGAGTACCGCACCTCGTGGGGTGATGTCACGTACTGGCAGCTGTCGTATCTGCCGATTCCCGGCAGGCTCACCGACCCGTACAACGTGCTGTTCATCGGCATCGACATCTCCGCCGACGTGCGGGATCGCGTGCGCCGCGAGCGGACCGCACGCGAACTTCGGACCGCCACCGATCTGATCGACTTGACCGTACTGTCGAGTCTGGACGCCGAGGAGATCCTGCAGCGCGTCCTCGTCGAGGCGACAGAGGCGCTCGGCGCCGATTGGGGATGGCTGGCGGATCGTGACGCCGGTGGATGGGTGTTCCGCTCGGTGCACGGGTGGCCGCTGGAGATGCGCGGCTTGCGCTTCTCCGAAGACGTCCTGTCTCTTCCCGCGTACGCGGCTCGTGCCGGCCGCTCCGTGACCGTCTCTCAGTCGGATGCACGGCATCGCGAGGAGTTCGAGTTGCTGCTCAAGCACGATATCGGCGGGTTCGCCCTTGTGCCGGTGAAGGGCAGGGGTGTGGTAGTCGGCGTCATGGGCTTCTGCTGGGACGAGGACTTCGAGTTCGCCGATGCGCACAGGGAGCTTCTTCACAAGCTGGAGGTTTCGCTAGCGCTCGCGCTCGAGAACGCTCGCCAGTTGGCTGCCGAGCGCACGCTCACCCGGTCGCTTCGGGGTGCGTTCTTCACCGCGCCGTCGGCGATCCCGGGATTCGAGATGGGTCATCTCTATCACGCCGCATCGGGTTCGGGGGGCGTCGGAGGCGACTTCTACGACGTGGTCCCCCTGCCGGACGGCTCACTCGGCGTGCTCATCGGCGACGTTGCGGGACACGGCCATGAGGCTGCCGGCCTGACCGCGCTCGTGAAGAACGCCATGCGCGCTGAGGCGCTGCATCTGCCTTCGCCGCGAACCGTGATGAGCAAGGCGAACGACCTCGTCGTCCACGGCGCGGAGCCGCACGAGTTCGTATCCGCATTCTTCGGGCTGATCGATCCGGTCGACGGCCGGATGGCGTACAGCATCGCGGGTCACCCGCCCCCCGTCCTACAGCGAGCGGGAGAGCCGCCGGTCCTCCTGCCCCGGGACGGGGCGGTGCTTGGCGCATCACCCGCGGGCACCTATGAGAACCATGCCGTGGTGCTGGGTACTGGTGACCTGCTCGTGCTGTACACCGACGGTCTGCTGGAGGCTCGGTCACCATCCGGCGAGATCTTCGGTAGCGATCGTCTCCTGAGGCTTGTCTCGGAGCACGGGCCGCATGATGCCGAGCGACTGCCGGAGACGCTCTTCATGTCGGCCTTCGGCTTTGCCGACGGCCGCCTCGACGACGACATCGCGATCGTCGCGCTCAGGCGAGTGGGAACCGGTGATGGGGCCGAGCAGGTGCAGCTCGATCTGGGATCCGCCGTCGCATGACCTGACGGGTCGCGGTGTCTTGCCCTCCGCCGCTCCGATCTGACACATCACGCTTTACACCGATGCCTGTCGCAACCTACAGTCAGGGGGGAAGTCGACTGCGAGGGAGGCCGACATGCGGTGTCCGAACTGCCAGAACGAGGTACGCGAGGGGGCGGTGTTCTGCGGGTCGTGCGGAGCGGCCATTCCAGCCGCGGCAGCACCGGTCGCAAGCGCTCCACCCCGGCCGGCGGCACCTGCGCCAGCACCGCAGCCCGCGCCCGTGCAGCCCACCGCGTACACCCCTGCGCCCTCGGATGCGCCGGCCACGGCTTCAGGGCAGGCCGAATACGAGCAGCAGATGGCTGAGTACCAGCGCAAGCAGGCCGAGTACGAACAGCAGCGGGCAGCCTACGAGCAGTATCAGCAGCAGGCAGCCGGTCAGACCGCGCAGATGCCCGCCGCCGCACCCGCCGTGCAGTACCAGCAGGCCGGCGCGTACGGGCAGTCAGCGACCGCTCCCAAGAAGAAGACCGGGCTCATCATCGGTATCGCCGTTGGCGCTTTCGTGTTGATCGGAGCGCTGATCGTCGGCGGCTTCTTCATCGTGAAGGGCTTTGTCGATGACGCCGCTGAGGAGGCCGGTTCGGGTATCGAGATGCCGGTGGAGACCCCGGAGACTCCCGAGGCTCCGGTGGAAGCGCCGACGGCAGCCGGGGCGGCCACGGCCGAAGAGGCTGTGAAGGAGGCACTCACGGCCGAGGGCTTCGGCGACTGGGTGCAGCAGCTGTACAAGGAGGATGACGCGTCGGCGGTCTACTGGGCCGGACCACCCAACAGCGAGTGGGTCTCCGAGATCACAGTGGTCAAGGGCGCTGACGGAACGTGGACCCTCGGCGCGATCGAGGCACTGCAGTTCGGTGGAGACGTTGCGATGACCCCTGCCGAAGAAGCGGTCGCCGTGGTGACCGACTTCCTCGTGGCGGTCCAGCAGGACCGCGCCGACGACGCTCACGACCTGACCATCGAGCCGTTCAGCCTGGACGGCGCGAGTGCGTCGTACTCCAACGGCGAGTTCACGGCGTTTGAGATCGGCACGGTCGAAGAGCAGTCGGACGGTACCGTGTGGGTCGAGACGAGTGAGACGTGGTACGGCAGCACGGCGACGCAGTGGTACTACGTCGTTCCCACCGAAGCCGGGTACCGGATCTCGAACCTCGAGGTGCGGTGATCCTAGGTGCGCCGCTCGAGGATCGAGCGGGCGTAGTCGATGCCGTAGGCGGGAGCCGGGTGGAGCGCCTTGGTGGTGTTCCAGTGCTGGATATCGCGGTAGTACTCGTGCATACCGGTGATGCCGAGCGCCAGGTAGGCCCGCTCGAGCGCCGGGAGCGTCTCGGTCAGATGCTGCAGGTACAGCAGCACCGAGCGTTGTGCGTCGGCGTCATGGGGCTCCGCCGGTTTCTCATCTGAGCATCGATACTCGCCCGGTTTGAGCGTGTACAGCGTTCCCGACCAGACGGCACGCGGCTCGATACCGTCGCCCTCGGCAAGACGCCAGTCGCCCGCCAGGTCTTCGGGCACCTCGTCGGGTGTTGCGGCGAGCGCCTTGACCGCCTCGTCCATCCAGTCCACGAGCTCCTCGGCGGTATCCCGGAAGCTCAGGAAGAACAGCACGCGCGCGTAGTACATGAGGAAGAGCAGGAGGGTCAGATACGCCCCTTCCTGCCGGTCGGTGCTCTCCATCCAGGTATCCACGCGTGCTTGCTGGCCATCGAGGAACGCTACGCGCACGGTCGCGACCGGCGTCTTCTTCGAGAGGAGTCCCACGCTGCGGTCCCTTCGTTCGGGGGGAGTAAAGCCTACCATGAGCCATCGCACAGTGTGGGTGGTTGCCGGCGCCGCGGCATGTGGCACAATGCAATGGCTGCCGACATACAGTCGGCGCGCCGTGCCTGAGGAGGCGACGAGGGGTGAAGACGCGTTCGGGTGGCGCCTTCCGGCAGTGGCCGGTGGGTCTGCTGATCGAGATCGCCGTATATCTCCTGGTCATGGCGGCTGCCTCGCTCGTTGCTCTGCTCGCAGCGGGAACGGTCTGATCCCGCATGTGGGTCACGCTCGATAGAGGCAACATCAGGGCTATCCTGCATTACACGGGGATGCTCGTGCTCGCCGTAGCGGCCGCGATGGTGATCCCGTTCATCGTGGCCATCCTCTCTCGCGAGTGGGATCCGGCCCTCGACTATGTGCTCGGGGCGGGCGTGACAGCACTGGTTGGCGCTTTGCTCGTGCGGCTGGCCCCGCGGGGAACGCCGATCAACCGGCGCGACGCGCTGCTCATCACCGCGCTCGCCTGGCTGGCGGCGTCTCTGACGGCCGCCGTGCCGCTGGCGTTCTCGGGCCACTTCGGCAGCTATCTCGACGCGACGTTCGAGGCGATGTCCGGATTCACCACGAGCGG
>CAZSUO010000085.1:0-8388 GCA_964610065.1 uncultured Coriobacteriaceae bacterium | reverse complement strand
GTCGTCTTCGCGCCGGCGTGAGTGTGGCAAAAATAATACAGTAGGTCAAAATGCGGTATGCGGCTACAGCACCTTTTGTTCCATGTTTTTCTCTCGCCACCATGGGTAACCAATTGCTTTTTTTGGTGTTTTGTGCAATACTGTTCACATGCGCCACAATCTTTCGGCGACCCAGATCTCGCTCTACATGCGCCACCCGGAAAACTGGCGCCTGCGGTACCTTGAACGGGAGAAGCACATCCCATCGATCGGCGACCACATCGGCGCCGACGTGCATAGACTCCTCGCCGCACACCTCCGCGGCGAGGTCGACATCAGCCCGCCGGGCCCCCCATCGACACGCTGGGGCGCAACCTGGTACCCCCACGCCATCGCGGCGCCGGGCCTCCGGCACCTCCCCACCCCGGGATCCGTGGCAGTCGAGGTCAGGCGCGCCCTCGACCTCGACGGCCGAGCCGTCGTGTGTGTCAAGGACGCAGAGCGCGACGGTATCATCGTCGATCACAAGACAACGCCGTCGCTTGACCTCGCCCTTGCCGACCTGGCCCTCGACGTCCAAGCCGCCATCTACGCCGCAGAGCACCTCCAGCGCACCGGCCTCCCCGCCGTCACGCTCCTGTGGGTCTGGTACGCCACCGACGGGTCCGGGGCTCGTCCGGTTGAGCAGGTCGTCACAGCCGAGGACGTCGAGCCCACGATCGAGCTCGTTCGCCTGGCCGCACGCAGCATGGAGGCAGAGAGATGCCGCTCTCTGACCTTCTTGGGGGATTCGACGAGCTCGGACGCCAGGCAGCTCAACCTGCCGGTGACGACGACCTAGCGCGCAAGAAACAGAAGCGCGGGCGGTGGAAACCCCCTCCTGCCGTGGGCCGATGGACCGATATGTTCTCGACCTGCGGCGGCGGGACACAGACCACACTCGAGGTCTGTCGCGACGTCGTCGGAGTGGTCGAGCGCGGCGAGCGCCTCCACATCGTCACCTCCGGCCAGTGGTCAATGGAACAACCGATCTGCGTCGTCGCCGAGCAGCTCGGCCCGTGCGATCTGTGGATGATCACGTGGGCAGTTTCAGACGACGCCGTTCTCAGGCTCGTTGAGGCGATACGCGCCGGTTTTTTGCGCCACGTCAGGGCAGTCATCGACGAGCGGATGAAGGTGCTGCGCCCCGCCGCGCTGGACATCATGTCGAACGCCATCGGCGCCGCGAACCTGGGGATTATGCCCTGCCACGCGAAGGCATACGTGCTCCGCCAGGTCGACGGCGACCGCGCCGTAGCAATGGTGGGCTCCGCGAATTGGACGCAGAACCCGCGCCCCGAATCGCTCGTGATCGACGCCGACCCGCGCGCGGCCGACGTGTACGCCGGATGGGTCGATCGGATGCTGGACGAGCGCCACGCGAAACCGTACCAGCACACCGGCCGGCTCGCCTCGGAGCTCATGTCTCCGACACTGCGCCTCGGCGCCGACCACGTGGTCGCACCCGGCGTCACCGCCCGCTTCTACCCCAGTCACTACCAGCTCGCCACGTGGGCGGCCTGCCGTCGACGTTGGTGGCTCATCTACGTCGCCGGGTTTCAATCGTCGGACACCGGACACTCTCTCCGCGGCCGAGCCGTTCACAGCGACGCCGCGGCCTATCTGCTCGGGACCGCGCCGCCGAGCGCAGCCGTCGCGTCGGTCCTGCACCTGCTGCCGCAGCCCGGGTCGGGCCGCGTCGAGTCCGACCTCGTCGACGAAGCGACCCCGCTCATGGGAAGACTCGACTGGATCGGGCGCGACGTGCGGGATGGCTCGTTACTCGTCGTCGATCACAAAACGTCCACCTCGCCCAAGCGCCACCGGGCGCTACGCCGCGACGGTCAGGCACTGCTCTACGCCTGGCTCGCCATGACCACCGAGCACGCCGCATCGTGCCGCCTTCGGTGGGTCTGGTACCACGACCAGACCGCCACCGAGATCGACGTCACCATCCAAGACGTCGAGGCCGCCACGAAGGCCGACCGCGACACCGCCGCCATGCTGTGGCGTGAGCCCCAGCCGCTCGCGGAGGAGCAGCGGAACAAACGCGCCTGTTTTCGCTGCGACGTCCGAGAAATGTGTCAGCTCCGAGTCATCGTTGAAAGGCCGAAAAATGGCGAAGATTGACGACGTCACCACCGAGGAGCTCCGGGCCAAGATCGCCGAGGCCATGGTCAGGATGGCCAGTCAGGGGTCTGTGCCGGCGGCCACGGCCGTCTTGAAACTTCTCAACGACGTTGAGCAAAAGGCCCTAGCCGACGAGCACTCCGAGGCCATCGCAGCCATGGACCCCGTCGCTCTCTCCCGCTACCTGGGAGCTCTTGGGGCGACCAAAAAGGACGTGGAACGCCGCCTCGGCCGTGCGCTCTCCCCCAACGAGGAGGCCGCATTCGCTAAAGGTCGCTCCGATCGACAACTCGAAGTGCGCGCCATCGAGCTCGGCCAGGTTCGCCGTGGAAGCGCGAGGGTGCAGCGATGGATGCAACGATGATCAGCCAGGGGCAGAAACTGCTTCTCGCGGTGCCAGGGACGGAGGCCGAACTAGCGATGCGGCTCGGCTGTGGCGCAGCCGTGGTCGGACACTGGCGCCGCGGGAGGCGCACCCCAGCGGCGGCGCATCGCCGAAAGCTCGAGCTCATCTTCGGCATCCCACCGCGAGCATGGGATGTACCCCCTGGTGCAGGGATTCAGTTGGAGCAACGCGATCACGCCACCTCGCCAGAAGACGCCGGAACCCTCGAGATCACGAAGGCCCAGATCTCAGAGATCCTGGAGGCACTAAAGGAGGAGGCGCTGATTGAGTCGGAGGCCGCGAAGCTACGCGACACCGCCGCGAAGCTCCTCGCGCTCCGGGCGCGGCTCGAGCGCGACCGCGACATGCTAGAGGATCGTATCGTCCGCGGACACCCCGAGTGGCTCAAGCTACGGACGGCGATCCTTGCGGCGCTAAAACCGCACCCCGCGGCCCTCGCGGCAGTCCTCGAGGCGATCAAATGACCCTCGCTCTCACTCAACGCCGCCGCATACAGGCCCCGGCGAAGCGGCGCACCTTTCTCGCCGACATCACCGAGCACCTCCTGATCCTGTCGCGAGAGACGACATCGCTGTCCTGGCCCTCGGGCAAATACGCCCGCGACCCCGTGGCGTTCTCCATCGACATCCTAGGTTTCGATCCGTGGGAGCGGCAGCGCGAGGTCATGCGTGCGGTCGTTGAGCACCCCCTCGTCACCGTCCGCTCCGGCCACCGCGTCGGGAAATCGTGGCTCGTCGGTGCCCTGGCCCACTGGTTTTTCTGTTCTTTCACGGACGCCCGCGTTATCTGCACGGCCCCGACCTCAACCAGCGTCCAGGGCATCGTATGGCGAGCGATTCGCCAGCTACACGCGCGATCCGGGAGGTGCCTCTCATGCCAAACGTCCGACCCCGCAGGCCCCGTCCCGTGCCCCCATAGCACCCCTGTTGGCGGCACCATCGCGCTCCGCGCCGAAACGGGGCTCGTCTCCGAAGACTTCCGGGAAATCCGCGGATACACCGTCCGAGACGTCGAGGCGATCACCGGAGTCGCCGGCGCGCACCTGCTCTTCATCATGGATGAGGCGAGCGGTGTCGCAGATGCGATCTACGAGGGCCTCGAGGGGAACCGAGCGGGGTGGACCGAGGAGGCCGGTGTTATGGTCCGCATGATCCTGATCGGCAACCCGACCAGGACAACGGGGGAATTTTACGACTCGCACGAGCACCCCCGGAAAAAAGAGGTCTACCACCGCATCACGATCCGGAGCGACGAGACACCCAACGCGATCGAGCGTCGGAGCGTCATCCCCGGGCTCGCGACCCACTTCTGGATCGAGCAGATGCGAGCCAAGTACGGCGAGGACTCCGCCTTCTTCAAGGTCCGCGTGCTGGGCGAGTTCCCGATCGGCGAGGACGGGAAGGCCTTCTCGATCGCGCTGATCACCGAGGCCGAGCAGCGATGGCCCGAGGCCGAGGGCTTGGGCGTACTTCAGATAGGCCTCGACCCGGCCGGCGAGTCGGGCACCGGCGACGAGACGTGCTTCGTCGCGCGCCGCGGCGACAAGGTGTTGGCGCTCCGACGTCACCGCGCGCTCAGCCCCGAGGGTCACGGCGTGCACCTTCGCGGGCTGATCGAGGAGCTGCGCGAGCACCCAAAGGAGCGGGCGATCGTGGTCATGGACTCCGAGGGGTCCGTGGGATGGGACTGCTACTGCCACCTCCGCGACCTCTCGCAGCGGGCCGGCTCGACGTTCGAGCTCCACCGCGTTCGCGCCGGCGACAAGGCGACCCGCGAGCCGCAGTCCTTTGAGCGCCAGCGCGACGAGCTGGCGAACTGCCTCTACGAGTGGCTTCGGAACGGCGGGGCGTTGCTCGACGACGAGCAGCTCGAGACGGAGCTCCACGCGCTCGAGTGGGAGCGGCAGGCCAACGGGAAGTCTCGGATCACAAGCAAAAAGGTCCTTCGAAAGGTGCTCGGCCGCTCGCCCGACAGCTATGACGCGTTGGCGCTGTCGGCATGGCCCGTGCTCGACGAGGCGGCGATGGAAGGGGATGGCGAAGACGATGATGAAGAAGACGACGACGCCGGGCTCGACCTCGACCCCTACAGCGACGACGGGATCGACCCCTACGCCTGATCGTCGGCCGACCCTCACGGTCTGCATGGGCGCCCCCGCCGCCGGGAAGAGCACGTGGTGCGCCGCGCACGCCGGCGACGCGGTAGTGGTCTCCGGGGACGCCATCCGCCACGGGGCCGACCCGGCGGCCGTGTTCGCCAGGATGCTGCGGCTCGCCAAGGGCGCGCTCTCCGAGGGGCGCGACGTGATCATCGACGCGTGCTCGGCGCGGGCGGTGGACCGGAGCCCGTGGCTCTTCCTGGCGCGGAAGCGGCGGTGCACGACGAGGCTGGTCGTCTTCGCCACCCCGACGGCGCTGTGCCGCCGCCGGGACGCCCGGCGAAGCCTGCCAGTCGGGCGGGCCGAGGTCTATGCCGCGAGGATGCGGGAGGCGCTCCGGGTCGTGCGCCACGAAGGCTGGGACGAGATCGTGACAGTCGAGGGGTGACGACCGATGACCGAAGGCCGCCGACTGCTGCTCCTCGCGCTGGCGCGCACGACGATCCGTTACATGGCGCGACGGCTCGGGGTGAGTGCCGACGCCGTCTACCACTGGCGGGCGGGTCACAATCGCCCGGGGCCGCGACCCCGTAAATTGCTGGAAAATATCTACGGCATCCCCGCCTCGGGCTGGACCACCTACACGGTTTGAGGGCTGTAGGTATCGAATCGTAGGATTTCTCCAGCGTGGTCCCGGATGATCGTGGTGTGGGATTCCGGGACTCCATCCGCGACACCCTCATGAACCTCGCCGGCTTCTTCGGCTTCGATCCCACCTACGACAGCGGTTACCTGGACCTCGGCTCAGAGGAGGCCGACGAGGCCCGCGGGCGCTTCGGCGGTCAGATCCAGCTCCCCCCTCAGACCCGGACCCGCTGGTACCAGAAGGACGTTGAAACCGCCGAGTACCTCGCGAACGGCGGGGATATGTCGTGGGCGGCTCAGCTCATGGCGTACGCGGGCCGCGACGGCGTGCTCTCCGGGGTCATGTCGACGCGCACCGACGGCCTGGTCCGGCTCCCGAAAACGTTCCGGGGCCCGGAGGACATCCTGCAGGACCTCCGCTCCACCGACCTCTCGAGCCGCCCCGTGTTCGACGAGATGTTCCCCCCGGGCGAGCTCGCGCTGCTAGCCCGCGACGGCATCGGCCTCGGGCTCGGCGTCGGCGAGATGCGGTGGGTGAAGGCCAGGAGCTACCCCGTCTTCGTGCGACTCGACCCCCAGTACCTCACCTACCGCTGGCAGGAGGACCGCTGGTACTTCCAGAGCGTGATCGGGCTCCTGCCCATCACCCCGGGTGATGGGCGATGGGTGCTTCACACCCCCGGTGGCCGCCAGGCCCCGTGGCAGGCGGGCCTTTGGCGCTGCCTCGCCCGAGCGGCCATCCGAAAGGACCACGCCGCACTAGGCCGCGACAACTGGGAACGCAAGCTCGCCAACCCCGCCCGCGTCGCCGTCGCCCCCTCGGGCGCGGCCGAGGCCCACAGGCAGAGCTGGTTTCAGAGGGTCATGGCGTGGGGGATGAACACCGTATTCGGGTTGACACCGGGATACGATGTAAAACTTTTGGAGTCGAACGGCCGCGGCGCCGACTCGTTCGTCACGACCATCCAGGATCAGAACAACGAGATGATCATCGCCGTCGCCGGCCAGACCGTGACGACCGACGGCGGGGTCGGGTTCAGCAACGCTGACATCCACAAGAGCATCCGCGCCGACCTGATCGACGCGACCGCGCAGGGCCTCGCCTACACGGTGAACACCCAGGGCCTCCCCGCCTACGTGGCGGCGGTCTTCGGCGAGGACCGGCTCGGTGAGTGCCCGGTCGTGAGCTGGGACACGACGCCGCCCCAGGACCTGACGAAGACGGCGACGGCGCTGGCCGCGGCCGGCCTGGCGATCACGCAGGTCCGCGACGCGCTGGCCGCCGACGGGCTGAAGCTCGACACGCGGACGATGTGCAGCCAGTACCGCATCCCGATCCTCGAGCCAGCGGCCGAGGGTCAGCCTGGCATCCGCCTCGTGGAGGCCGCATGAGCCATCACCGATACGAGCCCCGCGGCCCGCAGGCCATCCGCCCCGAGGCGATGTTCTGGATGTTCCCCGACGTCGACGAGTCGGAGAACGACGAGCTCGACACCGCCACGATCGTGACGATCCGCGGGCCCATCACGCAGCATGGCTACTGGTGGGATTCCTACGAATCGATCCGCCGGCGCGTCGACGACGCCTGCAAGAAGGCGGCGCCCGTCGTGGTGCTCCGCATCGACTCGCCCGGCGGGGAGGTGGCGGGCCTCTTCGACGCGGCGCGCGCGATCCGCGAGGTCTGCACCGCGGCCGGGAAGCGGCTGCTCGTCCACGTCGAGGGGCAGTGCTCCTCGGCCGCCTACGCGCTGGCGTGCACAGCCGACCGTATCGTCGCCTCGACCACGGCCGAGGTGGGCTCGATCGGCGTGATCGCCGCGCGCTTCGACGAGACCGCGCGCGATGCGAAGGATGGCTTGCGCGTCGCGCTGATCACCAGCGGCTCGAGGAAAGCCGACTGGAACCCTCACTCACCGATCACCGACGATGAGCTCTCGCTCCACCAAATCGAGGTGGACGCGATCGCCGCCGAGTTCTTCGAGCTCGTCTCGACCTACCGAAAGGGCCTGGCACCCGCGGCGGTCGAGGCGCTTCAAGCTGCTTCATTCCGCGGCTCGGCCGCGGTCAAGGCCGGGCTCGTCGACGAGCTCGGATCATTCGAACACCTGCTCGCGTCGTTGGGCGCGGGCGCGGCAACGGGAGAGACCATGAGCAAGGCAGAAGAGGCCAGAGAGGCGCTGCGCTCGATCGCCGAGGACGAGGAGTGCAGCGACGAGGAGCGCGCCCGGGCGCGCAAGGCGCTCGCGGCGCTCGACGACGAGCCGGCCGAGGACGGCGACGGTGACGGCGAAGACAAGCCCGCAGAGGACGAGCCGGCCGACGACGCCGAGGGCGAGGAGGACGAGAAGGAGGCCAGCGCGGCCGCCGGCACCGTCTCGGCCGCGACGGCCGGAGCGATCGCGGCTCACGGCGTCGGCGTCGAGAAGCGCCTCGTGGCGCTCGAGCGGCGTCACGAGGCCGAAGAGCGCCAGCGCCTGATCGACGCGCACGGCGGCGTCACGAAGGGCCTGGCGAAGCTCCTGGCCAGCAAGCCGCTCGCCGAGGTCCGCTCGATCCTGGCCGAGCTCCCGAAGCCGAAGCGGCCCAAGCTGGGCGACGCCGCGGCGACGGCCACGGTGGCCGGGACGCGCGGCGCCGGCCAGGACAAGGCCTCGCAGCTCCCGCCGGCCGAGGCGCGGGCCATGCGCATGGCGATGGGGCTCGAGCAGCAGAAGTTCGGCGTCGTGACGCGGGGCAACGTCCAGATCCTCGGCGCGCCCGAGGGTGAGGAGGTGCGCTGATGCGAGCCCGAGAGAAGACCTACAGGACCATGCGGGTGATCCTCACCCTGGCCGAGGTGGCGACGAAGGGGAACATCTGCGCGATCGAGCGCACCACCGGCCTCGCCGTCTCCTGCGCCGTGGCGTCGACGACGCTGCTCCCGATCGGGCGGTTCGCGGAGAACCTGATCGGCGACGGCGTGGCGACGGTGCTGGTCAACCTGTTCGACGAGGTGAGCATCCACGGCTTCCAGAACGACGTGGCGCCCAACAACGTCACGGCCGCGAACATCGGGTCCATTGGGAACGTTCGCCGCGATCCCTTCGCCATG
>CAZSUO010000084.1:0-8478 GCA_964610065.1 uncultured Coriobacteriaceae bacterium | reverse complement strand
ACCCTGACCTCGAAGTGCAGGTGCGGACCTGTGGAGAGCCCGGTGGAGCCCACCTTGCCGATGGGATCGCGCTTCGAGACGGTCTGGCCCTTGCTCACGCTGATGCTGCCCGACTGCTGGTGCGCATACAGGCTCGTGACGCCGTTGCCGTGATCGATGATGGTGCAGTAGCCGTAGCCACCGCGGTAGCCCGCGTAGATGACCTTCCCGTCGGCCGCCGCCACGATGGTCGCGCCATTGATGTTCTTGCCGACGGCCCGACCGCCGATGTCGATACCGGTGTGCATCTTCCGGTAGCCGAGGATGGGGTGGACGCGGTAGCCGAACGCCGAGCCACCGGTGGGGGTCTGCTCGAATCCGGGCACCGGAAACGCCATGATGCCCGCGAAGTATCCGGAGCCAGTGCCGTAGAGCTCCTTGGCGATGCGGGCCGATTCAGCTTCCTCGGCCTCGGCCTGTGCGCGCAGTCGAGCAGCGTTGGCCTCGTTCTCGGCCACCAGGGCTTCCTTCTGCGACTGCACGCTCTTCTGGGTGTCGAGCTTCGCCTGGTGCTGGGCCCGCAGACCCAGCAGGCGGTCCTGCTCGGCCTTCGCCTCGGCGCGCTTGGCGTCTACCGCCTCGCGATCGCGCTCGATCTCCGCCTTGATCTTCTCAAGCGAGATCCGGGTGTCCTTCAGGCTGTCCGCAAGGTCGGTGTTGGACTTGATCACGCGCTGCACCAGCGCGGTGCGCGTGATGAAGTCCTCGATCGTGCGGCTGTCGAGCAGTAGCTCGAAGTAGGCGAGGTCGCCGCTCTTGTAGGTGCTCTCCATACGCTGGCCGAGCAACTCCTGCTGGCGCTCGTACTCGTCCTGAGTGGCCTCGATCTCGCCTTGCTTGGCGTCGATCTTCGCCGTGAGCGCGTCCACCTCTTCCTGGAGGCGTTCCGTGCGTTCGGTCGCGATGGAGATGTCGTCCGCGAGTGCGTTGATGTCGCCCTGGATCGCATCGATGGCGTCGTCGAGGGCACGTGCCTCAGCCTCGAGCTTGTCAGCCGTGCTCTGGGCCGCGGCTGCGGCCTCACGAGCTTCGCGTGCGGCACGCTCATGCTCACGAAGGTCGTCGACCGTGGCGCCAAAAGCCACGGGCGTGACCAGGAGTGTGAGTATGAGGGCGAGGGAGAGTGTGAGTCTGAACGCGCGGCTACGGTGCATGGTGTGATTCCTCCGGACAGCCCTATAGAGCCGAGTCGGTTTCCGCCGGAAGGCGCTACGAAGGAATCATAGCAGCCCAGGGGGTATGCGGCAAATGCGACAGGGTATATAGCAAACAAGGTGCCCACGTCATTCACAGGGCCGCAGTCGCACAAGAAGGGGATGATACGCATGAGTGATGACTTCCAGGCTCAGCAGCCTCCTGCACCGCCCGCGCCTCCCGCGCCGCCGGTGATGCCGCCGGCAGGCGGGGACGGTCAAGTCCCCAGCGACACCGGCAAGCTTCTGGCTACGCTGAGTTACCTCTACTTCATCTGGCCGATACCGGGGATCATCGCGCTCGTCATGGATCCGTACAAGGATGAGAAGTGGGTGAGGCTGCACGCGCTGCAGAGCCTCGCTCTGGGTCTGGCCATCTGGGTCGTCACGTTCGTGACGACGTTTGTGATCATAGGCCCGTTGGTCGGACTCGCCGGCGTGATCTACGGCATCGTCCTCGCACTGAAGGCCAACAAGGGCGAATCGTTCGAGGTGCCGGTCATCTACAACATGATCAAGAACTACATCTAGCGCGAGAGGCGTCTCCAGGCCCGCCGGTGGCCGAGTGGACGGTGTGCGCCCTCAGTGGACGCCACGGGGCAGCTACTGCCCCTCCGCTACAGTGAGACCTGACTCCGCAGGGGCGGGCACGAGGAGTGCCCGCCCCTCGGCGTCAATGCAGTACAGTGCGATCCCGTGCTCGGAGGCATAGTCCGACGCCCGCTTCACGCCGCGAACGAACAGCGCGGTGGAGAGGATGTCCGAGTCGAGCCCGCTGAGCGTGGGGCCGGCCACGGTGAGCGAGCGCACGCCGCGCGCCGGTAGGCCCGTCGAGGGGTCGAGGATGTGGTGGTAGCGCACCCCGTCGACCTCGAAGTACCGCTGGTAGTCGCCCGAGGTCGAGAGCGCTCCGTCGGCCTCGAACGCGAACGTCGCCACCACCCTCGCGGTGTCGCGCGGGTCTTCCACGCCGATGCGCCACGCGCTGCCGTCGGGCTTGGTGCCGAGCGTCACGGTGCTGCTCCCGGAGCTGATGAGCGCCGCGGTCACCGCGCTGTTGGCCCGGAGCGACTCGCGGCCCATGTCGAGCGCGAGACCCTTGGCCGCCCCGCCGAAGTCGAGTCCGGGGGCGAGCGAGGGGCCGTCCGGGCGATCCGGCGAAAGCCGGGCGTCGAGCAGGTCCAGACGGACGAACGACCCGTGCGCAGGCTCGCTTCGGATGAACGCGCTCGCCGCCTTCACGGCGACGGCGAGGTCATCGCGATCGGGCACCGTCTGCGCGCCCTCGAAGTCGTACAGACGCGACACCGAGAAGAGCGCGGGCGAGAACGCGTCACCCACCGCAAGGCGGTCGATGGCGTCCAGCACCTCGGCGCCCCACGGGGGGAGCGGCTGCCCGGTGTACGGGTCGGCGTTGAAGGCCGACGTCTCCGAAGCGGGATCGTACGCGTCGAGCGGGGCCGCGATCTCCGCCATCACGGCGAAGGCGTCGTCGATGGCAGCACGGACCGCTGTCTCGTCCTCGCCGTACGCGGTGATGCTGACCACGGTGCCCAGCGCCTCACGGCTCACCACCACCGGCTCGTCGGCCGCGCAGCCGGGCAGCGCCACAAGTGCGAGCGCCACCAGCGGGATACATACGAGCAGTGCTGTGATGCGCCGCATTGCCTGCCTCACGGGGACGGGTATACTTGTCGGCACTTGTTTCGCCGTCTCTGTCAGTGTACCAACCCCGGGAGGGCCGATGTTCCCCATCGTTCACGCCCGCCAGCTCTCCGACGCGGTCTTCGAGATGGGCGTGCACGCGCCCGCGATCGCGAAGAAGGCGCAGGCCGGACAGTTCCTGATGCTGCGCATCGATGAAGGCGGCGAACGCATCCCGCTCACCTTCTCGGACTGGTCGGCGGACGAGGGCTGGATACGCTTCATCTTCATGCGCGTGGGCAAGACCACGCATCAACTGTCACACCTCGCGGTTGGCGACTCGCTTGCCGACGTGGTGGGCCCGCTGGGTGTTCCCACCCACATCGAAGGGCTCGGCCGCGTGGCGGTCGTGGGAGGCGGCGTGGGCACGGCGGTTGCGTACCCGGTCGCGCGGGCGATGGCTGCCGCCGGCAACGAGGTCACCGTGATCGTGGGGGCGCGCAACGCCGACCTCCTCATCCTGGAAGACGAGTTCCGTGCGCTTCCCATCAAGGAGCTCATCATCTGTACCGATGACGGCTCGGCGGGACGCAAGGACCTCGTGACCGCGCCGCTCAGGGAGCTCTGTGAGTCGGGCGCGATCGACCACTCCATGGCCATCGGTCCGGCCATCATGATGAAGTTCTGCGTGGCCACCACCAAGGAGCTCGGTGTGCCGTGCGTGGTCTCGCTCAACCCGATCATGGTGGACGGAACCGGGATGTGCGGCGCCTGCCGCTGCAGTGTTGGCGGGGAGACCAAGTTCGGCTGCGTGGACGGCCCCGACTTCGACGGGCACCAGGTGGACTTCGAGGAACTCATGAGCCGTCAGCGGGTGTACAACGACGACGAGCGTCTGGCCGATGCCGAGTATCACAGGGAGTGCACATGTCACTCGTAGACGACACCGCCACACCCGCACCGGGCGAGGGGACGGCGCCTGCCGAGAAGCCCCGGCACCGCCCGGCCCGCATCCCGCGCACGGCCATGCCCGAGCGCGACGCCGCCAAGCGTGCGAAGGACTTCGAGGAGGTCACCCTCGGCTATACTGAGGAGATGGCCCGCGCCGAGGCGAGCCGATGCCTCCAGTGCAAGATCCCCACGTGCATCGAGGGCTGCCCGGTCAACATCGACATCAAGTCCTTCATCGGCGAGATGATCGATGGCGACTACCACGCCGCTGTGGCCGTGCTGAAGGAGCGCAACGCACTGCCGGCCGTGTGCGGCCGCGTGTGTCCGCAGGAGGAGCAGTGCGAGGCCCGCTGTGTGCTCGCCAAGAAGGGCGAGAGCGTGGCGATCGGCCGCCTCGAGCGGTGGCTCGGCGACTTCGACCTGGCGTGCGAGCTCGAAGGCCGCTGCGTGCCCGAGGTAGGCGAGGACAGCGGGAAGCGCGTGGCGGTGGTGGGCTCAGGCCCGGCGGGCCTCGCGTGCGCGGGCGAGCTGCGCCGCTTCGGCCACGCGGTCACCGTCTTCGAGTCGCTGCACGCCACCGGCGGCGTGCTGACCTACGGTATCCCCGAGTTCCGCCTCCCCAAGCACATCGTGCAGGCCGAGGTCGGCCTGCTCGAGGAGATGGGCGTTGAGATCGTCTGCGACGTCGTTGTGGGAGCCACATACACCATCGATGACCTGATGACGGAGGAGGGCTTCGATGCCGTGTTCGTGGGCAACGGCGCCGGTCTGCCTATGTTCCTCGGCATACCCGGCGAGAACCTCAACGGCGTGTACTCGGCGAACGAGTTCCTCACGCGCGTGAACCTGATGCGCGCCTACGAGTTCCCCAAGGCCGACACGCCGGTGTGGCGCGGCCGGAAGGTGGCCGTGGTGGGTGGCGGCAACGTGGCGATGGATGCCGCGCGCACGGCCAAGCGCCTCGGCGCCGAGGAGGTCTTCCTGGTGTACCGGCGCACCGAGGAGGAGATGCCCGCGCGCAAGGAAGAGGTGCATCACGCCCGCGAGGAGGGCGTCGAGTTCAAGATGCTGTGCTCGCCGGTGGAGGTGCTCGGCAAGGACGGCTGGGTCACCGGGATCGTGGCCAACACGATGGAGCTCGGGGAGCCTGATGCGAGCGGCAGACGCGCGCCGGTGTGCGTGATGGGCGCCGACTTCACGATCGATTGCGACACGGTGATCATGGCGCTCGGCACGCGGGCCAATCCGCTGCTCCCCAAGACCACGCCCGATCTCGAGCTTTCGAGGCGCGGCTACATCGTGACCGACGAGAACGGCGCCACCTCCAAGCCCGGCGTGTACGCCGGGGGCGACATCGTGACTGGCTCGGCTACGGTCATCCTGGCCATGGGCGCCGGCAAGCGTGCCGCTTGCGCGATGGACGAGTGGCTCAAGGGGGCCGCCCGATAGTCCGATACAGGTGATGTGCGGTACAATCCGGGGCGATGGGCGCCGACGCTCGGCGTGCCGCTCCGACAAGCGGCGCATCCTGCACGAATCGGGCTCGAGGAGGTGGCGGTGTCGGATCCGATCAGAGTCCTCGTCGTCGATGATGACGAAGCGATCGTCGACATGATCCAGATGGGCCTCGAGGGTGAGGGCATGCGCGTCGTGTCCGCTTCGGACGGCTCGGAAGCACTGGAGATGCTGCATAAGCACCCCACCGACGTGGTGCTCCTCGACATCATGATGCCGCGAGTCGACGGCTGGATGACCCTCATGGAGATCCGCAACGATCCGCTCACCGCGGACATCCCGGTCATCATGCTCACAGCAAAGACGCAGGATCTCGCGCGCATCCTGGCGTTCAAACAGGGCGTACAACAGTACGTCACCAAGCCCTTCAACCTCATGGAGCTCGTGGCCCGCATCCAGAGCCTCATGCGCGGCCGTCAGCGTGTGGGGGCCGCCGCACAGGCCGAGGGCGACTTCCGGAAGCTCGCCGTGCGCAAGGGCGGGCGAACCGTGCTGCTCGACCTCGACGACGTGATCTACATCTCCGCCAAGAACAAGTCCACGTACGTGCATACGTATGAGAACCAGTACCTCGTGGACCTCACCCTGTCCGAACTCGAGGACCGGCTGTCCACCGACGCATTCCGTCGCCTCCACAGGAGCTACATGATCAACCTGAACAAGGTGAAGGAGATCGTGCGCGTCGAGGGATCGTACGTGGTCGTGATGTCCGATCGCGACGAGACCCAGGTCCCGGTGGCGCGCCGCCAGGTGAAGTCGTTCCGCGAAGCGGTGGGTATCTGATGGCGCGTGCACGGCGCAGTCTCGCCGTATCCGTGCTCTTGTTCGCGGCGCTGCTAGTGGCGTCGTTCCCGGCGCCGGCAGCGGCTGTGCGGACGGTCGGGCTCTCCACCGGCACGTTCGATCTCTCGCTTGCGCCCGGCCAGGTAGGCGAAGGCGAGGTCGCGGTTTCCAACAACGGCGATGAGGATATCGACGTACTCATCTACGCCTCGGACCAGATGGTGGCCGAGGATGGCTCGATCAGCTACGAGGTGCCCAGTGCGACCCAGGCGACAGGTGTGGGGACACCTGCGACATGGGTTCGCATGGTGGTCGGCGCCGAGACCAAAACGCTTGGCAACACGCCGTACGTGTCGCTCACTCCGGGAGAGCAGATTCCCGTCGCCTTCGAGCTCGAGATTCCCGAGAACGCTCCGCCCGGCGACCACCAGGTGATCATCTTCTTCGAGATGTTCGGAGGGGACTCCGCAACTGAAGGAGCGAGTACCGATGTCACCGGTCGCGTTGGCGCGCGGATCAGCATCCGCATCGCCGGCGAGATCGTGGAGCGCGTTGACGTGCGCCCGTTCGTGACGAAGTCGTTCGTGCTGGCGAAGCTTGCGCCGTACACGTTCGTTGTGCGCAACGAGGGCAACATCGACAAGGACATCAATGCACGCATCCTGCTGTTGGATGGGAACCTCGAGGAGGTCGTGAGTTCGCTGGTCACCTCTGACACCCCCGTCTTCGCCGGGATGAACTTCGAGCAGAGCGGTGCTGTCGACACTGGCAAGCAGCTCTTCGGGCGCTACACGATGCGGCTCGAGGTCTCGTACCCGCGAGAGGGGTCGGAGATCGGGGCGCCCGAGATCATCACCATCGACAAAGGGGTGTGGTTCATCCCGCTGTGGCTCGTGGTCGCGCTGATCATCATCGTGGGCGGCATCGCGATTTGGCTGAGCTGGAAGAAGGCGCAGAGCGAGGACGCCCGCGAGCGTCGTGCTCGCCGCCGCAAGTATCGGGAAGGCCATGTGCGCGTGCCGGACGTCGACCGGGAAGCCGGGGACGCTGACTCGTATGCGGACGAGCCCGATGGACCGCGGCGGCAGATGGAGCAGCCCGAGGGGCGCGGTGACGCGGTCGACGATGAGCGCCCGAGGCGCACCCCGCGTGAGCCGGCGCCACGACGCAGGCCGACCCAGCGGCGCTCACGGTAGAACGGGTAGGTCGGGGCGGAACCTGCACCCGTGCCCGGCAAGAAGAAGAATCAAAGAAGCGCCCCGGCCGGACGGCCGGGGCGCTTCTTTGATTGTGCGGGTGTGGCGCTACTCCATGCCCACAAGTGAGAAGTCGGTCACGTCTGCCGGGAGTGCAACCTCAGTGCCAGCCGTGGGGGTCCCCGTCACGAGGTCGCTGCCGCCCTTGGACCACAGGCGTAGCTCCCACGGGACGTTCGACTGCACGGTCATCACGTCTGTGTCCACGCCTGCCTGGGTGACCCGGGCAACAGTGCCGACGATCGTCGTTGTGGCTGCGGACGCGGCGACGGGGAGTGCCATGGCCAGTGCCACAACGACCGTGAGGAGTGTGACGTATCGTACGAACATCGCAGGACCGCCTTTCTGAGCCTTCACCATAGGTATCGGCAGGTCGGCGCGTGGCCTTAGCGTTTGTTCGGTGAAGCTGACAGGCGTTGCGCTGGCCAGGATGAGCGGTTGCTGCCGGGTGTGACGAGCGGTGCTAGGGGGCGGGCGATAGGGCGGGGCTCCGGACGCACGAACGCCCGGACCGAGCGGCCCGGGCGTTCGATTGAGCTGTGTCGCTCTCGTCTTAGAGCTGCTGCACGAGCGAGTAGGTGATTGTGCCGACGACGGGGCTGTCGGGGTTCACGAAGTATGTCACACCAGCGGTGAGCGTGTCGGTCTCCTTGATGTTTCCACCGCGCAGATTGCCCTTCGGGGTCTCGAACACCGAATCCAGCGTGGTGAAACCGCCCGAAACCACGTTGGCGCTGAGGGTTGCGGGCTTGTTGGACTTGCCGGTGAGCTCTACCTCAGCGGTCTTGTCTACATCCGGCGTCAGTTCACCCAGGTTGATCGACGTGTCGACGACCGTCAGCTCGAGCATGTTGGCCACGGTAGCATTGACTGTGGTCACACCACTCGTGGCCGCAGTCGCGTAGCTGATCACGCCGAAGACGAGAGCAACAACGGAAAGTGCGATGATGATGGTCCGCTTCATTCAGTTCTCCTTTGTTCGTTCTTCCCTTACCTGCTATGACAGTGCGTGCTCCGTTGCGGCGTTTGCCGCTCCGGTCCCGCATGGACCGGGTGGTGCCTGCTAAAACCTCCTGGAGGTCCGATCACAGACCACC
>CAZSUO010000083.1:0-8718 GCA_964610065.1 uncultured Coriobacteriaceae bacterium | reverse complement strand
GTCGCCGAGACATGGCGCACGCTCGAGGCGCTCGGGTACGGCGACCGCATCCAGGTCGACTTCGGCATCATGCGCTCGCTCGACTACTACACGGGACTCCAGATCGAAGCGTACGCCCCGGGTCTCGGTCTGCCGCTCGCCGGCGGCGGGCGCTACGACAGGCTCCTTTCGGCGTTCGGCGATCCCGCTCCCGCGGCGGGCTTCGCACTCGGACTCGAGCGGGTGATGATCGCGCTCGCGGAGCAGGGCCGTACGCCACGGCTCGAGCCGCTCGACGCGGTGCTCGGGGGACGCATGCCGTCCGAGGTCTTCGCGGCCGCGGCGCGGCTGCGCGGCGCGGGCTGGCGGGTGCGGCTCGCAACGGGGCGCACGGGCGTGTCGCTCGTGCGCGAGGCTGACGACTTCGGCGCGCTCGAGGCGCTGATGGCCGACGGTGACGCGATCGTGCGCGTCGACCGGCACGGCGAGGCGGCGATCCCCCTCGGCGATCCGCTGCCGGAGGCCCCGCGGCTCACGTGGGCCGCGACGGGAGGCGATGCGCGATGATGGCGCGACGAACCGCGGGAGAACGGCTTCTGCGAATGGCGCTCCCGAAAGGGTCGCTGTATGCCGAGTCGGTCTCGCTGCTCGAGAGGGCGGGCTACGACACCACCGGGCTCGCCGACCCGGGGCGCCAGCTCACACTGCGCGCCGGCGACATGGAGTTCATCATCGGCAAGCCGACGGACATCCCCGTTTACGTGGCGTACGGCGCCGTGGATGTGGCCATCGCGGGCAAGGACACGCTCGTGGAGTCCGCACTCGACGTGGTGGAGATGGCCGACCTGCGCTTCGGCGCATGTCGCTTCGTGGTGGCCGAGCCGGAGGACGCTGAGCGCAGCGTGGCCGAGATCTACCGCCACCTGGGCGTGATCAGAGTGGCAACGAAGTACCCGCGCGTGACCGAGCAACACTTCGCGCGCCGCGGTCTGCAGGTGGAACTGGTGAAGCTTTCGGGCAATATCGAACTGGCGCCTCTGATCGGCCTGGCCGACCAGGTGGTGGACATCACCGCCACAGGGCGCACGCTCATGGAGAACCACCTCCGCATCGTCGACGACGTGCTGGAGTCGACCGCGCGGTTCGTGGCCAACCCCGTGAGCCTGAAGACGGATAGCGATCGCGTGACCGGACTCGCCTCGGCGCTCGCCGCGGCGGCCGCCACCGACTAGGAGAGGATGATTCACATGATGATGCGACGCATCGATTTCGAGCGCGGCCGGTGGCTGGATGCGGCGGACGTGCCGCGCACGGGCGGGATCGACATGGAGGTGCTGGGCGTCGCGCAGCGCATCATCGACGACGTCCGCCGTCGCGGCGACGAGGCGCTCCGGGAGTACACCGCGCAGTTCGACAAGGCCGAGCTCGCCGACTTCCGCGTCAGCGACGATGAGATCGAAGCCGCCGTGGCCGAGGTGGGCGACGAGTTCCGCGAGGCGATTGCCTCGGCGGCGATCGCCATCGAGGAGTTCCACCAGCGGCAGGTGCAGCAGAGCTGGTTCACCACGATCGAGGGCGGTGTGCTCATCGGCCAGCAGGTGACCCCGATCGGGCGCGCCGGCATCTACGTGCCCGGTGGGCGCGCCTGCTATCCGTCGTCGGTGCTCATGAACGCCATCCCGGCGATCGTTGCCGGTGTGGAGGAGATTGCGATGGTCGTGCCGCCGGATGCCGACGGTCGCGTGAATCCGTACACGCTCGCCGCGGCCGCCGAGGTGGGCGTGGATGAGATCTACAAGGTGGGCGGCGCCCAGGCGATCGCCGCGCTCGCGTACGGCACCGACACGATCGCCCGCGTGGACAAGATCACCGGCCCCGGCAACGCGTACGTGACCGCCGCCAAGAAGCTCGTGATGGGCGATGTGGGTATCGACATGCTCGCCGGCCCCTCCGAAGTGCTCATCCTCGCCGACGAGACCGCCGAGCCGCTGTTCGTAGCCATCGACCTCATGGCGCAGGCCGAGCACGACCCGCGTGCGGCTACCTACCTTGTCACCACCGATGAGGACCTGCCGGCGCGCGTGGAGCTCGCACTGCGCGAGCTGCTGGCCGGTTCGTCACGCGCCGATGTCATCGAGCGCTCGCTCACGGACAACGGCGTGATCATCGTGTGCCCGGATATCGACGTGGCGCTCGACGCCGCCAACCTCATCGCGCCAGAGCATCTCGAAGTGCAGATGGCCGATCCCTTCGAGCTCCTCGGCTCGATCAAGAACGCGGGCGCCATCTTCCTCGGCCCCTGGACGCCCGAGAGCGTGGGCGACTACGTCGCCGGTCCCAACCACGTGCTGCCCACGGGCGGCACGGCACGGTTCTCCTCGCCGCTTTCCGTTGACGACTTCGTGAAGAAGTCATCGGTGCTGAGCTACTCGCTGCAGGGGCTGGAGGCTGACGGGGCGACCGTGATGACGATCGCCGAGGCCGAGGGCCTCGAGGCGCACGCGGCGGCCGTGGGAATCCGCCTCGCCGCGGTCTTCGGCCTGGAGGACGAGTAGCATGGACCGTCTGCGCCAGCCGCGTCCGGAACTCGGCGATATCTCGCCATACGACGCGAAAGATGTGAGGGCGGAGGTCAACCTCTCGGCGAACGAGAACCCGTACAACCTCCCGGGCGAGCTCCTTGAGAAGCTCGCGGACCGGGTGCGCTTCGACGTGCCGTTCAACCGGTACCCCGACCCGATGGCGACACGTCTGCGGGAGCTTATCGCCGAGGCGAACGGCCTGGATGCCGCCAACGTGCTCGTGGGCAACGGCGGCGACGAGATCATCCTCGACATCATCCTCGCGTGGGGTGGTCCCGGGCGGAAGCTCGTTGATATGCCGCCCACGTTCGCGATGTACGGCATCGACGCCCGCATGACCGGGACGCGCGTGGTGGAGGTGCCGCGCACGCCGGAGTTCGAGGTCGACGGTCCCGCGCTGATGCAGGCGGTTGCCGAGCAGGATCCCGACATCATCGTGGTGTCGAACCCGAACAACCCCACGGGCACCATGACGCCCGAGACGCTGCTCATCGATCTGCTCGAAGCCACCGACGCGCTCGTGCTCGTGGACGAGGCGTACTTCGAGTTCAGCCGTCAGACCATGCGCCCGCACATGAGCAGGCACCCCAATCTCGCGATCCTGCGCACGTTCTCCAAGGCGTTCTCGCTTGCGGGGCTCAGGGCGGGTTATCTGCTTGCCGACCCTGAAGTCGTCCGCGAGCTTACCAAGGTGCGGCAGCCGTACTCGGTGAACCGGTTCACCCAGGTAGCCGCCGAGCTGGCGTTCCGCGATCGCGTGGTGTTCGAAGCGGGCGTGCGTGAGGCGATGCGCAATCGCGACAGCCTGGTGCACGGCCTGTCCCAGATGGCCGAGGTCGCGGTGTTCCCCTCGGAGGCGAACTACATCCTCTTCCGCATCGACCAGGCGGCCGCGGTGTGGCGTGATCTGCTGCACGACCACTCGATACTGGTGCGTGACTTCTCACGCACGCCGGGGCTGGAGGACTGCCTGAGGGTGACCGTTGGATCAGAAGAGGAGGTCGCCCGCTTCCTCAAGGCGATGGACGAGATCATCGCGTGCAAGCACGCGTCGGCGCACTTCGGCATCAACGCGACAGCGAGTCGGCACCTCGAGCGGAACGGTGAGTAGCATGACGCGCACCGCGATCATAGAGCGGGCCACCTCGGAGACCTCGATCACGCTCGAGCTGGAGCTTGATGGCGAGGGGCGGACGAACGTACGCACCGGAGTACCCTTCTTCGACCACATGCTCGAAGCGTTCGGCCGTCACGGTCTGTTCGACCTCACGGTCGACGCCGAAGGCGACCTGGCCGTCGACGCGCACCACACCGTTGAGGACGTGGGCATCTGTCTCGGGCAGGCGTTCGCGCGTGCCATCGGCGACAAGGCAGGCATCCGGCGCTTCGGGTCGGTGTTCATGCCGATGGACGAGGCGCTCGTGCTTGCCGCCGTGGATATCTCGGGCAGAGGACAGATGCACTACGACGTGACGGTGCCGATCGAGCTCATCGGCACCTTCGACACGACGCTCGCCAAGGAGTTCATGATCGCGTTCGCCTCGAATGCGGGCATCACGGTGCATGTGATGGCCTTTGCGGGAGAGAACGCGCACCACATCATCGAGGCCGCCTTCAAGGCGCTCGCGCGCGCACTTCGCGAGGCCGTGGAGATCGATCCCCGGGTCACGGGTGTACCGAGTACGAAGGGGTCGCTGTGATTTCGTTGCGGTGTGGGGGCCCGTGCTCGGACAGTCCTCGCCGGGGCCCCTCGGCGCCTGCTGACGCTCCGCGTCCTCGGCGCCTCCCCCGGCTGCGGAACTGCGCGCGTGACCCCCACACCGCAACTCGGCTCACTGCGGAACTGCGCGCGGTGGCCTTGTCGACCGCTGGGCCCGTCATCGGGGGTCACTCATGATCGCCATCGTCGACTACGGGATGGGCAACCTCCGCAGCGTGCAGAAGGGCTTCGAGCACGCCGGGGTGACCGACATCGTCGTGACGCCCGATCCTGCGGTGGTGGTGGCGGCCGACGGCATCGTGCTGCCGGGCGTGGGCGCGTTCCGTGACGCGGCTGCCACGCTGCGTGACAGCGGGTTGCGGGATGTGGTGCTCGAGCGAACCGCGGCGGGCGTGCCATTCCTCGGCATCTGTCTGGGAATGCAGCTGCTCGCAGAGGTGGGCATGGAAGACGGGGAGTGGGCCGGTCTCGGCGTGATACCGGGTGTGTGCGAACGGCTGCCGGGCGGCGTCAAGGTGCCGCACATCGGCTGGAACACTGTCGCGTATCCGCGTGAGACGCGGTTGTTCGCCGGCATCCCGGAGGGCACCGCGTTCTACTTCGTGCACTCGTACCACCTACGGCCGGTCGACCCGTCGTGGGTGATCGGCGCCACGAGCTACGGCATCGAGTTTGCCGCGGCTGTGGGCCGGGGCGACATGTACGCGGTGCAGTTTCATCCCGAGAAATCGTCGGCGGCGGGACTGCGCTTGCTGGGCAACTTCGGCGAGATCGTGAAGGAGCGTGCGGCCCGATGATCGTCTTTCCTGCGATCGACCTGCTCGGTGGGCGCGCGGTGCGCCTCGCCCAGGGCGACTACGACCGCGTGACCGTGTACAACGACGACCCCGTGGCGCAGGCGCGTGTCTTTGCCGAGGCGGGCGCCGAGTGGGTGCACGTGGTGGACCTCGATGGTGCGCGTGACGGCGTGCCCGGCAACATCGCCATCGTTGAGCGCATCGCCGCCGAGAGCGGCCTCAAGGTCCAGACCGGTGGCGGCATCCGTACGCTCGAGACGATGCGGCGGCTTGCCGATGCGGGTGCCGCGCGCATGGTGCTCGGTACCAAGCTGGTCACCGACGAGGCGTTCGTGGCCGAGGCCGTGGCCGAGTTCGGCGACAGCGTGGTGGCGGGCGTGGACGCACGTGATGGCGAGGTCAAGATCGCCGGATGGCGCGAAGGTGCGCATCTTCGTGCCGCCGATGTGGTGGCCGAACTCGCGGGCCGCGGCATCCGGCATCTCGTGTACACCGACATCAGCCGTGACGGCATGGGTACCGGCATCAACGACGCGGCGTATCGCGCGGTGGCCGCTGGCGCCGGGTTCCCGGTGGTGGTGAGCGGCGGCATGCACTCGCCGGACGACGTCCGGGCGGTCGTGGCGCTCGGCGAGCAGGTAGCCGAGGGTGTGATCATCGGCCGCGCGCTCTACGAGGGCACCATCGATCTCGCCGAGGCGATCGCGCTGGTGGCTGCGGAAGGTTCTCCGGCATGCTGATGAAGCGCGTGATACCGTGCCTGGACGTCCACGAGGGGCGCGTGGTCAAGGGCGTCAACTTCGTGGATCTCCGCGATGCGGGCGACCCGGTGGAACTCGCCGCCGTCTACGATCGCGAAGGCGCCGATGAGGTCGTCTTCCTGGACATCACGGCCACCCACGAGGAGCGCCCGTCAATGCTCGATGTGGCGTCGCGCACCGCCGAGGAGGTCTTCATCCCGTACACCGTGGGTGGTGGGATGCGGTCGGTGGCCGACATCAGGGCGATGCTCGTGGCGGGCGCCGACAAGACCGCCATCAACTCGGCGGCGGTGGCGGATCCGTCGCTCATCACATCCACGGCCGGCGTCTTCGGCTCACAGTGCATCGTGGTGGCGATCGACGCTCGCCGCGTGCCGGGGTCCTCGCCTGCGCGCTGGGAGGTGTTCGTGGCGGGCGGTCGCACGAACACGGGTCTCGACGCCGTCGCGTGGGCGGCCGAGGCGACGAACCGCGGGGCCGGAGAGATCCTGCTGACCAGCATGGATCGCGACGGCACCAAGGACGGGTTCGACATCGACCTCACGCGCGCGGTCACTTCGGCGGTGGGTGTGCCGGTGATCGCCAGCGGCGGGGCGGGAGAGCCCGATCACTTCGCCGAGGTCGTGCTCGAGGCCGATGCCGACGCGGTGCTTGCCGCGAGCGTGTTCCACTTCGGCGAGTTGACGGTGCGACAGGTGAAGGAAGCAATGGCTGCGGCCGGGATCCCTGTGCGGCTATGAGCGGGCGAACGACGGAGGCGTGTGTATGAGACGCGAGGACCATCGGATGCCGCAGGGCGAGTGTGACGCGCTCCTGCGCCGCGCGCAGGTGGTGCGGCTGGGGCTCGTGGATGAAGATGGGCCTTACGTGGTCCCGGTGAACTACGGATACGACGGAGCGCGCATCTACGTGCACGGCCCCCGCGCGGGACGCCGGATCGCCGCGGTAGGCGAGGGTGCCCGGGTGTGCTTCGAGGTCGACGAAGGCGAGGTGCTCCCTGCCGACCGCCCGTGCGCGTACACGTCGCGATTCCGTAGTGTGATCGGCTGGGGATACGCCCGCCTGCTCGAGGACGAAGCCGAGAAGCTCCACGGGCTCGATGTGATCATGCGGCACTACGGGAGCACGGGCGCCGGCATACCGCCCGAGAAGTGCGCTGTCACGAGCGTGCTCGAGATCTCCGTCGAGACGCTCGACGGCAAGTGGCACAATGTGCATGACCCCCGACCGGAGGTATCTGTGAACAGAGAGCGTGACGATCTCACGATCGAGGACCTTGCATACGACAGTGACGGCCTTCTTCCCGCCGTGGTGCAGCAGGACGGCACCGGTGAGGTGCTGATGGTCGCCTACATGAACGCGGAGTCGGTGGCGCGCACGATGGAGACCGGTCTGACGTGGTTCTGGAGCCGCTCGCGCGGCCGCCTCTGGCAGAAGGGCGAGAGCTCCGGCAACGTGCAGCGGGTGCGCTCGATCCGCTACGACTGTGATGCCGACTGCCTGCTGGTGGTCGTCGACCAGGAGGGCTCCGGGGCGTGCCACACCGGCGAGCGGACGTGCTTCTACCGTGAGCTCGGCGGCGGAGTCGCGACGCCGCTTACGGGGGCTTCGGCCATCGGCGCATCGCTTGACGGACTCTTCGCCGTGCTCGAGCAGCGCAAACGCGACCTGCCCGAGGACAGCTACACCACCCGGCTTCTCAGCGGACCGCAGGACTCGCTCCTGAAGAAGATCGCCGAGGAGGCCGGTGAGGTCATCATGGCCGCCAAGGACGCGGACCCGGAGCACCTCCGGTATGAGATCGGCGACCTGGTGTACCACCTGCTCGTGGTGATGACGCGCGAGGGCCTCACGCTCGACGACCTCGCCGCAGAGCTCGACGGCCGCAAGAAGTAGGCCCCGGTGACCTACCGGCCGTCGTCCACACTCGCCAACTCGGTCGCGCCGGGAGTGCGGCCGGAGCGCATAGAGCCGCTGCTTGCGCGGGTCGCCGGCAACAGGTGGCGATTCCTGGGATTCATGGTGTCGTTCGTCCTGGCGATCGCGCTGTTCGCCGCCGCGATCGTGGCGATGGTCTCATCATTGATCGCCACTGTCGTGGTGTTCCGGTCGGGCGGTGGTCTACCCGGCAGTGACATCGGGCCAGGAGCGTTCATCCTGCGAGCGGTGGCGCTCGGCTTCGCGATCGCACTCGCGGCGGCCACGGTGTGGTCGCTCGTCCGGCTCTCCACCTCGGAGATGCGGCTGCTCAGGCGGCTGGGCGCGCGTGTGCCGGCCGGTGGCACGCTCCTCTCGACCAAGAGCGCTCTGCGCGACATGTCCCTCGCCGGCGGCCTGCCTCGCACGCCGCAGCTCTACGTCATCGACACGCCGGGTGTGAACGCGTTCGTGCTCGGCCGTTCTATCGATCGCGTGAGGATCGGGGTGACGCGAGGACTCCTCGAGCGCACGCGCCCCGATGCGCAGCGCGCCGTGTTCGCGAACCTCATCGCCCGCGTCCTCACGCTCGACACCCTGTGGGCCACGGCCGTCTCCGCGCTCATGGGCCCGATCTGGGCCCTGCGCGATGCGGACCTCGTGCGCGATGATGACAAGAGCCCCCGTGATCCGACGGCCACGAATGGCCGGGAGCGTGCCGATGCGAGTCTCGGGCTTGCCATGTTCGGCTACGGATTCGTGGTGATCGTGACCGAGCTGCTGGCGTGGTATCACCGCGAGGCGGCGTGGACGGCGGCCGAGAAGGCGGACGCCGAGGGCATGTTGCTGCTGAAGGACCCCCGGTGGATGCTGCGGGGCATCGAGGAGGTACTCGAGTGTAACAACCATGTGCCCGCAGCCGGGGACGCGTACTCGCAGCTCTTCTTCTGCTGGGCGGGGTT
>CAZSUO010000082.1:0-8737 GCA_964610065.1 uncultured Coriobacteriaceae bacterium | reverse complement strand
GAGAGGAACCACAGATGTCGTTCTTCAAACGCAGACTCGAGCTTGAGCCGCCCGCGCCGAGTGCGCCCGGTGTGGCCGTCTCGGTCCAGAGCCTCAGCAAACGCTTCGGCGATTTTGTTGCAGTCGACGGCGTCTCCTTCGAGGTGGGCGCCGGCGAGATCTTCGGGTTCCTCGGCCCCAACGGGAGCGGGAAGACCACGACCATCCGGATGTTGTGCGGCACCATCGCGCCCAGTGGCGGCGGTGCCCGCGTCCTGGGCCTTGATGTGGCAAACGACGCCGAGGCAGTCCGCGCGCGCATCGGGTACATGTCGCAGAAGTTCTCGCTCTTCGAGGACCTGACCGTAGACGAGAACCTGCGCTTCTACGGCGGCGTCTACGGTCTGGATGGCGAGCGATTCGCGGCCAGGCGGGACTACATCCTCAAGATGGCCGACCTAGTGGGACGCGAAGGCGAACTCGCCCGCAACCTTTCGGTGGGATGGAAGCAGCGCCTTGCACTCGGCTGCGCGATCATCCACGAGCCCGAGCTGGTCTTCCTCGACGAGCCCACCTCCGGCGTGGACCCGCTCGCCCGCAAGGACTTCTGGGAGCTACTCTACGAGCTGGCTGCCAGCGGCGTCACGCTCTTCGTCACCACGCACTATATGGACGAGGCGGCCAACTGCTCGAGGCTCGCGTTCATCTACCGCGGCGACATCATCGCTATCGGCACCCCCGAGGAGATCCGCGTGCGCGAGATGCACGATGAGATCTTCGAGGTCGAATCGCCCGATGCGGACGTGACGCTCGCTGCGCTCGAGGCTGACGAGGACGTCCAGGAGGTGTACCTGAGCGGCGCCCGTCTTCACGTGAACATGGGTTCCACGGGCAACGCCGCAGAGCGTCTCGATGCTGCTATCGTACGGGCTGACGTGGACGGGTCATCCGCGACGCCCATCGACCCGTCGATCGAAGACGTCTTCGTGCACCTCGTCACGCGCGAGCGAAACGAAAGGGGTGTGATCTGAAGTGGAGCGACCCGCTTCAGAACCCAGGTTCTTCCGGGATGCCACTGACGACCGCAAGGGCGAGATCCTGGATGCCGCCGTAGCGGTCTTCTCCGAGAAGGGCTACGACGCAGGAAGCATGCGTGAGATCGCCGAGCTCGTGGGCGTCAGTGAGCCCGCCTTGTATCGGCACTTCTCGAGCAAAGAAGACATCTGCCTCGCCCTGATCACGGGTGTGAGCGCGCGGATCAAGTCCGAGGTCGGGCCCTTGCTGGCCGCGGCGGAGCCTGCACACATAGCCGAGACGTTCGAGACGATCTTCGTGAACCGCACCGTGGCCGTGGGCAGCTACTTGCCCGTGGTCCGAACCGTCATGATCGCGTCCATGCATAGTCCGGTGTTCCGCACGGCGTTCCGTGAAAGCGTGGCAGACCCGATCCTCGCTCGCCTCGAGCGACTTGTTCCCGTGGTGGATGCGTACTACGGCATCGAGGCGGATGCCGAAGACGTCTCCACGCGCGTGCGGACGTTGCTCAGCATGTTCGTTGGTCAGTTCATAACAGCCTTCGTCCTCGGCGATGAGCTCACGTCGCCGACCGACACGTTCATGCGGGTCATGGGCTGGACAGAGCCTACGGCCGCCAGCGCCTGAGCAGCTGCCGAGCCATGCGCTCACTCACACGTCGGCAAGACCGCTCTCCAACTCGGCGAGTACCTGGCGCGAACCGAAACCGCGATCTCGCGCGCGGAGTTCGAGGCGAACATGGTGGGCAAGCTTGCATCTCCTGACTTCCGCGCCGACGTGATCCCGCTGCTGCGCGACCCCACGGGATATGACGTCGACGACGCCGCGTTGCTCGTGCACGACCGTCTCATCGCTCGTCTTCACGGCGAGCCGTGGAAGGGTCTCACCCGAGCTTGAGTGGGACGGTCGGTTGATAAGCGCGGGCGCGCCGGGGATCCCCGGATTTGTCGCCCGATTTGTCGCCCAAATACATGGTGACTGTTGGTACTCGTTGGTACCTATTGGGACTCGCCGCAGCTCTTGAGTACCAACGAGTCCCAAGTAGTCCCAATAGTCACAAGCACTTTCGGGATTCGAATTCCCTTGGGGGCACCATAAAACCGCAGGTCAGAGGCCTGAGTAGCCCGATTTCGAGTGTGAGATCGGGCTACAAATGTCTCGCGGCTGAGAGCGGTCGCAAGGTAAAAGCGCAGCTCAGACGGGGTGTAGATGCCTCCGCGTGGCTCAGCAGCACTCCCTGTTGCCATTCTGAAACGGGGACCCTTCGGAGTCATGTTGATGACTCCGAAGGGTCTTTCCGCTGGTAGGAGGCTATGCGCTGCCATTTCCAGTAGTCACGAGCACGATCGAATTCCCTTGGGGGCACCATGAAACGCCCCGCGCAAATGGGGCGGTTGGCGTCGCTCAGCGGGTGCGTGGAGGCGCGGCTTGCCGGACGCACGCTTGAGCATCGCCGTCTAGCATGGGGGGCTGCGGCCCGGTTGGCTCTGAAGGAACGATTGCGGCGCTTGAGTCCTACCTCATTCTGAGAGACGTCGACACGAGGCGCCCGCGGACGCGCCGCGCGTGCTGTCGGCTGCGGCACCACCGTCGCTTCAACACGAACAAGTGCGTCGACCCACAGGCCGTGCGGATAGTCCGCGGCGTCACTGAGCGGCGTCTCTGATCGCTCAATCAGGCAGCTAGGCCAGGCGCCGTCGCTTCGGTCCGCTGAGGCCCTCCGGGACCTCGCGCCACGTTATCGGAGCGTCGATCACGCTCGCTCATACGTTCTGCCTGATGCTACTTGCCGACGATTTCATGCGTTTCGACACCTTCTCTTCCCCAAAGACCAGTCGTTCTGGTCGAAGATGCCGCGGTCGCCGTCACCCATGCTCGTCTCGTAAGGGTGGACCTCTGCCGGTTGGCCGAGGCATCAAGGACTGGATCCGTGAGCGGTGGGGCGGACGAGAGAAAGGGAGGCGTGCAACGTGTCGATCGAGCAAGAGGTGTTGGAGCTGATCATTGAGCGTACGGCGCAGATCTTCAGCAAAGACGTGAGTGAACTCAGTGCGGATACCGCCTTCGCGGAGCTGGGGGCAAAGTCCGCCGATGGCGTACAGGTCACGATGGCGCTCGAAGACGAGTACGACATCCAGGTGCCATTCATGAAGTTCGCCAGGGCAAAGACGCTTGGCGAGGCAGCTGAGTTTGTCGCCGACCTGCTGGCCTGATCACGCACGCACAACGGCAGTGGCGCGCGTGTGCGCGTCTGGAGAGTTGAGAGGAAGAGCGTTGATGGGCGATCCGATCATCAAGACAGAGGTTCTGCTCGGTAAGGAGATGGATGTCATCCGTCGCGAGACCCGTAGGCCGGCTCCGCCGGTGGTTGCGGGCGAGCCCGTTCCAGCGCTCGCCACATTCGGCTTCTGTGCGGAGTTCAACCAGCGCACCTTCATCGCGGAGGACGGCATCCTCTGTGAGCAGGACGTGCCGGTGAAGATGCGCGATGGTATCACCATCTACTGCGACATCTACCGTCCGGTGAATGAGACCAACATACCGGCGATCGTGTCGTGGAGCTTCTACGGCAAGCGCCCGGGTGATGGCTCTCCCGAGTGGCAGGTCATGGGCGTCCCTCCGGGAGTCATCTCGAACATGGCCAAGTTCGAGTCCACCGACCCGGCCTTCTGGTGCCGCAACGGTTTCGCGGTCGTCAACGTCGACCCGCGCGGTGTGGGCTACTCGGAAGGTGACGTGTCGTTCTTTGGCACGCAGGACGGACGCGATGGGCACGACCTGATCGAGTGGCTTGCGGACCAGTGGTGGTGCAGCGGCAAGGTCGGCATGGGCGGCAACTCCGCCGTTGCCATGACGCAGTGGCGCATCGCCGCCGAGCAGCCGCCACACTTGGCATGCATCGCTCCCTGGGAGGGCACGACCGACATCTTCCGTGAGTCGCTCTACGAGGGCGGCATCCCTGCAATCTCGTTCAACGAGTTCATCGTGGGTAGTATCACCGGCCTGGGCTCCGTGGACGATGTGTGCGCGATGGCGCGCAAGTCGCCGCTGATGAACGAGTACTGGGAGGACAAGATTCCGGCGTTTGAGAACATCCGCATCCCCGTTTCTACGACGGTGTGCTGGAACCACTTCCACCTTCGCGGCTCACTGGAGGCGTTCCGCAGGATCAAGTCGCAGAAGAAGTGGCTGCGCGCGCACCGCGAGTTCGAGTGGCCCGACGCTTACAGCCCTGCAGGGCTGGAGGACCTGAAGCGCTTCTTCGACCGCTACCTCAAGGGGGTCCGCAACGGCTGGGAGCTTACGCCGCGCGTGCGCCTCGAGGTCATGGATGCCTACGAGTTCGACTTCCAGACCAACCGTCCTGAAGACCGCTTCCCGCTCAAGCGGACGGTCTACAAGAAGCTCTTCATCGACGCCGGGAGCGGCGCCATGTCACCCGAACCGCTTGAGAGCATGTCGAAGGTCTCCTACGACGGTGCAACCGGTGTTGTGAACTTCGACATGACCTTTGACGAGGACACCGAGATCACCGGCTACATGAAGCTGCGGCTGTGGGTCGAGGCCGATGGCCACGACGACATGGACCTCTTCGTCAACGTCCAGAAGCTCGATGAGAACGGCGAGTGGCTGCCCGTGCACGTACTCGGCGAGCCGCACCCCGGTGCCTGGGGCAAGATGCGCGTCTCGCACCGCGCCCTCGACGAGAAGCTCTCGAGCGACTTCCAGCCGGTGCAGTCGCACCTCAAGGAAGAGAAGCTCGCTGCTGGTGAGATCGTGCCGGTGGACATCGAGATCTGGCCGCACAGCCGCATCTGGCACAAGGGTCAGCAGATCCGCGTGCAGCTTGCCGGTCGGTATATCCGCGAGGGCTGGTTTGAGCCGCTCGCATGGGAGACCGACAACCGGGGCCAGCACATCGTCCACTCGGGCGGTCAGTACGACTCATACCTGCAGGTTCCCGTAATTCCGCCGCGGTACGTGGCGGGGGACTACGTCTACCGATAGGGCCATTCCCCTCTCCGCGCCCGGTGTCGCCGACTCCCCCCCCAGGAACGGCGACACCGGGTCCCAGTCGGCGCACCCGCCCTCGAGCCCCGAACACCAGACCTCCTGAAGGACCACCACGATGCACCGTATCGGCACTGACATCCTCCTGATTTCGCGAATCCGTCGTGCCTGCGCCGATGGCGTGGGCGGCTTTCCCAAAGGAGTGTTCACCGATCGGGAGATCGCCGAGTCGGCCAAGCGTGAGGACCCCGAGCGGTACCTGGCGGTGCGCTTCGCGGGCAAAGAGGCGATCTTCAAGGCGCTGGCCCTCCCACCCGTGGATATCAGGCTGGATGACATCGAGATCCTCTCGGCCGAGACGGGCCGACCCACAGTGCGTCTCCTTGGACCGCTGGCGGTACTGGCCGAAGACCTCGGCGTGATTGACATCGACGTGTCGCTGTCGTGGGACACGGACTACGCGGTGGCGATGGCGGTGACCGAGTTCGACGAGCACGAACACATGACATCACTCACTTAAGGAGCACTGGTTATGGACCTGATAGAACAGGTGAAAGCCAAAGCGAAGGAAACGCCGCAGCGCGTGGCCTTCCCGGAGGGCGATGAAGCGCCCATCCTTGAAGCGGCTGCGCGTGCAGCGATCGAGGGCTATGCCTACCCGGTGGTCGTGGGCGACACCGCTGCGGTGACAGCGTTTCTCACCGAGGCCGGCTGCCCGATGCACCAGGTCACCGTGGTAGACCCGGCCGACGAGGCGCTCGTTGCACGAATCGCCGAGGAGTATGTCGCCGCGCACCCGCTGATGAGCGCTAAGAGCGCCGCACGCACCGCGCGCGACCCGCTCGGGCTGGCGGCGATGTGCGTGGCCACCGGCCGCGCCGACACCATGGTGGGCGGGCTGCGCTACACCACCGGTGACGTTATCCTGCAGTCGCAGGTGATCATCGGCCTTGCGCAGGGCATCTCCACGATCTCAAGCGTGGGCATCTGGGACATCCCGGGCTTTGAAGGCAGCGAGGGAAGCCTGCTCGCGCACGCGGACTGCGCGGTGGTCGCGGCACCGACCCCGAGCGAGCTTGCCGACATCGCTATATGCTCGGCAGATACCGTGAGCGCGCTGTTGGGCTGGGAGCCCCGGATCGAGATGCTGTCGTTCTCCACCCGCGGCAGCGCGATACACGAGCGTGTGGACCAGGTCGTCGAGGCCACAAACCTCGTTCGCGAGCGTCGGCCTGATCTCCTGGTGGACGGCGAGTTCCAGCTGGACACGGCGATCGACCCAAAGACGGCCGCCAAGAAGGTCAAAGACGACAGCCCCGTGGCGGGTCGCGCGAACATCCTGGTATTCCCGGACCTCGGTGCCGGCAATATCGGAGTCAAACTCGTGCAGCGCTTCGCTCACGGCAAGGCGTACGGTCCCCTCATCCAGGGTCTCGCACGGCCCGTGGGTGACCTGTCTCGCGGTGCCACCACCGACGAGATCATCGGTGTGGTAGCGATCGCCGTTGTGCGCTCTGCAGCACAGGGCGGTGTCGCGTGATGTCCGGATACCGCATCTTCGCCATCAACCCCGGCTCCACCTCCACCAAGGTCGCGCTCTTTGAGGGCGCGGAGTCGGTTTTCTCACAGAATATCGAGCACGATGCCGAGACGCTCAAGACCTTCCCCGACATCAGCGACCAGCTGCCCTACCGGGAGAAGAACATCCTCGACGCGCTTGCCACCGCGGGGCTTTCACTCGCCGGTATGGACGCGTTCGTGGGTCGCGGAGGCGGACTGGTAAGTCTGGAGGGCGGCACCTACGAGGTGAACGAGACGCTCCTCGGCCACGCGCGCGTTGGTTTCACCGTGAAGCACCCGGCCATCCTCGGCAGCCAGCTCGCACACAAGTTTGCCGAGACGTACGGCGGCGCGGCGTACGTGGTGAACCCGCCGGACGTGGACGAGCTTGACGAGATCGCCCGCGTGAGCGGACTTGCCGATTGCCCCCGCGAGAGCCGCATCCACGCGCTCAACCAGAAGGAAGTCGGGATCCGCTGTGCCGCCGACCTTGGCAAGCGCTACGAGGAGTGCAACTTCGTGATCTCGCACATCGGTGGCGGCGTGTCGGTCACCGCGCACCGCCGCGGGCGCATGGTCGACTCAAACGACATCATCAACGGTGACGGGCCGATGGCGCCCACCCGCGCCGGGTCGATCGCCGGTACGGCGCTGGTGAAGCAGTGCTTCTCGGGCGAGTACACCGAGAAGGAGATGTACGCGCGCATCACCAAGAACGGTGGCATAGTCGATCACCTCGGCACCGCCGACGTGCGGGAGGTTGCGCGTCGCATCGAGTCGGGCGACGACTACGCGCGCCTGGTGTACCAGGCTATGGCGTATCAGATCGGCAAAAACATAGGCGCATACGCGGCCGTGCTCGAAGGCGATGTGGATGCGATCGTGCTCACCGGCGGCATCGCCAATGACGAGGCGTTCGTGGCGCGCATCAGCCAGATGGTCGGCTCTATCGCGCCGGTCAGGGTGTATGCAGGCGAGTTCGAGATGGAAGCGCTCGCTGCGGGTGCCACGCGCGTGCTTGACGGCGTAGAGGAGCCCAAGGTCTACACGGGTGTGCCTGTCTGGTCGGGGTTCGACAGGAGCGGGGTCACCGGTGAGTAGCAGGAAGCGATGGGTCCTCGCGGGCATCGCCACGGTGATGTTCCTGCTGCTCGGTCTGATCTATGCATGGTCGGTGTTCGTACGCCCACTCGAGGCCGAGTTCGGCTGGCTCCGCTCGCAGACGTCGATGACGTTCTCGATCTCGATGGTGTTCTTCGGGTTTGGCGGGCTCCTCGCCGGACGGCTGGCGAAGCGGATGCAGCCACGCTGGATACTCTGCATGGGCGCTGCCTCGATCTTCACAGGCCTGTCACTTGCCTCCACGGTCACGCAGCTCGTCCAGTTGTACGCGTACTACGGCATCTTCGTGGGCGGTGGCGTTGGAATGGCGTTCAACGCGCTCATGAATCCGATCATGCGCTGGTTCCCCGACAAGCAAGGCATCGTCTCCGGCTTGCTGCTCATGGGCTTCGGCCTTGGGGGATCCACCCTCGGCTCCACCGCCGTGTTCCTCATGGAACGCTTTGGCTGGCGCAGCACGTTCATGATCCTGGGCATCGCTCTGGGCGGCGTGGTCGCCGCAGGCTCGTTCGTGATCAGATTCCCCAGGGCCGATGAGGTGTCCGCCTTTGGCGGCACCAAGGCCGGCGTGGCCGCGGTCGACCTCACCACCAAAGAGACGATCCGCGATCGCTCGTTCCAGATGTTCTTCCTGTGGACGCTGCTAGTGAGCGCAGTGGGACTGGCACCAAGGCGTTCCGAATAGCGAATGGACACGTATTGCGACCCGCGATCCGAATGATGAATAAGGCCGTCTGACTGACTGGGCCGGCGGTCGTACACCGCTTGTTCCAGAGCATCCAGGACGAAGTCTGTTGTCATGCTGCTGGAGGCGCGCCAGCCGACGATCCGTTTTGCGTAGGCGTCGATAACGAAGGCCACATACAGCCATCCTTGCCAGGTGGGAACGTAGGTGAAATCAGCTACCCAGAGTCGGTTCGGACGATCTGCCTCGAACTGGCGTCGGACCAAATCTTGAGGGCAGGCCGCCGCGCTATCAGGCACCGTGGTGCGAACCCGCTTGCCACGGCGCACCCCTTCAATGCCCAGG
>CAZSUO010000081.1:2923-8769 GCA_964610065.1 uncultured Coriobacteriaceae bacterium | reverse complement strand
TGAGTATAGCCTCGGCGACCCGATGACCAGCGGCGCACGTCGCGCAGGGAGCTCCTTGACAGGAGGTCGAGCCTACACCGACACTCAGGTACAGTCGGGGGGAGTCCGATACTCGTATCGAGGCCGCGCTCGGCACGGGGTCTGAAGACTGGGGGATTCATGGCTACCTTACGTGAGCGCGTCATTGCCGCACTGACTCCGTACGTTGGTGCGACCGTGGCGGACACGTGCGTACGGGGTACGGCACTCTCGATCGGCAAGGCCGCTGACGAGCTGGACAACGGCGACCTGGCGGCCCTTGAGTCGAACGTCCGCAGGCTGCTCAGCCCTGTTGCTCCAAGCGCTGTGATCGACGACCTACTCGGGCAGATCGAAAGGGGCGACTGATGAGCGCACAGACTACGGCCCCGCGCACGAGTGGCGTCATCACTCCCGGCACGTACGCTACCGCGGGAGTGCTCGTTGGACTTACCGCGATCTTCTCGTTCCTCAGCTCACAGATGTACGCGGGCACCCTGAGTGATGGTGCGTACGCCGGCGCGTACTGGTATGGGACGATCCTGCAGGTGGTGCTCGCCGCGGTGATGCTCAGCGTAGCGGTGCGCATCGGGCTCGACCAGGGGGTAGGGCGGCAGTGGCTGCTCGTCGGCCTGGGCGTCGCGTCGTACGCCGTCGGCGACGTGGTGTGGACTGTGCTTGATCTGCACATGGGTCTGGACCCGTATCCGAGCCTGGCGGACATCTTCTACGTGCTGCAGTACGGCTTCTTCCTGGCCGCTCTGGTGCTCGCGGTCCGCTCGTACCGGGATCTCGCACCTGTTCGCACGCCGATCATGATCGCCGCCGTTGTAGGACTCGCACTCACGCTCGCGCTGTTCGTGCTCCTGCTGGTGCCGTACATCTTCCCCGCCGGAATCGCCGAGCTCGGATTCTGGGGGCTCGTTGTCAGCACGTTCTACCCGCTGGGAGACGTGCTGCTCATCCTCACTCCAGCCCTCGCGCTTTCTCTGGTGATCCGGCAGCTCGGCGCCGGACGGCTTGGATGGCCCTGGTGGATCGTAGTCGTGGGCGCGCTTGTGTTCGCTGCCACCGACACGGCCTACTCATACGCCTACTGGGCGGGCAGCGGGCTCACCTCAACGCTTGAGATGGGATGGGTCGTCGCCAACCTCGTGTTCGCGACCGCCGCGCTTGTCGCACGGGACGTCTACAGAGTGCGCTGACCCTCATCAGATGGACTCAGCGCCTGCCATGCCCCTGGCGATAGAAGTCCTTGATGGTGCGCGCAAGCAGCTTGTCTTCGCGCTTCTTCTCCAGGCGCGCGCGAATGCCTATCTGCTCGTTCACGTGTGCCACCTCCGCCTGAAGCTCCCGGAAGCTTGTCAGACGGCGCTCCGGCAGATCACCGCTCGTGACGGCCGCCTCAACGGCGCACCCCGGCTCGCCCTCATGCTGGCAGTCACGGAAGCGACACTCCCGGGCGAGCTCCTCGATGTCCGAAAATGCCTGGGCAAGCCCCTCGGCAGAGTCCCACATGCCCACAGCGCGTAAGCCGGGTGTGTCGATGATGAGTCCGCCGCCCGGTAAGACGATCAACTCCCGGGACACCGTGGTGTGCCGCCCCCTGCCGTCGGAGACACGCACCTCCCGCGTCTCCTGCACATCCTCCCCGGCCAGTGCGTTCACCAGGGTGGACTTCCCCGACCCGGAAGGGCCGATGAGGGCGGCGGTGCGCCCGAGACCCAGGTACCCGGCTACCCCGGCGATCCCCGCCCTGTCCGTGGCGCTCGTGACCAGGACATCCGCACCGAACGCGATTCCCGAAACGAGCTCCTGCGCATCCGCGATGTCGGCGCTCAGGTCGGCCTTGGTCAACACGATGACGGGTTGCGCCCTGCTGTCCCACACAAGAGCCAGTTCGCGCTCGATGCGTGAGAGGTTGGGCGGCTCGGCAAGCGGGTGCGTGATGAACACGGTGTCCACGTTGGCCGCGAGCACCTGCATTCGGGCCGAGTGCCCAGGGTCGCGGCGGGCGATCGAGGTCATGCGATCGAGCACGACCTCCACGAGCGGTTCGCTCTCATCTCCACCGAGCAGGACCCAGTCACCGACCACCGGCAGACCGCCATCGTCCGCGTTCTTCACCAGGCGGGTCGCCGACCGGGCGACAAGCAGATCACTGGCCGTTTGCACGAACGCGAACCCCCTGTCGGACCGCACCACCCTTCCCGGCGTCAGACCGGCAGGGTGCGCGGCGATCAGGGCGGCAACGGACGGGCTGAACCCGAGATCATCAAGAGAGAGGCGCTCGCTCGTCATTCGACATCCCTGGTGCCAGATGCGGCCGGTATATGCACAGTGGATGTCGAGCCCACACCGGGCTCGCTCACCAGTGAAAGCCGGTATCCCAGCAGTCCGCAGAGATCGCGACAGATCGATAGCCCGAGCCCCGCTCCCGGCGCGCGCACCCGATCCGTGCGATCGACCTGCTCGAACGCGTCGAAGATCCGCGACTGATCCTCCTGGGCGATCCCGATCCCAGTGTCGGCGACCTCGATCAGCGCCTCGTCCTCACCGGGAACCAGCCGAACGTCGACGGTTCCACCGGGGTCGGTGAACTTGACCGCATTCGTCACCAGGTTGCGGACGATCTGGCCCAGCTTGTCGACGTCGGCGTGCACGTGCAGTTCAGCGTCACACGAACATGTGAGAGCGATGCCTCTATCATCAGCGATGATGCCGAGCGGGTTCACCACATCCCTGACCTCGGCTCCAAGGTCAACGGCGCTCAGAGAAACCGCGCCGCGGCCAGCCTCCACGCGGGACAACTCGAGCATCGACTCGACGATCGCAAGCAGCTGCTTGCCTGAGGCCCCCACGAAACCCAGCTGCCGCTTCTGTTCGTCGTTGAGTGGACCGGGCTTCTCGCCGAGCACGAGGTCGGTGAAACCGATGATCGAGTTGAGTGGCGTGCGCAGTTCGTGACTGACGTTCGCGAGTAGCCGCTGACTTGTCTCGCTCGCGTCCGTCAGCTGACTATTCAGCTCGAGCAACTCACTGGTGCGCCGGTCCACCAACTCCTCGAGTGTCTCCCGATACTCCACGAGCTCGGCCTCCGCGGCAACGCGCTCGGTGATGTCCTGGAACGCAACGACCGCGTGATGCGCCCTGCCTGATGTCTCCGGTAGGGGCGAGGCGCTCACCGTGAACCACCGCTCATCGCCGTCGACCTTCACCCATCTGCGTGAAGCGCGAACCGGAGCCCCCTCGACCGCTCTCACGATCACTGGTGCGAGACCCGGCTGAAGGACCATCCTCGGCCCGTCGCCGGGGTCTTCGACATAGCGCCGGGCTCCGTCATTCGCGAACCACACACCCCCCTCGGCGTCAGCCACCATGATGCACGAGGGGGCGGTGTCGACCACGCTCATCAACAGCGCGTGCTCGCGCCGCACGTGCTCCTCGGCCGCCTCCGCTGCGGCGAGCTGCTCGGTCGTAGAACGGCTGAAGAGAATGTAGGCCACCAACGGGACGAACAGGACTTCGGCATAGTCCTCATATGCATCCAGCGCATCGGTGATACCCGCGTGTTCGAGGACATTCGAGAGGCTCACGAACACGAGCAGCGCGATCGCCACCGCAATCGAGAACTTGAAGCTCACCCCCATCGAGCGAGCGCGGCCCGGGGCGGCCAGAACGAGCACGAGGGCCAACGCGTAGCACAGCAGTGCGATGCTATCGGAGAAGGAGACCACGCTCATCTACGTTGCACCCCCGGCGTCGCTGCGTGCGTACCGGAAGATGGACGCTGCCCCGGCAAGGCAGAAAGCTCCGGCGAGCGCATGCGTCACGTGCTCCAGTGTGTTGAGCGCCTCGGGAGCGACGTACCCTTCGAGCACCGTGAACACGTAGCCGACCGCGATCATCAGGTACGACAGCGCGAACCATCGCTTGCCTCTGACCGTGACGACACGATACGTGGCCACCATGATCGGTGTCAGGAAGAGCACCATCAACAGATCGACGATCTCGCTCTCCTGGTACATCGGCTCACTCCTCCGTAGCTGAGAGATCCAGGGCAACGGAATTCATGCAGTACCTGAGTCCCGTTGGCTCCGGACCGTCTTCGAACACATGTCCAAGGTGGGACCCGCATCTCGCACAGCGGATCTCGGTGCGGATCATCCCGTGGGTCGTGTCGAGCCGCTCCTCCACGGCATCTTCTGACACCGGCCGATAGAAGCTCGGCCAGCCGCACCCCGAGTGGTACTTGGCATCCGAGCGGAACAGCGGATTCCCGCATGCCCTGCATCGATAGAGGCCCTCGTCATCGACGTTCACGTACTCACCGCTGAAGGGGGGCTCGGTCCCCGCCTCGCGCAGCACCCGGTACTGTTCAGGCGAAAGGACCGCCTGCCACTCGTTGTTCGAGCGGTGAACGTCATAGCGTTTGGTCACGAGGCCCTCACTTTCGTGATCGCGCACAAACCGGCAAGACCGCGCTTGGCGTAGTAGTGCTGATGGTACCGCTCCGCCGGGTAGAACGCGCCGAGCGGCTCCACACGGGTGTGTACGGAGTCGTGATGCTCGAGGACCACCCGCAGCGACGACTCCGCGGCCAGCCGCTCTTGTTCGGTGCTGTAGAAGATGATGGAGGCGTACTGGGCGGGAGGGCGAGGGCCAGTGGGCCGATGCGCGGACCAGAACTCGACGATGAGGTCCTCATAGCTGAGCACCGCGGGATCGTACACGATCTCGATGGACTCCGAGTGATCACCCATCGCATGATAGCGGGGCCGCGGCGTGGTGCCTCCCGCATACCCCACCCGCGTACTGAGAACACCGTGCATACGCCCGAACCGGGCGTCCGGCTCCCAGAATCATCCGAGTGCGAACACCGCAACGGCACTACGATCGCCGGGCTTGACCCTCGCCACGTGTGATCCTCTCAGGTGGTACCGTTGCGCCGGGCGCGATACGCGCCTCGCTCACCGCCGCTCGATCTCGTCGGCCAGCATCTCCAGGAACAACCCGACATCGGTGACGATCCCTATAGTCTGGAAGCTACCCCGGTCGGCCAGTTTGGTCACGACAGCGGGGTTGATGTCCACGCAGACGGTCGTCACCCGTGCCGGCAGCATGTTGCCCGTAGCGATCGAGTGCAGCATGGTCGAGAGCATGATGCACGCCCCCGCCTCCTGACAGTGCGTGCGCATCGTCTTCTGCGCCTCGAGCACATCGGTGATGACATCGGGCAGCGGACCGTCGTCACGGATCGATCCCGCGAGCACGTACGGAGTCCCGGTGGTCACCAGGGTATGCATGAGGCCGGACGTGAGCACGCCCTGCTCGACCGCGTCACGGATACTCCCGCACCCACGGATGGTGTTGATGGCGCGCAGGTGATGCTCGTGACCGCCCGCGGCCGGCCGGCCGCCATCCATCGTGATGCCCAGCGACGTCCCGTAGAGCGCGGATTCGATGTCGTGCGTGGCCACGGCGTTGCCGCCGAAGAGCACCGAGACGTACCCGCTCTTCACGAGCCTGGCGAGATGCTCCGCCGCGCCCGTGTGCACCACGGCGGGACCGACCACGAAGATGATCTTCTGCCCGCGGTCGCGTACGCGGCCGAGCATGCGGGCCACGTCCTTGATCACGAGCGCCTTCGGCTTCTCCGAGGAGACCTCGGAGTTCATAAACTCGAACTCCTGCTTGTCGCGGGGCCGCTCGATCGGGCGGACGCGCACTCCAGTATGGCCGACGACGATATGCTGCCCAGCTCGCACATCGGCCATGGCCACCGTCGACGCCGCTCCGGAGTCGATGACGATCCCGAGGTCCATCTC
>CAZSUO010000081.1:0-2823 GCA_964610065.1 uncultured Coriobacteriaceae bacterium | reverse complement strand
CCCCAGCCGGGACGCTTCCACGGCGGCTGGGTGACAGCCGACGTGGTAGGGCCGTTCATCGGCGAGCCCGGAGCGCTCGGCTTCAGCTGAGCGACCATACCGAGGTCGACCAGCACCTCGGCGCCCATCCCCTCGCCTAAGCGGAGCCCCGTTCGTACCTGCGGCGTTTGAGTTGCACGCCGAGCTCGGCCATGACGATCACCAGCACGAAGGTCGCGGCGAAGTTGTAGCCGCCGAATGCGTCAGAGAGGCCGTCCACGCCGCCCGCCAGCTCGAAGAACCGCGCCTGCGTGGCCGCGAGCGTAAGCGGGAAGAACAGGCCGAAGGCCACATGCGGCAGGCCGGACGGCAGCGACACTCCGCCGAGGTACGACCCCGCGAAGGTCAGTGCTAGCGCGATCGCGTCCAGCGCGAGCAGCACTGGCAGGGCCTCACCTCGCGTGATCGCGCCGCCCCCGGCCATCGAGCGTGCGATTGACTCCGCGAGCTCGCCGAGCCAGCCGCCCGCGAACCCGAAGCCGAAGAACGTGGCGCCGATGGCCACGAGGAACGGCACGAACGCTCCGAGTCTACGCATCCGCCATCGCGGCCTTGTACTCCGCGACGCGGGCGCGGTACTCGGGCATCGCGGTGCCCAGGATCTGTGTCGCCAGGATGGCGGCGTTTTTCGCGCCGTTGATGGCGACACACGCGACCGGCACACCGGTGGGCATCTGCACCATCGAGAGCAGCGAGTCCAGTCCACCGAGGTCCGATGTCTTCATCGGTACCGTCACCACAGGAAGCGGCGTGTACGCGGCCACCACGCCGCCGAGGTGCGCTGCCTTGCCCGCCGCCGCGATGATCACCCGGATCCCGCGATCGGCCGCTCCCGCCGCCCAGTCATGCACTTTGGCGGGCTGCCGATGCGCCGAGGCCACAATGAGCTCGAACGGGACACCGAGCTCCTCAAGCTCAGTGGCGCACTCCTGCATCACGTCGAGATCGCTCTTCGAGCCCGTGATGATGCCCACAAGCGGTGTCTGCCCGGCCATGTCGGTCTCCTTGTCCATCATTCGCATCCTTCTGAGCCACCGCATCCACCGGCGCCGTCCCCGAACAACAGCTGCCGCTCGTCCGAAGCGAGCGCCTTGCGCGCGGCGTCACGCAGGTCGTTCAGCTGCGCGAACATCGTGCGCTGCATGACCACCGCGAGGTAGCGGCCCTTCTCGGTGAGCGTGAGCTCCTCGGCCGTATCGGTCGCGAACCCGCCGAACACCCGGAAGAAGAGCGTCTCAAGCGGCAGACCACGCTCCACACTCACGCCGAAGTCGCGCTCGAACGCCTTCTTGTCGAGCCTGAGCCCGAAGAGAGACATCAGGAAGCGGTAGCGCATCCGGTTCTTGCGGCTGGCCGACGCGCTGCCAACGGCCACCGGCATCCGCCCCTCGGCGATCGCCGCCGAGTAGTCCCGGAGCGAGAACGTGGTGAGGTAGATGTCGCCGCGCAGGTAGCTGAATGCGCCGCTCCCGATGCCCACGTACTCCTCGTAGTCCACGATGTACTCGTCGATCATGCCGCCGCCGATGCGCGAGAACGTCCATGCGGTGGAGAGCTCGAAGGTGTCCGACAGGCCGTCAACCAGGATCTTGTAGTACTCGGCCTCGCGGTCGTAATCCACCATCCCGACCGTACGCTTGAGGCTCGCCTCCACGGAGCGCGACGCCATCAGCGGGTAGAACGTGGTCTGGTTGCACCGGCTCGCCTTCACCATCTCCACGTCACGCCGCAAAATTCCCTCCGTCTGGCTCGGGAAGTTGAAGATCATGTCCACGTTGAGCGAGTGGAAGAACCCTTCGAGCGACTGGATACGCTCGAGGATCTCCGCGCCCGAACCGTACTTGTCGTAGCGATCCATCTCCTTGAGCAGGCCGTCATCGAAGCTCTGTACGCCGACGCTCATCCGCTGCACTCGATCCTTGAGCGGATCGAGGATCTCCGGGATCAGGTGGTTGGGGTTGGTCTCGGTGGAGACCTCAAGGGTGCCGAAGAGCTCGCGAGCGAGGTCGATGCTCTCGCAGAGCTCGTCGACAAGGATCGTCGGCGTGCCACCGCCGATGTACAGCGAGTCGAAGCTGTAGCCGAGATCCGCGACCATGCGCATCTGCTCGCGCAGGCTCTTGAAGTACTTCCGCGCCGGGTCCTCGGAGAACGGGAACCGGTTGAAGCTGCAGTACGGACAGAGCCGCTCGCAGAACGGGACGTGCGCGTACAGCAGATACTGCTTGCCGGCCTCGGGCCCCGGAAGTGATGGGACCGGCCTCGGCGTCTTGGCGAAGTAGCCGCCCTGCGTGACGCTGACGGCACGCGATAGCAGCCGCTCGGCGAGCATCAGGCCTCACCCCTGGCACGGAGCGCCTTGAGGCCGATATCGGTGCGGTAGTGCATGTTGTCGAACCGGATGAGGTCGACCGCTTCGTACGCGCGGCTGCGTGCTTCCGAGAAGCTCGGCGCGATCGCGGTGACGTTCAGGACGCGCCCGCCATCGGTGATAAGGCGGCCGGCAGGGTCGAGTGCGGTCCCCGCGTGATAGACCGTGACACCCTCGATCTGCCCGGCCTCCTCAAGCCCGTTGATGACCGCGCCCTTGTCGTAGGCGACCGGGTAGCCGCCAGCGGCAAGCACCACCGAGAGCGCCACGCCGTTGCGCCAGCTGAGCTCGACCTCGCCGAGGCGGCCCTCGGCCACCGCAAGCATCACATCGAGCAGGTCGTTCTCAAGCAGCGGCAGCAGCACCTGGGTCTCGGGATCGCCGAAGCGGGCGTTGAACTCGAGCACCTTCGG
>CAZSUO010000080.1:1839-9037 GCA_964610065.1 uncultured Coriobacteriaceae bacterium | reverse complement strand
GACGCGGTGCTGGCGCGCATGGGGCGTCCGTACGACACCGCCCGGTTCGCCAGGACGGTGGGGGCCGCGCGCGAGGCGCTTCCCGGCGTGGCCGTCTCCACCGACGTGATCGTGGGCTTTCCTGGTGAGACCGATGCCGAGCACGAGGAGACGCTCGCGTTCGTGGAGGCCGCCGGTTTCTCGCGTCTGCACGTCTTCCGCTACTCGGCGCGAGCGGGCACTCCCGCCGCGGAGATGGCGGACCAGGTGCCGCCGCAGGTGCGTGCAGCGAGGTCCGCCGAACTGCGCGCGCTCGGCGAGCGTCTTACCCTGCAGACAGCCGGGGCGGCGCGAGGACGTACTGCCGAGCTGCTCGTGGAGCGAGTAACGTCCGCGGGCCCGGATGGTGTCCGGCGGGTCGAGGGCACCACTCGCGAGTACCTGCGGGTCATCGCGCCGCACGAGCGCGCCATGCCCGGCGCGTTACTGCAGGTCAGGCTTGGCGATGCCGACACCACGGGTGTCGTGTCCAGCGTGGTAGAATCACTCCGGTAGAATCTCGGACGATCGTGCGGACGCAGGCGCCGCGCGCAGGGGAAGCGCAGGGACCATCAACGTGACGAATCCGACACAGGTGCGCCTGGTCGCTCCGGCGGATATGAGCATGGTGGAGCTGCTCGGCGAGAGTGACCATCTGCTCAAACTCGTGGAGGAGCAGTTCGAGTCCGACATCACGGTCCGCGGTAACGAGATCACCATCACCGGCGACGCCGCCGAGGCGCAGGCGGTCTCGGCCGTGTTCACCGAGCTGTTCGACCTGGTACAAGCAGGGGAGTCGCTCACCTCCGACAGCATCGATCGCGCGATAGACATGCTGAGGCGTGGCGAGTGCAGCCCTTCGAGCGTGTTCGCCGACGTGATCCTGACGCACCGCGGCAAGACGATCCGGCCCAAGACCGCCGGTCAGAAGCGGTACGTTGACGCGATCCGCCAGAACACGGTCACCTTCGGCATCGGTCCGGCGGGTACCGGCAAGACGTACCTCGCCATGGCCATGGCGGTCGACGCCCTCCGCAAGAAAGAGGTCGGCCGCATCATCCTCACGCGTCCGGCCGTGGAGGCGGGGGAGAAACTCGGCTTCCTGCCGGGCAACCTCTACGAGAAGGTCGATCCGTATCTGCGGCCGCTTTACGATGCGCTCTTCGACATGATGGACATCGAGAAGTCCACATCGCTAACCGAGCGCGGCGTGATCGAGGTGGCGCCGCTCGCGTTCATGCGCGGCCGCACGCTCAACGACTCGTTCGTGATCCTCGACGAGGCCCAGAACACCACTCCCGAGCAGATGAAGATGTTCCTCACACGCCTCGGGTTCGGCTCCAAGATCGTCATCACCGGCGACGTGACCCAGACCGACCTCATCGGCGGACTGTCCGGTCTCATCCAGGTCAAGGACATCCTCGGCGATGTGAAGGGCGTGGGATTCGTGGAGCTTGAGGCGCGCGACGTTGTGCGCCACCGGTTGGTGCAGCGCATCGTGACCGCCTATCACGAGTACCAAGAGGCCCAGGGCCGCGGTTCGGCCAGAGACCATGCCTAGTCACGGCATCATCAGCCGTCTTCGCCGCTTCTGGCCGAAGACGGGCCCACTCGCCACACCGCTCGGACAGCGTGTGGTCCTCGGCGTCATCGTGATCATCCTTGCCGCGGCGCCACTTGCGGTGAGGGTCGTCCCCCTGGGTATCGCCGAGGGAGAGCCGGCGCCGCGTACATTCCGGGCTCCCCGATCGGTGCAGTACGTCGATCAGGCGGCCACCGAGGCGCTCCAGAAGGCAGCGTCCGACGCCGTGGGTCCGGTGTACACCTTCGATCAGGCGGCGCAGTCCGACGCCCGCCGCGGGATCGTCGAGTTCTTCGCCGCGGTCACCTCCGCTCGCGCCTCGGCGAGTGCGGAGGCCACCGTCTCGGCCGACGAGACCGGTGCGGTGAGCTCGGTCGAGACCCGTACGCCTGACGCGGTTGCGTCGCTGCTCGACACCTACGCGTCCCGGATGGACACCGCCACTATCGTGGCGGTGGTGCAGCTTCCCGCGGCCTCCATCGAAACGGTGGCACGCAACACCGAGGGCCTGGTGGGGAGCATCCTGTCCGGTCGCATCCAGGAGGGTGACCTGCAGGCGGCCCGCGACCAGCTCGCCCAGAGCGCGGGCTTGATCCCGCTCACCCTGAGCGAGCGTCTTGCCGTGATATCGGTGGGGAACGCCTTCATCGAGCCCACGGTCATGATCGACCAGGCGGCCACCGATCGCGCGCGTGCCGAGGCGCTCGAGCGCGTCGCGCCGGTCGTGGTGTACGTGCAGGAAGGCGAGAACATCGTTGAGAAGGGCGACATCGTGACCGCCCGGGAGATCGAGCTGGTGCGCACGCTCGGCGGTCTCGAGCAGGGCACGAACGCCGCCTCGGTCATCGCCGGTGTGGTGCTCATGTCCGCGCTCATCGCGTTCGCCGGCGCCTACTGGGCGGCGTTCCATGAAACCCTGTGGGAGCGGATGCGCGACCTCATGCTGCTTGCGTCGCTCCTGCTCGGCATGATGTACACCACACGCTTGACCTCGCTGCTGGCGCCGGAGTTCTCGCCGTATCTGATGCCGGTGCCGCTCGTGGGCATCCTCGCAACGCTCCTTGTGGGTCCGCGCCCCGCTGTGCTGCTCACCGCGATGAGCACGGTCGCGGCGTTGCTGCTCGGCTACGCCGGTGGCGCGCAGACCGTAGCGGCGCTCGTTGCGAGCATCGCGGCCATCGTGCTCACATCGCGGTTGCGTCAGCGCTCCGACATGTTCCGGGTGGGGGCGCTGGTCATCCTGGTCCTGGGTCTGGTCTCCTTCGGCGCCTCGCTCGCCTCGGGTAACGATCTTGTCGCGTCGGCTGTTTCCGGCGGCTACGGCCTGGTCGGCGGTCTCATCACCGCCGTGCTGATGGTCGGGTTGCTCCCGTTCTTCGAGTCGGTCTTCGGCGTGACTTCGGACATCACGTTGCTGGAGCTCGGCAGCCCGAGCCATCCGCTGCTTCGCCGGCTGATGACCGAGGCGCCGGGCACCTACTCGCACTCGGTGATGACGGCGAATCTCGCCGAGACAGCCGCCGAGGCGATCGGAGCGAACCCGCTGCTCGCGCGTGCGGGCGCGTACTTCCACGACATCGGGAAGGTGCGGCGGCCAGCGTTCTTCGTTGAGAACCAGGCGGGCGGCACCAACCCGCACGACGCGACCTCACCATCCCTCTCGGCGCGGATCATCACCGCGCATGTCCGGGAGGGCGTGGAGCTTGCCGAGGAACATCATCTGCCACAGGAGGTCGTGGACATCGTTCGTGAGCACCACGGGACGTCGGTGGTCGCGTACTTCTACGACAAGGCGAGCAGGAAGGGCGTGCCCGTGTTCGAGGCCGACTTCCGCTATGATGGCCGGCGTCCCCGATCGCCTGAGGCCGCGCTGGTGATGCTTGCCGACTCCGCGGAGGCGGCGGTACGGACGCTGGACACCCCCACGCCCGCGCGCATCGAGGCGTTGTTACGATCGATCGTCCGTGGCAAGATCGAGGACCACCAGCTCGTTGAGTCGTCACTCACCCTGCAGGACATCGAGACTGCGACGATGGTATACACGCGGATGCTCGCGAGCGTCTACCATCCCCGTATCGAGTACCCCGAGCCGCGAGAGAAGAGGGTGGAGCATGCTGGTCAGCATCGTGAGCCACAGAGAGCCTGAGCCGCTCGACTTCGGCGCCTTCGACCGGCTCGCGCGGTTCGCCCTCACGATGGAGGGCGTGCCCGATGAGACCGAGCTTTCCATCGCGCTCGTGGACGAGGACGAGATCGCAACGCTCAACGAACGCTATCGCGGCATCACCGGACCCACCGACGTCCTGTCGTTCGGGTGCGACGAGCCGTGCCCTACGCCGGGGGACGAGCCTATCACCCTCGGAGATGTGATCATCGCCCCGACGGTGGCCGAGCGTCAGGCGGCTGAGCTCGGCCACAGCGTCGAGCGCGAGCTTGATGTGCTGCTGGTGCACGGGGTGCTCCACCTGTTGGGGTACGACCACGTCGCCGACGATGACGCGTCAGTGATGGAGGCCCGGCAGGTGGCCATCCTCGACGCGTATGCGGACGAGTAGGGGATCGATGCGCAGCCGCTCGCTCCTCTGGAGCTTCAACTACGCGATCGAGGGTATCGTCTACGCACTCCGGACGCAGCGGAACATGCGGTTGCACGTGACCGCGGCGCTCATCGTGCTCGGCGGTTCGCTGTTCTTCAGGATCTCACGCCTCGAGTTCATCGCGATCCTGTTCGCCATCGTGTTCGTGTTCGTCTCCGAGCTGATGAACACGGCCATCGAGGCGGCAGTGGACGTGGCGACACAGAGCTTCGACCCGATCGCGAAGGTGGCGAAGGACGTGGCCGCCGGAGCGGTGTTCATCGCCTCGGTCAACGCGGTGATCGTGGGGTACGTGGTGTTCTTCGCCCGGCTGGGCAGGGTCGGTGACCAGCTGTTGACGCGCGTGCAGCAGACCCCGATGCACATCACGATCGTGGCGCTGTTGCTCACCTCGCTCGGCGTGCTGGTGGGCAAGGCGATCACGCGCTCGGGCACCTACATGCGTGGCGGGTGGCCTTCGGGCCACACGGCCACCGCCGCGGCCGCCGCCACCGCGATCGGCTACATCACCGCAAGCGGCGGAGTGGCGGCGCTCGCCGGCTTCCTCGCGTTCCTCGTGGGCCAGAGCCGCGTGGAGAACGGCGCGCACACCTGGCCGCAGGTGCTTGTGGGCGGGCTGCTGGGGTTCCTCATCGCGACGCTGGTGTTTCAGGTATCGTGGTCGTAGGACCACGGAGGAGGTCAGGGGCAGCACTATGATCGGACTGGTTCTTCTCGCGACGGCGCTCTCGCTTGTCGTGCTCATAGCGGTGATGACTGTCCTGTCCGGTGCCGACGCGTCGGTGCGGCTGCTTTCACGCACCCGCACACGCCGTCTGATGGATGCCGACGTGCCCGGCGCTCGCGCGCTTGAGGTGCTCGCGGAACGCCCGAGCCGTCTGGCGGCCGCGCTGTCGCTGTGGCGCGCGTTCGCGTTCGCGCTCGGGACGGCGGTCATCGGGTACGCGGCGCTCACGGTCGCCGACGAGGGCCTCCTTGCCGAGGCCCCGCTCGTGCTCTTGCTCGCATCCGCAGTGGTGTCGCTGGTGGTCGTGTTCGTGCTCGGAGAGACGCTTCCGCGCACGCTTGCCGTGCAGAATCCCGAGCGTGTCGGGCTCGTGATGGCGCCCTGGGCTGCACGGTTCACCGCGGTGCTCGCACCGGTAGCGCGGGCCTTCGCGGCGGGGTGGGTGGCGATCACGTCGCTCATCGCCGAGGAGCCGGTGCGCGACGCGTGGCTCACCGGCGACGAACTCGTGCCCGAGGCGGCCAGTGATGCGGAGTCCGAGCGTGAGGATGCCGAGGAGGCGTTCTTCGAGGCGGTGGTTGACTTCGCGAGCACGATAGTACGGGAGGTCATGGTGCCCCGCACCGACATGGTGTGCCTCGAGGACACGGCCACTATCGCCGAGGCGGTCGAGGTCGCGCTGCGCACCGGGCTCTCACGGCTGCCGGTCTACCGCGAGACGCTCGACGACATCCTCGGCGTGCTGTACGCGAAGGATCTGCTCGCGTGCTTTGGTGACGCGGCGTGCCCTGAGACGGTCGTGCATCTCGTGCGCGAAGCGTTCTTCGTGCCCGAGACGAAGCCGGTCGACGAGCTTCTGGTGGAGATGCGGCAGCGCAAGACGCACATCGCTCTGGTGGCCGACGAGTACGGCGGCACAGCCGGTCTCGTGACCATCGAGGACCTGCTTGAGGAGATCGTGGGCGAGATCTTCGACGAGTACGATCGCGCGGAAGAGCTCGTGACGCGGATGGACGATGGTGCGCTGCTGCTGGACGCACGGCTGCCGGTGGATGACTTCAACGACCTGTTGGGGACCGCCATCGAGATCGAGGCTGACTCCATCGGCGGTCTGTTCGTGGAGATCGCGGGCTGCATCCCCGAGCCCGGCCATGAGATCGAGGTCGAAGGCGTGCGGATGACGGTTCGTGACATGGAGGGTAATCGCGTCCGCAGGCTGCTCGTGGAGCCGCGCTCGGACCAGGAGAAGGAGGCCGACGGTGCCGAAGCACATAACGGAGGGTGATCTGGCGTTGCTGGCGTTCGCACGCGAGATCCAGCCGCGCGCGTACGTACCGTACTCGAACTTCCGGGTGGGCGCGGCGATCTACGCAGGCGGCGAGATCTTCCAGGGCGTGAACGTCGAGAACGCCGCATACGGCTCCACGATCTGCGCGGAGCGCTCGGCGGCTCTGGCGGCCGTGACCGCGGGCCACACCGACTTCGACGCGGTGGCCGTGATCGGCGACTCGGACGCGCCGTGCGTGCCCTGTGGTGCGTGCAGGCAGTTCCTCGCCGAGTTCAACCCGGCGATGCGCGTGATCATGAGCGGCAAGACCGACGCCGTGGACGTGATGCGCCTGGATGAGCTGCTGCCCGAGGCGTTCGTGCGTGGATTCCTCGACCAGGACAACGGGGAAGACGAAGAGTGAGCGACCCCGGGTACGAGACCGTCGCGAGCGGATTCGTCGCGCTCGTAGGGCGCCCGAACGCCGGCAAGAGCACGCTCGTGAACGCGCTCGTGGGCACCAAGGTCGCCATCACGTCGGACACACCGCAGACCACACGTCACCGGCTGCGCGCGGTGCTCGACCGAGACGACGCCCAGGTGGTGCTCGTGGACACACCGGGCCTGCATAAGCCGCACGACGCGCTCGGCGAAGAGGTGAATCGCTCGAGCGTGCTGGCCGCCTCCGACGTGGACGTCATCGCGCTGTGCATCGATGCGAGCGCGTCGGTCGGCTCCGGCGATCGATGGGTCGCCGAGCGGGTGGCCCGCGGACGACGTCGGGTGGTGCTGGTGCTCACCAAGGCCGACGTGGTCGACGAAGCCACGGTCGCCCGGCAGCTCGAGCGTGCGCGAGAGCTCGTCACGCCGGTGGCCGAGGTGGTCCTCTCGGCCAAGACCGGTTTCAATCTCGATGCGTTCGTAGACACCGTGGTGGCGCTGCTGCCGGATGGTCCGCGGTTCTTCCCGCGCGACATGACCACCGACCAGCCGCTCGAAGTGATGCT